>NZ_BAABKK010000024.1:0-351590 GCF_039543785.1 Arthrobacter gyeryongensis
GAACGCGAGAACATCCGCGAAGCCACCCTCGAAGGCCTCAACCCGGCCGCCCGCAAGGGAAACAACGGCGGCCGGCCCCCGGTCATCACCGAGGACATGCTGCACACCCTGCTGCGCCGCCGCGCGAACGGCGACTCCCTCCACGACATCCGCCTCGACCTGATCATCCGCAACGGCAAACACAAAGGCCGCAACCCCAGCATGGCCAGCATCTACCGGGCGCTCAGAGCACCAGAAACGCCGGGCCCACCCTCAAGCCGTTGACCAGACCCACCCCTAAATCGCCACGCTCCCGCCGGGCACCCGACGCGACCAGGCCGCCCTTGTAAGCCCTATCCGCCCGATTTTCAGCGAGTACTATGGCGACTTCAGTGAGCTCTTTGATGAAGGATTCCACGGGCATGCGACCGCTCATTTCGGCGTCGAGCAGGATAGTTCCAGGAAGAACCCGAGCCACCAACCCATCAGGTCTCACAAAATCAATTGAGGCAATGACATCGGCTTCTTCGGTTCGAAGACTGAGAAGGCAGAGGTTTTCCGGACGAAACTCACCAACAGAGACCGCCGGGTCCCAGCCAAGGTTGAGATAGAAGCTTCCGCTGCCCCACTGAGACTTTTGCAGGTTCACGACCTGATACTCACTCGCCGACGTCGTGCGGAACCAGTTACGCCCACGCGAGCACTGAGGTGCTCGCCCTGCACCACAGCCGGGTGCAGGCCACTTACCCACGAGGTAGACGATATGAAGTGAAGGCAGATCCGCGGCGTCCCCGTTCCTCTTCGAGCTTCCGGTTGTCCAAGGTCTCCCACCTTTCGAAATCCTCCATAGGAAATCGCTATGTAGGGACAGGAAAGCCGTCTTTGTGTGACCCGCGCCGCAAACGTTAACGTGATGTCGGGGGCCAGTCCGCAAAGCCGTACAAACACAGGATGTCGCACCTGAGGGCCCGCAGCAGGACCAATAGGACGCTCTCAATCGAGATCTCTTTCCCAGCCCACGTGTAGCCGTAGGCCGCCGTTCACCCATCGCCAACGGAGACGAAATGACAGAAACCACACCTCCCGGGAAGACCCCGGTCAGGGCCGCAATCGCGGCCTGGATCGGCACGACATTGGAGTACTACGACTTCGCGGTGTATGGCACCTCGTCGGCGTTGATTCTGAACGTCCTCTTCTTCTCGCCCGAGTTGCCCCAGGGCGTCAGCGTGCTGCTCGCCATGATCACCTTCGCGGTCGGCTACGCGGTCCGCCCCATCGGCTCTCTCATCCTTGGGCCGATGGGTGACCGCCGTGGCCGCAAATTCGTCATGATGATCACACTGTTCGGCATCGGCGGCTGCACCTTCCTGATCGGGTGCCTGCCCACGTACGCCCAGATCGGTCCTCTCGCTCCGATCCTGCTCGTGCTGATCCGCGTCATCCAAGGACTGTGCCTTTCCGGCGAGCAGCCCAGTGCCATCACCATGAGCCTGGAGCATGCTTCCGAGGGCCGACGCGGTTTCCTCGCAAGCTTCACCACGTTGGGCTCCTCCTCGGGCACGCTGCTCACCCTGCTGGTCTTCATCCCTGTCGCCGCTATGCCCTCGGAGCAGTTGCTGACCTGGGGTTGGCGGCTTCCGTTCTGGGCCTCCGCCGTCGTAGTCGTCGCTGCATACCTGATCCGCCGCCACATCCAGGAGCCGCCCGAATTCGTAAAGGTCCAGGCCGCCAAGGTGAATGTTGCCCCCCTCAGGCACCTTCTGCGCTTCCACTGGCGCGCGGTGCTGCGGATCGTATTCTGTGCGCTCATCGCGGGCACAAGCTACATGATGCAAACCTTCTCGGTAGCATTCGGGACCGCCGGATACAAGCTGGATAAGCCGACCATGCTCCTGACGACCACAGTCTCGGCAGTGATCGCCCTCGGAATCACGCCCCTGGCAGGATTCCTTGTGGACAAGGTCGGCCGCAAAACGATGTTCCTCATCGCAACGGGCGGCGTAGGCGTCACAATGGTGCCCTACCTGTGGTCAATCACGACCGGCAACTGGTCACTGATCTTCCTGTTTGGCATCATCAACTACTCCCTCTTTTACTCAATGGTTAACGCGTCCTGGCCCTCGTTCTTCGCAGAGATGTTCCCCGGCCGGCTGCGCGTCTCCGGACTCGCCCTTGGCACCCAGATCGGCTTCGCCATCTCGGGCGTCATCGGCCCCGTTCTCTCGACAGCACTCGCTGGCCCCGACCTGAAAGATTGGGTCGGCCCGTCCATGGTCGCGCTCGGGTTCATGGTCCTGGCAGGAATCTCAGCCCTCACCGCCAAGGAGACCAAGAAATACACGCTCAAGGAACTCGACGAGGTGCAGCAGGGCGAGCGGGAGACGGCCGTCCTCACGTCCGCGACCGTGTCCCCGGGCACAGCTACCCACGGCCTCGCTGGTTAGCCTGGAATGCAGAAGTGACGGGTAATCGCCCCTGAGCTGACCGCGAACGAGCTGTACGGGTCAGGATGTTCGTTTACATCGTGAATACGTGAAGACCTCTTAGTTTGGTGGCTGCCACACACAGCCAACGGCTAAGAGGTTTTCCCGTCCCGCCCGCAATGCCCGCCTGGCATAGGGCCCTCTGCGTCCGAGGCGATGGCGATGTCCGCAAAAATGATGCCACCAACGTTACTAATGAGGTGGGTCTTTGCTGTGCCACAAAGATGTCCACAGATAGGCCGGGACCCGCGTAATCCCGGGGATTTTGGTACCCACCTCCTATAACAACTTTGGTGCCACGGAGCTCATGCGGTCGTCCCGCTGACCGCAGTGAGGTGGGTGGTGCCGGTGGTCTTCATGGCCGTTTCCAGGCTTTCGTCCAAGCCAGTGGTGTCGCCCGTGACCATCCCGGGCAGGAGCCCGGCGGCGTCGCCCTTTATCCATTCGGCGGCCGAAGCGAATTGCCTTTTCAATTGCGCTGGACCTTGGGGAATGCTGGCAAGTGCTGCGGGGTTGCTTTGAGCTTCAGGACTGTGCCCCGGGTCCGGCTTGTGCCGCGAGTCCGGCCGCATGGGTGGGGTGACGGCGGCAAGAACACCGGCCTCGACTTGTCCTGGTTTTGCCGGCTTTAGTCTTCCGGCGGTTCTTACCTCCTGTCCCGTGACGACCTGGTTCCAGCCTTCGCCTCCAGTCAGCAGAATTCTTGTGCGGGAACGGATGAGCATGCCGTCGGCCGCAATATCGATTACTTCGGCCGGTACGGCCCAGCGTCCAGACCCACGTGAATCCGTGCCCAGTTCGCGAGGATCACCCACGATCAGCACGTGAATGACAACCGAATCGCGTGTAGCCGCAGCGTCGGCAACCGGACCGTCTTGGCGCGGGCCCGCTTCCGTTGCGGCATGGGCGGCCACGGCCGCTCCGAACAAGCACGCGACGGCCAGAGTGGCAGGAAAGGTCCTCAGGCTTCGCGGGGCCACGGCCCGGGCGGTGAGAAGAAGACACGCGGCGACACCCAAAGCCACGCATACGACTCCCGTCCACAGCGAAGGTAGATAGGCGCCCGCAAGGGAAACAGCCCACGTCAGAATGGCAGACGGGACCAGCCGAAGGTCCACTCGGCCCGTGCTCACTTTGGCTCCATGCACCTTAAACCGTCACCAAAGGCAGAAGGGATTCCATCATCTTGGGACCGACGCCATCCACTGCATCGAGGTCCTCCACCGAAGCGAACGGACCGTGCTGCTCGCGCCATTCGACGATGCGTTTTGCCAGGACGGGGCCGACCTTCGGCAAGGCATCGAGTTCCTCAGCCGTGGCGGTGTTGAGATTCACTTTTCCGCCGGCAGAAGTCCCGGCTCCTGTGCTGCCGGCTGTTGGAGGGCCGCCGGCCACCGTCCCGCCAGCAGCGCCCTGGCTTGGTGGAGGAGCCGCCTCCCCCGTCCGCGGAACGTGGATCTTCGCGGCGTCCTGCACCACCGCCGCAAGGTTAAGGCTGTTCAGTTCGGCTGCAGGATCCGCACCACCGGCAGCAGCGATTGCGTCAAACACCCGTGCTCCGGCGGGCACCCTGACGATCCCCGGACTCTTCACCGCACCGGCAACGTGGACCGTAAGTAGCTGGTCTCCATTCTGTGGTTCCGTAGCCTCGTTGACACCGCCTCTTCCGCTTCCCGTACCCGCTTCTGCAGTTCCTCCCGCATGTGAACTTCGCACGAGCGGCTCGATCGTCGGCTGCCCGGACCAGGACTGCCAGAAGAACCAGCCCACCAGCACCAAACAAGGCACCGCCAACAACACGGCTACGCGCCATGGGGTGCGCCACCGGAGTCGCGATGGAGTTCCTGCCTCTTCGGACAACTGATCGGTGCCTGACCGCTCCCCCACATCGGCCATCCCAAAGCTGGATGTCATCAAGGTTTGCAATGGAAGCAGAGGTTCTGTTTTGTTGTGGGCGCCCGGTGGGGCGTCGGCGTCGTGGTCCGACGGCTGCGCGACGGCCTCTCGGCCCGACCGTGGGGCAAGGCGAACAGCGAATCGGAGCCGGGCGGCACTCGCAGCATCGTCCGCGGGTGAGGCTCGATTCCTGCGTGGCATATCCACGAGCCTAGGACGCCAAGGCCCGCAGCAGCAGCCCGGAATGGCGCTATGTGGACAGGGCCGCCGCAGGATGCCTGTGGAGGATCAGTGGGCGGCGCGGGACGAGGCGAATTTCGGGGTTATATCTGGAAGTAGTGGTTTCTTCGGGGTGTCTGGTGCGGGTCGGTGTGGGGCGGCGGGATGAACCAGGGCACGCCTTCCTGGACTTGGATGTGCCATTCTTCCTTGTGGATCAGGTGGTGGTGATGGCTGCAGAGCAGCGTGCCGTTCGCGGCGCTCGTGGGCCCGCCGCGGGACCAGTACTCGATGTGGTGGGCCTCGCACCACGGCGCCGGCATGGTGCAGCAGGGGAAGGCGCAGCCCTTGTCCCGCGCGGTGATGGCTTTGCGGAGCTGCGGCGGGAAGATCCTTGAGGCCCGTCCGATGTCCAGGACCTGGCCCTCGCCGCCCAGGACCACAGGGATGATGTCCGCGTCGCAGGCGAGTTTGCGCAACTCCGCTGCCGGGACGGGCCCGGTGAACGTGAACGACCCGGTGCCGCCGCCCTGCCGGGGCCGGTCGAACAGGGCGGGCTGCCCGGGCTGCGAAAGTTGCCCGGGCTGGGAAGATTGCCCGTCCTGTAAAGCTTGCCCGGGCTGCGGAGGCCGGTGGTGTTGGGGGAAGAGGTCGCGGTGGTCGATAGTGGCCAGGATCTGCGGGCGGTGCCCGCCCGTGGCGGGCAGGGAGCCCGTGGCCAGGGCGAGCCGGCAGGCGCCGACCAGACCGTCCAGGAGCTTCTGCGCCCGCGATCGCCGCTCCAGCGCCACGGCATTCTCCGACGCCTCGGCGGAGGAATCGCCGGAGGAATCGCCTGACGAATCGCCGATTGGTTCCCCGGACGGACCGGCGGACGGTTCAGCGCAGACAGGAACCGTGCCCTGGGCTGCTGTGCCCTGGGGTGTGCGGGGGTTGGTGGCGGTGTTCATGACCGTGAGCAGGTGTTCGTATTGCTCGGCGGTGGCGAAGATCTCCACGTGCGCCAGGCCGTGTTTGGGACGGCGCAGGAACGCCCCCTGGTGCTGGCGCAGGGATTCCTCGGACGGTTCCGGGCCGTCCTGGTCGATCGCCTCGACCCAGCGCCGGGCCACCCTGGCCAGGAAGTCCTGGTCGTTGTCCTCCGCGGTGCGGGCCAGGGCGTGTTCCATTTCCGCGGCCTTCTCCGGGCTGCACAGCGGGCGCACCTTCGCCACGGCCATCGTGATGATCCCGGCCGCACCGGATCCGATCATCCCGGAGGCCAGCGCCGCGGCGGTTTCTTCGTGCCGGGCAGGGACCCGTTGCCCGGTGAGGGCGCAGCCCGGCAGCAGCTCGCTCGCCAGGGCGAGCCGGCGCCTGGCTTCGGCGGCACTGATGCGCAGCAAGGACCGCAGGTGCTCGGCCGTGGACCTGAACTCACCGCCCAGTGCGCTCCCCGCCTGCTCGGAGCCGGCCGCTCCCGCCTGCACCGAGCAGGCGGCACCATCTTGCGCGCCCGCGGGGCCCGCCGCGGTCACGGACGTCCAGCCCACGCCGGAGCCGGCATCCGCATCAGCGGCCCAGCCCGTTGTCCAGCCCGGCCGGCTGACGGGTTCATCGTTCCGGGCCCGGTCCAGCCCGGCCGCGGCGAGCAGCTGAAGATAATCCAGGGTCCGGGAGAGTTCCTCCACCCCGGACGCGAACGCGACAGCCTCCTGCAAACCCAGGGCTCCGACGTCGTCGGCCGCTTCTTCGGCCAGCGACCTCACTGCCGCCACGGTCCCGCCCAATACGGCCCGCCGGCCGCCCCGATCGCGTGGATCCACCAACGCCAGCCTGTCCGGAAGGCCGCCCGATACCTCGGCCAAGCGCGGACCACGGGAACTGCGGGACACTCCGAAGAGCCCCCGGGACGCAAGGCCCGGCCGGGTGTCGAAGTATCCGATCGCTTCCATGGGATAACTCTGCCAGGAGGCTACGACAAAATAAGGCCGTCGCTCAGGATGGGCGTTGCCTGACTCGAAAATGGATGGTGAATGGCTTCAGGTTGCCGCTGCGGTCTGATGGATGGGGTTGAAACGGACGGTCAGGCCGGGTGCGTTGGCTTGTTTGGTGATGCGGCGCATGACGTGGGTGGGCTCGCGTCGGGTGAAGTGGTCGGGTCCAAGTTCGAGGTAGTCGAGGTTGTTCATGAGCATGTGCCAGATCGCGGTGAGCAGAGAATGCTCGATCGCGACGATGGCTCGTTGTTTGCCTCGTCTGGCAGCGAGGCGGTAGTAGCGTTCGCGGAGGTAGGTGTTTTTGGTCCGGGCCGCGCCCATCGCCGCGTTGCCCAGGGCAGCTCCGAGTGCTTTGTTGCCGTTTCGCCGGCCTCCTGGCTTCTTGATCCCGCCGGATTCGTGGCTGCCAGGGCATACTCCGGCCCAGTGAGCCATCCGGAAATACTCAGCCAGGAGGCACTGACAAAATAACGCGATCGCTCAAAACGTGTGCCCGCGCACCTTGACCGAGGCTACGGGCGGCTCCGCGCAGGGAGCGTCGTGGCGCCCGGGGTACTGCTTTCCCCGACAACGACGGCCAAAACGCCGAGCCCGGCGTGGGCCGCCAACACGGCTGGCAGGGCACTGATCTGTGCAGGCGGGCAACCCAGGCATTTCTCCCCGAGACGGGCCGCGAGCCGCTCTGCCTCTGCCAGGTTTCCGAAGTGATGCACGGCGAGCCGCGATTGTCCTGCGGGCCGGGAATTGACGTCGGCAGCGACGATTTCTTCAAGCCGGGCGACGGCTTTGGCAGCCGAGCGCACCTTCTCGAGCGGTACGATCTTGCCGTCGTCCACCGCGAGGATCGGCTTGATGGACAGCATTGTTCCGAGCCACGACGCAGCAGTGCCGATTCGTCCGCCCCGCCGGAGCTGCTCAAGGCTCGGCACATAGAAGTAGACTTTGGTGCGGCTTAATCGCTCCTCGGCAAAGCGACGGACTTCGGCTGCCGAACGGCCGTCCGCGGCGGCAACCAGCGCGCTTTGGACGCCCATGCCTTGCGCCATTCCCACGGTGCGGGAGTCAATGACTTCGACTGGGATTGAGACGCGTTGCGCAGCCAGCCTTGCGGCGTCCGCGGTGCCGGACAGCCCGGCAGAAATGTGGATGGAGACGACGGCTTCGAATCCGCGGTGCAGGGCGGCGAGATAGGCCTGTTCGAATTGCCCGGGTGAAGGACGTGAAGTCTTCACGGACGATCCCGCCGCCAGGGCCAGCGCGAGCATCTGGGTGATGTCGTCCTCCCCCTCGCCGTAGATCTCTTCGCCCACCATGACGGGCATCGGTACGACGGCGAGGCGGCCGTCGGCAACGAACGTCTTGACCCATTCGGCCGGGAGTGCGGCTGCTGAGTCGGTGACGACGGCGGTGCGCACGACGACGGGCGCCGGCTCAGTTCCGGTGCGCCCTGGCGTCGTGGACTGGCGAAGTCGGGCCAAACGTTCCTTGAGCCACAACCAAGCCGGTGGTTCGCGGTCCGTCAAGGGAGCCTCCTGGAACTGGTGGCCGGCCGCCGGCAGGCGCCGGCGGCCGTTTCCCGGCTATGCCGGGACGATGTTCACCAGTTTAGGGGCGCGAACGATCACCGTGCGGATGCCGCGGCCATCGAGTGCCCGCTGTACGTTTTCGCTGGCGAGGGCGAGCTCCCGCAGCTCGTCCTCATTGATGTCCGGCGAGACGTCCAAACGGTCACGGACCTTGCCCTGGACCTGCACGACAGCCGTCACGGTGTCCTGGACAAGAAGCGAAGGATCGTGGGAGGGCCAGCCAGCGTTCGCGACCGAGGCCGGGTGGCCCAACTGGTTCCACAGGTCCTCGGCCGTGTATGGCGCGAAGAGGCTCAGGATGATTGCCACGGCCTCGGCGGCTTCACGGACGGCGGGGTCCGTGCCACCGGCACCGGAGTCGATGGTCTTGCGGGTCGCGTTGACGAGCTCCATCAGCTTGGCGACCACGACGTTGAACTTGTTGTTGTCCAACAGCTCAGCGGCGTCGGCGATGGTCCTGTGGGTGACGGTGCGCAGCGCTCGGTCACCAGTGGAGACATCGACGCCGGGCTCGCTTGCGACATCCTGGCCAAGGCGCCAGGCCCGGGCGAGGAACTTCGCGGAGCCCGACGGCGAGACGTCCGCCCAGTCGACGTCGTCCTCTGGCGGCGACGCGAAGACCATGGTCAGGCGGACGGCGTCGACGCCGAACTTGTCCAGTTGCTCGCCAAGGTCCACGCCGTTGCCGAGGGACTTGCTCATGGCCTTGCCGCCGTTGAGGACCTGCCCCTGGTTGAGCAGCGCGCTGAAGGGTTCGTCCGCGGCGAGCATGCCCATATCGTGGATGACCTTGGTGAAGAAGCGGGCGTACAGCAAGTGCAGGATGGCGTGCTCGACACCACCCACGTACTGGCCGACCGGCATCCAGTCGTTGATCTTGGCCGGGTCGAACGGTCCCTCGGTGTAGTGCGGGGAAACGAAGCGCAGGAAGTACCAGGACGAGTCTACGAAGGTGTCCATCGTGTCAGTGTCGCGCTGGGCGGCCCGTCCGCAGTTGGGGCACTCGACGTTGACCCATTCCAGTGCTGCGGCGAGAGGAGACGTGCCCCTCGGCGACAGCGCTTCGCCGCGCAGGTTTTCTGGCAGCCTGACGGGCAGTTGATCGTCCGGTACAGGCACCTCGCCGCATTCGGCGCAGTGGATGATGGGGATCGGAGTACCCCAGAAACGCTGGCGGCTCAGGAGCCAGTCGCGCAGGCGGAAGTTGACGAACTTCTCCCCCGTGCCCAGCTTCTCCAGGATGTCGATAGCTGCGGGGATGGCATCGGCCTTGGACAAACCGTCCAGTTCGCCGGAGTTCATCAGGGTGCCCTCTCCGGCGGTCGCGATGCCGGTTTCCGCCGGGTCTTCCCCTCCGGTGTTCAGGACCGGACGCACCGGCAGGTCAAACGCGCGGGCGAAGTCGAGGTCGCGCTGGTCGTGTGCGGGCACTGCCATGATGGCGCCCGTGCCGTAGTCGGCGAGCACGTAGTCGGCTGCCCACACAGGCAGTTTCTCACCGTTGAGCGGGTTGATGGCGTAGCGGCCGGTGAACACGCCCGTCTTCTCGCGCTCAGTGGACTGGCGCTCGATGTCAGACAGCGCCTTCACCTTTTCGCGGTAGGCCATGAGGGCATCGTGCTGTTCGGGCGTGACCAGGTCCAGCGCCAGGTGCGCATCCGCGGCGACGACGAAGAACGTTGCCCCGTACAAGGTGTCCGGGCGGGTGGTGAAGACTGTGACCTCGCGTTCGGCGCGGCCGTCTGTGGCTTCGATCGCGAAGCGGACGTGCGCGCCCTCGGAGCGGCCGATCCAGTTTCGCTGCATCGCCAAGACGCGCTCGGGCCAGTGTCCCTGGAGTTCGGACATGTCGTCGAGCAAACGGTCGGCATAATCGGTGATCTTGAAGTACCACTGGTTCAGGGACTTCTTGGTGACCGGGGTCCCGCAGCGTTCGCACGCGCCGTTGACTACCTGTTCGTTGGCGAGGACGGTCAGGTCCTTCGGGCACCAGTTGACCGGGGAATCCTTGCGGTAGGCCAGTCCGCGCTCGTAGAAGCGCTTGAACAGCCACTGCGTCCAGCGGTAGTACTCCGGGTCGGAAGTATGCAGCCGGCGGGACCAATCGGCAGAGATTGCATAACGTTTGAACGATGCGGCCTGCGTATCGATGTTGGCGTACGTCCACTCGCTGGGGTGGGCGTTGCGCTTAATGGCGGCATTCTCGGCCGGCAAGCCGAAGGAGTCCCAGCCGATGGGGTGCAGGACGTCGAAACCCTTCTGGCGGAGGTACCGCGCCACGACGTCGCCCATTGCGAAAGCCTCGGCGTGGCCCATGTGGAGGTCGCCCGAAGGGTAGGGGAACATGTCCAGGACATAGCGCCGCTCGCGGGAGCCGTCGTCGACAGGAGTGAAGACTTTGAGGTCTTCCCAGACCTGCGGCCATTTGGCCTCCATCGATGCGAAGCTGTAGACACCCTCCTCGGGCGTCTCGCCTGCCACTGTTGACTGTGCTCCGGTTTCTGTCTCCGGCTGAACGCTCACTGCTGCCCTCTTCTGTTCTTCCATGACGGTTTTGCCTCCTGCTCCGGGCCCCGGAAGGTCCCGGACACACAAAAGCCCCTCGGCAAGGAGGGGCGGCCGCTCGGTTCGCGATGGTCTAAATCGACGTATACCGGGCGGCTAGCTAAGCAGAAGGATCGCACGCATAAAGCCACCTTACCGCACCAAGCCCATGGCGTGGTTTCAAGGGGCGCTACGTGTAGGTGAAGGTTGAAGGAGGCCGCATTTCGCGTGGGTGAGCAGCCCCGGAGAAAAGGGGCCGGTGACTCCCCGCCATGGTGTGGTGGGCACCGCGAAGCGGGCGGGCGGGAGTTACCGGCCCCTTTTCGGGGCGAGTAGGGCTAACTCGGCGGGCGGGGCAGGGGCCGCCCCATCGAAACAGGCGAGGCGGCCCCTAACTTAGGTGCGGCGCGAACAGGAAACGAGAGACCTACTTAACGTCCTCGTCCACCCAATCCATGGACTTGGTCACAGCCTTCTTCCACAGGCGCATTTGCCGCTCCTGCTCTTCGGCCGGAAGCTGTGGCTCCCAGCGCTTGTCTTCGCCCCAGTTTGAGCTGAGTTCGCCGAGGTCCTTCCAGAAGCCGACGGCGAGTCCGGCCGCGTAGGCAGCACCGAGGGCCGTGGTTTCCACGACCTTCGGACGGACCACGGGCACGCCCAGGATGTCGGCCTGGAACTGCATGAGCGCCTCATTGGCGACCATGCCGCCGTCGACCTTCAACTCGGTCAGCGGAACGCCCGAGTCCGCGTTGACGGCGTCGAGCACTTCGCGGGTCTGGAAGGCGGTGGCCTCCAGGGCCGCGCGGGCGATGTGGCCCTTGTTGGCAAAACGGGTCAGGCCAACGATGGCACCGCGGGCGTCGGCGCGCCAGTACGGGGCGAACAAGCCGGAGAACGCGGGGACGATGTAGACGCCACCGTTGTCCTCGACGCCAGCCGCCAGTGTCTCCACTTCGGGAGCGGAGCTGATCAGGCCGAGGTTGTCGCGGAGCCACTGGATCAGTGAGCCCGTGACAGCGATGGAACCTTCCAATGCGTAGTGCGGCTTGGCGTCGCCCAGCTTGTAGCCGAGCGTGGTCAGCAGGCCATTCTTCGAGTGGACGATTTCCTCGCCCGTGTTGAAGATCAGGAAGCAGCCGGTGCCGTAGGTGTTCTTAGCTTCGCCCGCCTGGAACGCCGCCTGGCCGAAGGTTGCCGCCTGCTGGTCGCCCAGGATGCCTGCGACGGGCACTTCGCGCAGTAGCTGCGATGTGTGGACCGTGCCGTAGACCTCGGAGGAGGACTTGATGGCGGGCATCATCGACAGCGGAACACCGAACACGTCCAGAATTTCCTGGTCCCATTGCAAGGTGTCGAGGTCCATGAACATGGTGCGCGAGGCGTTGGTGACATCCGTGGCGTGCACGCCGCCGTCGACGCCGCCTGTCAGGTTCCACAGGACCCAGCAGTCGGTGTTGCCGAAGATGAGGTCCCCGGCTTCAGCCTTGGCCCGCGCACCTTCAACGTTGTCCAGGATCCACTTGATCTTGGTGCCGGAGAAGTAGGTGGCCAAGGGCAGGCCGACCTTCTGCTTGAAGCGCTCGGGACCGCCGTCCTGGCCCAGCTCGTCCACGATTGGCTGTGTGCGGGTGTCCTGCCAGACGATCGCGTTGTAGATGGGTTCGCCCGTGTTCTTGTCCCACACAACGGTGGTTTCGCGCTGGTTGGTGATGCCGACGGCGGCGATGTCGTGCCGGGTCAGGTTCGCCTTGGAGAGCGCCGAGCCAATGACCTCGCGGGTGTTGTCCCAGATTTCAACCGGGTTGTGCTCCACCCATCCGGCCTGGGGGAAGATCTGCTCGTGCTCCATCTGGCCGGAGGAAACGATGTTTCCCGAGTGGTCGAAAACGATGGCACGCGAGCTGGTGGTTCCCTGGTCAATGGCGATGACGTATTGCGACATTTTGACGTCCTTGTCTGCTTGCTTTGGTGGTTGCGGGATAAGTTTCTGAGCGGTTTGCTATTTGGCGACGGTTGCCATGATCGGTATGGAGTGGGCGACGAGTCCGGCGATGGTCCCGCCCAGGAGCGGGCCGAGGATCGGAACCCAGGAGTAGGCCCAGTCGCTGGAGCCCTTGCCCTTGATCGGCAGAATAGCGTGGGCGATACGCGGACCGAGGTCACGGGCGGGGTTGATCGCGTAGCCCGTCGGGCCGCCAAGGGAGGCGCCGATGCCGACGACGAGCAATGCCACCGCGAGCGGGCCCAGGCCGGAGGGAGTGCCGCCGAAGGTCAGGATCACGAAGACCAGCACAAACGTGGCGATGATTTCCGTAACGAGGTTCCAGGGGTACGAGCGGATGGCCGGTCCCGTGGAGAATACGGCGAGTTTGCTGGCTGCCAATGGCTCGGCGTCGAAGTGCTGCTTGTGGGCGAGCCAGGCGAAGACAGCGCCCAGGAAGGCGCCGAGCAGTTCTCCACCGAAGTAGGTGAACGTGGATGCCGCACTCACGGCCACCCCGGGGGCGAACTCGGCCTTGCCGTCAACCAGGAGACCAAGCGTGACCGCCGGATTCAGGTGCGCACCGGACATAGCCGCTACGTATACGCCGGCAAATACTGCGATGCCCCAGCCAAAATTCACCATCAGGAACCCGCCGCTGTTACCCTTCGTGCCTTTGAGAGCGACGTTTGCCACAACGCCACAGCCAAGCAGGGTAAGCATTCCGGTTCCGAACACTTCGGAAAGGAAAACAATTCCGAGAGACATCTTTGACTCCTCATTTTCTTCTGTTGTCAGCCCTGCAGGTTTTGTGGGGGCCGTTGGGCCGGCGTCTGTTAGCGCCGTCCCGGTTGCGGGTCTCCCTTGCGGAGCGGAGAACCGCAACCCTTGTGTCCAGGCTTCTTGGCCGGAACAATCAAGCTGATGTGACGTACATTACGTTCATGCGACGAGGCTGTGAACAGTCACGCCATGAAAACGTAGAAGCACCTCCTGTGCGTGCTGGATTTCCACTTCACGCTTCGCTGAATCCCAACCAAGCTGCGTGGCGAGGACTTCGGCAATTTCGTTCAGGAGCTCCCCGGTCACGAGGCCCCGGAAGGCCAGCGAGGTGCGGCGGATGAGGACATCCACGAGGTGCCCGATCTGTTCGTTGACCGCCATGAATTCGAGCTCCCGGACGCTGAGCTCGTTCGTGGAGCGCAGTTTCCGGTCCTCGCCTGCCGTGAGGTAGGCGATGACGTCCTCGGCGCGGGTGCCGTAGCGGGTAAGCAGGCCGCTGACCCGGTCGGCACCGAGACCGGGAGCCATGTGCTTTTTGACCCAGTCCTGGATCCCGTCTTCGCTGTCCGGGAAACCCTGGCCGCCTCCTATGGCGAGCTTCGCCGTCGAGGTCTTCCGCTCCATGCCCAGCTCGCGCAGAACGTCGTTGCTCAGGTGTTCGGCGAGGGCCCGGAAAGTGGTCCACTTTCCGCCGATCAATGAAAGTACGACGGCGGCCTCGCCGCCTTGAGCGGCCGCAGCACCGGAGGCTTTCCGCTCGCTTCGCTCGATGCGGTAGTCGCGGGATACGAAGCCCGGCTGGGTGTCGTCGTGGCGCGGAAGCGGCCGGACGCCGGCGAAGCTGTAGACGATATGGCTGCGCTCAACCTTGATGGAGGGGAAGACGTGGCCGACGAGGTCGAAGAAGTAGTCGATCTCGGCTTCGGTGCAGACGGCATCCTGGGCCATGTCGGCCTCGACGTCGGTGGTGCCCACCAGGACGCGGTCGCCCATCGGGTAGATCAGCACGATCCGCCCGTCCGTGTGTTCGAAGAAGATCTCGCGGCCGTCGCATGCGGCAAGCAATTCCGGATGGTCCAGGACAATGTGGGAACCCTTGGTTCCTCCCATGAAACGGCTCGCGGCACCTATTGCCTCATTGGTGAGGTCGACCCAGGCGCCCGTGGTGTTGACGATCACGTCGGCCTGGAAGCTGAATTCCTCGCCCGTGAGTTCATCGCGCAGCAAAACAGCGCCGGCCGTGCCGGTTGATTCGGCGTCCGTCGAGAGAAGGGAGACGTAGTTGCTGGCACGGGCGCTGCCGCCCGGCAAGCCGCTCCCAATCCCTGCCTTTTCGCCGTCCTGCAGCACATCGAGGGTCAGTCGCTCCGGGTTGTGCACGGACGCGTCAAAGTAGGTGGCTGCATATTTGATGCCGGGGTGCAATCGCGGCAGCTCAGCCAAGGCCTTCTCCTTGCCACGGAACTGATGGCGGGGGACGCTGCCGCCGTCGCGGGAGAAGAAGTCGTACATGCTCAATCCGAGCTTGATGAGGAAGGCGCCGCGTTCCTTCGGCTTGCCTTGCTTGTGCGTGAGGAAGCGTGTGGGGGCGGAAAGTATCCCGGAGAAGGTGCTGAAGATGGGGATGGTTGTCTGCAGGGGCTTGACGTAATGGGGAGCGATCTTCAAAAGCCGGTTGCGCTCGACCACGGATTCCTGGACGAGGCGGAATTCCCCGTTCTCGAGGTAGCGGATGCCGCCGTGGATCATGTGGGATGAGGCTCCGCTGGCGCCCTGGCAGTAATCGCCGCGTTCCACGAGTGCGACATCCACGCCCTGCAGTGCCAAATCACGGAAGGTGCCGACGCCGTTGATGCCGCCTCCGATGATCAACACCTGGGCTTGCGGCCGTTCGCGAAGTGCCGAAACCGAGGTCCGACGGGGTGATCCTGCTGCGGAACCGGAATTGCTGGTGTATCCCAAAACTGCTCCCTTGGGCTTTGGTGTGTGCGCTGCATCACTTGACGTCGCACCTTGCACAACTATTCTTCGAAAGAATGGAAAATGAAATCAAGCTAGTTGCACAAACGTGCAGAACGGAATTGAGATGCCACGATCACGACATTCAGACGCCCTCCGGGCAGCACAGATGTACTACCTGCAGGACCTCACCATGGACGCCATCGCCCGCGAACTTCGGACCTCGCGTTCAACCGTCTCCCGGCTGCTGTCCTCGGCCCGTGAGTCGGGATTGGTCCAGATCCAGATCCGCAGTCCACTGGATTCCGCCCCTGAACTGGAGCGTATGATCCGCAACGAATACGGCGTCGATGTGCATGTGGTGCCCGTCCTGGACACCTTGAACGAGGCGGAAACCCTTGACCGGGTGGCGACGCAGGCCGCACGGACCATTGGTCCCCTGGTCGATTCCAACGCCATTATCGGAGTGGCCTGGGGTGCCACCATCAGCGCAGTCAGCAGGCACCTGACGCGCAAGATCACGCACGGCAGCACTATTGTGCAGCTCAACGGCGCCGGCAACATGCAGACCACCGGCATCACCTACGCGAGCGACATCATGCGCCGTTTCGGCATCGCCTATGGTGCGCGGGTGGAACAGTTCCCTGTACCCGCTTTCTTCGACCACGCTTCCACGAAGACCGCGATGTGGAATGAGCGCAGCGTCCAGCGCGTGCTCGATCTCCAAGCCAGGATGAGCATTGCCATCTTCGGTGTCGGATCGGTGCATTCGGACTATCCCAGCCACGTCTACGCCGGCGGCTACCTCGACGAAACGGACCTGTTTCTGCTTGCCAGCTCGGACGTCGTGGGCGATGTTGCCACCGTCTTCTTCCGCGCCGACGGCTCTTCCGACGGCATTACCCTCAACGAGCGGTCCACCGGCCCAAGCCACGAACAACTAAGGCAGGTCCGCCGCCGCATCTGCGTCGTCTCGGGTGCATCCAAGATCAACGGGCTGCGCGGAGCTCTGGAAGCGAGGCTGGCCACAGATCTGATCCTGGATGAGGCAACGGCGAAGCGCCTGGTCAGTTTCGGCAGCCCTTCCTGAATAATTGAACGACCCTGAAACATTCCCGGCATCGAGGTAGGTAGAGTCTTGGCTATGAAACCCTCGCCTCGGCTCAGTCTCAACAACGGTGTCTTGATTGACCAGTTGGGGTTCGGGCTTTACAAGGTGCCGCCGGCGGACGCCACGTCTTTGGTCGCCACTGCGCTGGGCGCCGGCTACAGGCACTTCGATACAGCTGCCATGTATGGCAACGAGACCGGGGTCGGCCGGGGCATCGGCAGTGCGGTCATTCCCCCGCCCGGAGTGGACAGCAACACGGGAGGCTCCGGGGAAGGCACCCACGGCCTCTCCCGCGAAGACGTCTTTGTCACCACGAAGCTCTGGAACGACGACCAGGGCTACGACTCCACGCTCCGTGCCTTCGATTCTTCGATGGCCAATCTCGGCCTCGACTACGTCGATCTGTACCTGATCCACTGGCCCTGCGCAGGGCGCGGTTTGTTCCAGGAAAGTTACCGGGCAATGGAAACCCTGTACCGCGAAGGCCGGGTGCGTGCGATCGGCGTCTCCAACTTCCAGCCGGACCATCTCGAAGCGCTCATGCAAAAAGCCGAAGTGGTTCCGGCGGTGAACCAGATTGAACTGCACCCTTGGTTGCAGCAGACCCGGCTCCGCACCCTCCACGAGCAGTTGCGCATTCGCACGGAAGCGTGGAGCCCCTTGGGCCGCGGCCAGGTCCTTCAGGATCCGGCAGTTCGGGCCCTCGCGGAAAAATATGGAAAGACACCTGCGCAAATCATCATCCGCTGGCACCTCCAACTGGGAAATATCGTCATCCCGAAAGCGAGCACACCGGCACGCATCCAGGAGAACTTCGATGTCTTCGGCTTCGAGCTGGACGCCGATGACATGGATGGCTTGGCCGCCCTCGAACGCCACCACCGCACTGGGTCACACCCGGACAACGTCAACTAGGACCTGCCGAATGGAACAAGTGGACACGAACCACTCCCCCGAACCCGCACCAACCTCCCCACGGGAGTTCTTCAGCAAGGCCTTGGCCGCCCGGACGAGTGCCTCGGACATCGACCTCGACGGCAGCAATGTCGCCTATTGGTGCTACGAACCGGTCACAGTGACCGCGGATACCCGGACCATACTGGTCATCCACGGTTTCCGCGGCGATCACCACGGCCTGCTCCGCGTCGTAGACCACCTGCCGGAAATGCGTGTCATCATGCCCGACCTTCCCGGCTTTGGCAGCTCGGAGCCTTTCGCCGGAGACCCCCACACCGTGGAACGCTACGGGAAGTTCATCACCGGTTTCATGGCGGCCTTGGGCCTCGGAGCGGACACGGTTCTCCTCGGGCACTCCTTCGGATCCATTGTTGCCAGCCATTTCGCCGCCGCGAATCCGGGAGCCATCCGTCCGCTGATCCTGGTCAATCCCATCGCCGCTCCCGCGCTTGAGGGTCCCAAAGGCCTCATGACCAAGCTGGCAGTCCTGTACTACCAGGTCTCCGCCAAGCTCCCGCGCCGGCTGGGGCTCGCCGTCCTGCGCAGCCGCCTCATTGTCCGCGTCATGAGCGCCGCGATGGCCAAGACCCGGGACAAGGAACTCCGGGCCTTCGTCCATGGCCAGCACGATGCGTACTTCTCCGCGTTCGCCGACCGCGCGAGCCTCCTGGAGTCTTTCCGGGCTTCGGTGTCCAGCCATGTGGCCGAGGTCGCCGGGCAATTGGACCTTCCCGTGTTGTTGGTGGCAGGCGAGAAAGACGAGATCGCCCTGCTCAAGGACCAGCACAAGCTGTTGGAGCTGCTCCCGGACGGCGCGCTGGAAGTGATTCCCGACGTCGGGCATTTGATCCACTACGAGACACCGGCGCCGGCCGCCGCCGCCATCCGCAGTTTCCTGGAGGAACACCCCGCGTGAAAATCGTCATAGATGCCCGCTTCACCCGCACGGACCATCATGACGGGATCAGCCGCTACGGATCGAGCCTCATAGCGGCGACGTCCAAGATCGCGGACGTCACGATGCTCATCAGCGACAAGCGCCAGCTGGCGCTCCTGCCGGATGTCCCCTATGTCCACATCACCAGCCCGCTGTCCCCGCGCGAACTGTTCGTGGCGCGCGAAGTCAACAAGCTCGAGGCCGACGTCGTGGTTTGCCCGATGCAGACCATGGGCACCTGGGGCCGCAAGTACGGACTGGTCCTGACCTTGCACGACCTCATCTACTATGAGCACCCGGCCCCTCCGGGCTTCCTGCCCGCACCAGTGCGGTTGCTCTGGCGGCTTTACCACAAGGCCTACTGGCCGCAGCGCTTGCTTCTCAACCGGGCCGATATCGTTGCCACCATCAGCCACACCACCGAGTCGCTTATGGCGAAGTTCAACTTGACCCGCCGCCCGGTCCGGATCGTGGGCAACGCGCCTCAGCCAGGCCAGACGCCGCGCGATCCCGCAGCCGGCGCCGAGAAGTCCCTGCTCTACATGGGCTCGTTCATGCCCTACAAGAATGTGGAGACCATGATCCAGGGAATGACCGAACTGCCCGGATTCACCCTGCACCTGCTTAGCCGGATCACCCCCCAGCGCCGCGCCGAGCTGGAGCCCTTGGTCCCGCCGGGCGCGAAGGTCGAGTTCCACAACGGCGTCACGGATGCCGAATACGATTCCCTCCTACTCCGGGCTACCGCCCTCGTCAGCCTGTCCAAGGCAGAAGGCTATGGGCTGCCCCTGGTTGAGGCGATGGCACTTGGCACTCCCGTGATCGCCAGTGACACCCCCATCTTCCGTGAGGTCGGCGGGGATGCGGTGAGTTACGTGCACCCCGAATCGCCGGGCGAATTTGCTGCGGCAGTCAAGGCCCTTGAAGACACGGAATTGTGGCAGGCGCGCTCACGCCGCTCCGTGGAACGCGCCGCTGATTTCAATTGGGACGAGTCGGCCCGCCAACTGCTGGCCGTGGCCGAAGAGATCGTTGCGATGCGCAGCCCCAAGCGACGCTAGAGGACGTCGACTCCGTCAAGCCGCAGTTGCACGGGTCCCGAGGTGCGCTTCGCCGCGCTGGCGGCTTTGACGGCCCGCATGGCACGCGTTGCCTCCACCGCTTGTGCATAGGGAATGAAGATCAGTGTCCGGACGTCCGGATCGCGTTCCTGTTCTACCGCACGCTGCGCAGACAGCGTGAGGGAGACCGGCGCGGGGCCCGCGGTTCGCAGCTGGATAGTTTCGGCCAGGCTTTCGGTGAAGTGCACGACGTCGGCCCGCTTGCCTGTCACTGAGGCGATCCGGACTGCCGGCGGCAACTGGAGTTCCTGCCGGAGTGCCAGCTCGCGGGAGGCATATCCCGCAGGGTCCCAGCGCAACAACGCGCCCGTCGCGGTGGTGTCGTCTGCAGTGATGACTACGAGTCCGCCTTCGTTCGCGGGCCGTACGAGGGCCGCCGCGTTGAACCATCGCCGTACCGTGTCCTCACCGGCGCGCAGGTTTTCCCTGCGCAGAAGCGAATTGCCATCCAGGAGCAGCGCCGCCGCGTAGCCCCCGCCGGCTACCGGTTCAGCGCCAACAGTCGCGACCACGAGGGCACGGGCATCGGATACCGTGGCTTTGACTTGGTCCCCCGAAGACGTCACGACGGCCTTGCCTGGAAAAGCCCTGCCCAGTTCTTCCGCGGTCCTCAGCACACCGGCCGCCCCCCTGCGGAGTCGGCCTCCGCCGCAATGCCGGCAACGCCATTCCGGGGCCGGGGTGGAGCACCAGCGGCACTGCGGCAGGGCTGATTGACCGGCGATTGCGAGGGGTCCCTGGCAGTTGTTGCACCTGGCGGTTTCGCGGCAATCCTCGCAGACAAGGGACGGGGCATAGCCGGCCCGGGCCACCTGCACCAGGACGGGCCCGCGTTCCAGTCCCTCTTTGGCGGCCCGCCAAGCGGCACCGGGCAATCGTGCGATCTTCGCCAGGGGGTCGCGTTCCTGCTCGAAGCTGTCTGCCGTATTGAGCACCCGGGGCGTCCTGGCTCGGACGACTTGCCGGGGAGCTTCCACGGGCACAGCCCAGCCGCCTTCGACAAGCCGCTGAAGCTCTGTGCTACGGCTATGCGCGGCCATGAGGCACGCCGCTGATTCCTGTTCGGAACGCAAGAGCAGGATTTCCCGGGTGTGCGCGTAAGGGGCGCGCTGGTCAATGTGGAGGTCGTCGCCGTCGTCCCAGCACACCACCAGCCCCAGGTTCTGCACCGGAGCGTACGCAGCGGAGCGGGTACCCACTGCCACCTTGGCGGCGCCGCTGAGGAGCCGAAGGTAGCTCCGGTACCGCGGTGTCTGGCCGTCGTCCGCCGTCAACCGCGCGACGTCTCCTGGTGGCAGGACAGCGCGCAGCGCCGCCTCCATGCGGTCGAGATCACGGTAGTCGGGAACGACGACGACGGCGCCCCGCCCTGAGGAGCGGACTGCCGCCACCGCAGACGCCACAAGCTCGGGCCAGCCGGCGGCTCCAAAACCCTGTGTCGCAGTCAAGACGGCACGGGGTGAGCCACCCCCGGCGAGGTGTTGCAGGTAAGGCGCCCCGTTGGCGTAGGAAGCCCACGCCGCTTGCGCCCGCTTAGCGGAGCCCTGTACGGACCCGCTGCGCTTCTTGCTGCCTTCCCCTGGCTCCTCCAAGAGAGATACGCCGGACAGGTGCTGCTTCTCCAGGCGCGCGACACGGGGCGGAATGGCGGTGCGGAGGACATCGCTGAGCGTGCCGGCGTAGCGGGCCGCGACACTGGAGGCAAGCTCCAGCAACGCCGGAGTCAGCACCGGGACGGCTGAGACCACTTTGAGAATCGGAGTCAGGGCATGCCCGGCGTCCGACGATTCCATACGCTCCAGGACGTAGCCGTTGAGTTCCTGGCCGCTGAAGCGGACTTTGACCCGGACGCCTGCGAGGGCGGTCCCGTCCAACTCGGCCGGCACGCTGTAGTCGAAAGGCCTGTCGAGATGCGGCAAGGATGATTCGATCAAGACCCGTGCCACCGGATTGTTCGCCGCGAGCGGTGGCCCGGCGACGTCGCTCCCGCGCGAAGGGAAGCCTTGCAACAAGGACGGCTGATGGGACGGCGAAGGCGACACCATGGCAAACGGAAGCAGCGAACCATCGCTCATGCTTGTCACCTCCCTGGAGTGCCGGATGCCTTGGGGCAATCCAAGCAGGCACCACCGACAATTCCGGCCCTGGCTGGAGCAGCCAAGTCAGGCGTTGAAGAATTCCTTCAATTCGTCCACGCGGTCCAATCGTTCCCACGTGAAATCCGGCTCGTCGCGGCCGAAGTGGCCATGCGCCGCAGTCTTGGCGTAGATGGGGCGCTTGAGGTCGAGGGCGTCGATGATGGCGCGCGGACGGAGGTCGAAGATCTCCGCAATCGCTTCGCTGATCTTGGCCGGGTCAACAGTCTCGGTGCCAAAGGTTTCCACGTAGGTGCCCACTGGACGCGCCTGGCCGATCGCGTAGGCGATCTGGATTTCGGCCCGCTTGGCCAAACCTGCCGCGACGACGTTCTTCGCTACCCAGCGCATCGCGTAGGCCGCCGAACGGTCCACCTTCGACGGATCCTTGCCGGAGAAGGCACCGCCGCCGTGACGGGCCATGCCGCCGTACGTGTCAACGATGATCTTTCGGCCTGTCAGCCCTGCGTCGCCGACGGGACCGCCGATGACGAAGGCGCCGGCCGGGTTCAAGATGTTCGCGACGTGCGAGATGTCCAGGTTGGACACGGCCAGGACGGGCTCGATCACGTGGGAGGCGAGATCGGCGCGCAAGCGATCGAGGTGGGTCCCTTCGGCGTGCTGGCTGGAGATGACCACCGTTTCAACGGAAACCGGACGGTCGCGGTCGTACCCGACCGTGACCTGGGTCTTGCCGTCAGGGCGCAAGTAGGCCAGTTCGCCGCTCTTGCGGACTTCGGTGAGACGCTCGGAGAGCCGGTGGGCGAGCCAAATCGGCGTCGGCATGTAGGACGGAGTCTCATCGCTCGCGTAGCCGAACATGATGCCCTGGTCACCGGCGCCC
Source organism: Arthrobacter gyeryongensis (assembly GCF_039543785.1). Lineage (NCBI taxonomy): Bacteria > Bacillati > Actinomycetota > Actinomycetes > Micrococcales > Micrococcaceae > Arthrobacter > Arthrobacter gyeryongensis. Next base: position 22,515 of record NZ_BAABKK010000024.1, read on the forward strand.
TGGAGGTCGTAGTCGTCCTCCTGGCGCCCTTCGCGGGCCTCGAGCGAATTGAAGACGCCGCCGGCGATGTCGTTGGACTGCTGTCCGATGGAGACAGATACGCCGCAACGGGCGCCGTCGAAGCCGTTGGCGGACGAGTCGTAACCGATGCCGAGGATAGTCTCGCGGACGATCTGCGGAATTTCGACATACGCATCAGTAGTGACTTCGCCTGCTACGTGCACCAAGCCGGTGGTGGCCATGGTTTCAACAGCCACGCGCGACTCGGGATCTGCCGCCAGGAGCGCATCGAGGATGGCATCGCTGATCTGGTCGCAGATCTTGTCCGGGTGTCCTTCCGTAACAGACTCCGAGGTGAAGAGCCGGAGCTTGGACGGGATGCCGTGGGATTCATGGTGCAGCGGTAAAGTCACTCGACTACCTTACTCGGTTGGGGGCGGCCGGCTTCCGCCGTATGTCCCTATGCTAAGGATGGACCAGCTAAGGAATGAGCCTCACCCGGCGCCTACGTTGCCGGGTGTACGCGGCTCAGTTCCGTGCTGATGCGGTCAATGACGGCGGCGGCGACGTCGGATTTGGAACCCGCCGCCGACTGCGGCGCCGCGCCATGGCCGGAGAGAATGATCACAGAATTCTGGTCCTGGCCGAACACCCGCCCGACGCCGACCTGGTTGACCACCAAAAGGTCGCAGCCTTTGCGTTTGAGCTTGGCGGTGGCGTGTTCCAGGACGTTCCCGTCCTCGTCCCCGGTTTCGGCCGCAAACCCGATGATCAATTGCGTGGATGCTTCAGCGTCGCGTCGCACCACCAGTTCATGCAGGATGTCCGGGTTCTGCACCAGCCGAACCACGGGGGCGTCGTTGCCGTTGACCTTCTTGATTTTCGTGTCCGAAACTTCGGCGGGGCGGAAATCCGCGACGGCCGCGGCCATGATCACGACGTCGGAGCCGACGGCGGCTTCCAGCGCGGCGTCACGGAGCTCCAAAGCGGATTCAACCTGGATCAATTCGACGCCCGCGGGTGCCTGGACCTCCATGTGGGCTGCGAGGAACCTGACATGGGCGCCTGCGTCAAGGGCCGCGGCGGCCAGTGCAACACCCTGCTTGCCGGAAGACCTGTTCCCCAGGAAACGGACCGGATCCAGGGCTTCCCTGGTGCCGCCGGCGGAAATCGTGATGGTGCGCCCGGCCAGGGGTTTCGGGCCAGCAAGCAGGGTTGAAGGCGAGGATGTGTCGACCAAAGCCATGGCGGCCGCGAAGATCGCTTCCGGCTCGGGCAGCCTGCCTGGCCCGGAGTCCGCGCCCGTCAACCGGCCCACTGCGGGTTCCAGGACCGTGATGCCCCGGCTGCGCAGTGTCTCCACATTCGCCTGGGTGGCTTTGTTGTGCCACATTTCGGTGTGCATTGCGGGAGCGAAAAGCACCGGACCGTGGGCCATGAGGAGTGTATTGGTCAGCAAATCCCCCGCTTGGCCGGTTGCTGCCTTGGCCAGCAGGTCCGCTGTTGCCGGGGCGACCACGATCAGGTCCGCCTCATGCCCGAGACGGACGTGGTTGACCTTCTCGACGTCGTCAAAGACGCTGTTGCTCACCGGGTTGCCCGAGAGGGCCTCCCAGGTAGCCACGCCGACAAACCGGGTGGCCGCTTCCGTGGGAATGACCGTGACGTTGTGTCCGGCTTCAGTAAAAAGCCGGAGGAGCGATGCAACCTTATAGGCTGCGATCCCTCCCCCGACTCCGAGGACTATGCGCACGTGACCTCCGTCAACAGGCAGTCTGTTTTACTCTGCGGGCTCGATGGGAGTGGAAACCAGCAGGCCTTCGTTGATCTCGCGGAGCGCGATGGAGAGCGACTTCTCGTTCAGCTTCGTGTCGACCAGCGGGCCAACGTACTCGAAGAGGCCCTCGTGCAGCTGGGCGTAGTACGCGTTGATCTGGCGTGCGCGCTTGGCGCCGAAAATCACCAGGCCGTACTTTGAATCGGCAGCAGCAAGCAGCTCGTCGATCGGCGGGTTGATGATGCCTTCAAGGTTCGTGGACACGAATTCTCCAAATTCTAACGGGCTGACAAGTGCTAGCGCTTAGCGCTGGTGCGGGGTAAGCCCCATGAGTGAAACAAGCTCGTCCGCTGCCCGGCGTACGTCGTCATTGATGACGGTGTGGTCAAACTCCGGTTCAGCGGCAAGTTCCAGTTTAGCGGTTTCCAGCCGTTGCTGCTGTTCCTCCGGGGTTTCGGTGCCGCGTCCCACCAGACGGCGGACCATTTCGTCCCAGCTGGGCGGAGCAAGGAACACGAAGTTGGCGTCCGGAACTGCCGCCTTGACTTGGCGGGCGCCCTGCAAATCGATCTCCAGCAGCACGGACCTGCCTTCGGCGATGGCGGCGTCCACGGTGCTGCGCAGTGTGCCGTAGCGGTTCTTTCCGTGGACCACGGCCCACTCAAGCAACTGGCCGTCCTCAACGAGTGCGTCGAATTCTTCGGCGGACTTGAAGTAGTAGTGGACGCCGTCCTTCTCCCCCGGCCGCGGCGCGCGGGTGGTGGCTGAAACTGACAGCCAGACCTCGGGGTAATTGTCCCGGATATACGTGGATACTGTTCCCTTGCCAACGGCAGTGGGGCCTGCGAGGACGGTCAGTCCCGGATTCTTACTCACATCGTCCTTCGTGGAGAGGCTATATACGCTGCATTTCTTCATAAACGCCGCATTTGTTAAACGCTGTATTCGTTTAAACGCTGTATTTGTCTTCCATAAAATCTATCAGCGACCGGGACTGGTGAATTCCCAGGCCCCTGAGCCTGCGTGACGGGGCGATCCCGATCTCCGCCATGATGGCCGCTGCCCGGACCGGGCCGATGCCCGGGACAGCCTCGATGAGCTCGGAAACACGCATGCGGGCGATGGCCTCGTCAGTCTGTGCCGACTTGATCAGCCGGGCAATGCTGAGTTCGCCCGTCCTGAGTTGTTCCTTCGCGAGAGCCCGCCTTGCCCGGGCTCTCGCTGCCTTTTCCAAGGCATCGGAACGTTCCTCTGGCGACAGAGCCTTTAAGGTCACTGACACATCCCCCTTTGGCCGGCATCGAGTGCATAGCGGATTGGACTGATCCCGAAGTTATCGCGTGGTCAGTGCGGAGCGCAATGCATTGGACCCACGAAGATCCTGCTCAAGCTTTCAGCAAGCCGTCGCGGGTGGCCTCAGTGGCGGAACGCAGTCCGGCAATCGTTGGACCGGCCGCGAGGATTCCGCGGCTCGACGTCGCCAGGACCGCCGGGTACGCCGTGCCGAAAGTGGCACGCAGATCCGCCGGCGTTGCCCCTTGCGCGCCCAGGCCGGGCGCCAGGATGGGCCCGTGAACGGCGTCGAGGTCCAGTCCAAGTTCCACGAGTGCCCCGCCGATCGTGGCACCCACCACGAGACCGACCGAGCCCAGGCCCGCAGACCCGCTGCCCCCCGAACCCAGAGTCCCGGAATAGCGGCGGTTCTCCTCGGCCGCGGCCTCGGCGATCCGCCGGGCCACCGATTCCGAACCGCCAACATGCTGCACGGACTTGCCCTCCGGGTTGGAGGTCAGGGCGAGCACAAAAACACCCCGTCCGGACTCGGCCGCGAGGTCGAGCGCCGGGCGCAGCGACTCGAAGCCGAGGTACGGGCTCAGCGTGACGGAGTCTGCTGCCAAGGCGGAGCCATCCCGCAGCCAGGCGTCGGCGTAGGCAGCCATCGTGGAGCCGATGTCTCCGCGTTTGGCGTCGGCGATACTCAAAACTCCGGCATCGGATGCGGCCGCAAGGGTCCGTTCCAATACCGCCATGCCCGCTGAGCCGTGACGCTCATAGAGCGCCACCTGCGGCTTGACCGCCGCAGCGAGCGTTGCCACGGCCTCCACGACGGTGAGCGAAAAGCGCTCCAGGCCGGCGACGTCGTCGTTCAATCCCCAGTCCGCCAGGAGCCCCGGGTGCGGGTCAATGCCGACGCACAGAGGGCCGCGGGCGGCCATCGCGGCAGCCAGGCGGGAACCGAACGGCTGTCGGGGCCCCGAGCTAAGAACAGGCTGCTCCCCGGCTGCGGCAGACTCAGGCATTGACGGCCTCGGCTGCCGCGGCCTGGGAAGCTGACAGCGCAGCGGCGTGCTCCTGCAGGCTCGTCACCGACCACTCGTAAGTGCGCAGCGCCTCGATTGCCTGCACGGCGGCGTTGAACTCCGCAACCGTGGTGATGCAGGGAATGCCTATGGACGTAGCGGCCGCACGGAGTTCGTAGCCGTCGCTGCGGGCTTCGCCGCCGGAAGGCGTGTTGAAGACCATGTCGATCTCGCCGGCGATGATGAGGTCCGCGATGGTTCCTTCGCCTTCGGCGCTGCTGCCTTCGGCAACCTTGCGGACCGGGGTGGCCTGGATGCCGTTGCGGCGCAGGACATCCGCGGTTCCGCCCGTGGAGACGATTTCGAAACCGAGATCGGACAGGCGCTTGACGCCCATGATCACCGAACGCTTGTCGCGGTTGGCGACAGAAACGAAGATCTTGCCTTCGGTGGGCAGGGCGTTGTTGGCCGCGGCCTGGCTCTTGGCGAAGGCGGTGTCGAAGTGCTTGTCGATGCCCATGACTTCGCCGGTGGAGCGCATCTCAGGGCCGAGGAGCGAGTCCACTACCTTGCCTTCCGGTGTCCGGAAGCGGCTGAACGGCAGCACGGCTTCCTTCACCGCGACAGGAGCATCGAGCGGCAGGGTTGAACCGTCGCCCGTTTCCGGCAGCATCTTGTAGGCGCTGCGGAGCTGGTTGATGGTGACGCCCGTACCGATGAGCGCCGCGGCCTTGGCCATTTGCACGCCCGTTGCCTTGGAGACGAACGGAACCGTGCGGGAAGCGCGCGGGTTGGCCTCCAGCACGTAGAGCACGTCGGAAGCCAGAGCGAACTGGATGTTGATCAGGCCTCGGACGCCTACGCCTTCAGCGATGGCCCGCGTGGCCGTGCGGACGCGTTCGATCACGTTGCTGCCAAGGGTGATCGGCGGCAGGACGCAAGCGGAGTCACCGGAGTGGATGCCGGCTTCCTCGATGTGCTCCATGATGCCGCCGAGGTACATGTCCGTGCCGTCGAAGAGCGCGTCGACGTCGATCTCGACGGCGTCCTCAAGGAAGCGGTCGATCAGCACCGGGTGGTCCGGGGTGATTTCCGTGGCGTTGGCGATGTAGCGCGAGAGGTTGGCTTCGTCGTAGACGATTTCCATGCCGCGGCCGCCAAGCACGTAGGACGGACGGACGAGGACCGGGTAGCCGATTTCGTCGGCGATCTTCTTGGCGTCTTCGAAGGACACGGCGGTGCCGTTCTTCGGGGCGATCAATCCAGCCTGGTCGAGCACGCGGGAGAACATGCCGCGGTGCTCGGCGAGGTCGATCGCTTCCGGCGAGGTGCCAAGGATCGGAACGCCGGCGTCTGCCAGCTGCTGTGCGAGCTTGAGCGGGGTCTGGCCGCCGAGCTGCACGAACACGCCCATGACGCCGCCCGTGCGTTCCTCTGCCGCGATGACTTCGAGGACGTCCTCGAGTGTCAACGGTTCAAAGTAGAGGCGCGTGGAGACGTCGTAATCCGTGGAGACGGTTTCGGGGTTGCAGTTGACCATGACGGTTTCGTAGCCGGCCTTGCGCAACGCCATGGAGGCGTGGACGCAAGAGTAGTCGAACTCGATGCCCTGGCCGATGCGGTTGGGGCCGGACCCCAGGATGATGACGGACGGCTTGGAGTGCAAGCCGACCTCGTCCTCTTCGTCATATGACGAGTAGTGGTACGGGGTGTACGCGGCGAATTCGGCGGCACAGGTGTCCACCGTCTTGTAGACCGGACGGATGCCCAGGGCCTGCCGCACGCCGCGGACAACGGCCTCCGGGTTGTGGGTCAACGAGCCGATCTGCTCATCCGAGAAGCCGTGGCGCTTGGCGTTGCGGAGCATGTCTTCCGTCAGGGCGCCGGCCTTGCGGATCTCGTGGGACATCTCGTTGAGCAGCTGCAGCTGGTCCAGGAACCACGGATCGATCTTGGTGGCGGCGTAGAGGTCCTCGAGCGAAGCACCGCCGAGCAGGGCGCGCTGGACCTGGTGGAGGCGGTCCGTCGTCGGGCGCTTGGACTTCTCGATGAGTTCCGGAACTTCCCATTCGGGCACGTGGCTGAAGTCCAGTTGCGAGCCCTTCTGCTCGAGGGAGCGAAGGGCCTTCTGCAAGGCCTCCGTGAAGTTGCGGCCCATGGCCATGGCTTCACCGACGGACTTCATGGTGGTGGTCAGCGTGTTGTCCGCTGCCGGGAACTTCTCGAACGCGAAGCGGGGAACCTTGACGACGACATAGTCGAGCGTCGGCTCGAACGAAGCCGGCGTTTGTTGCGTGATGTCGTTGGGGATCTCGTCCAGGGTGTAGCCCAGGGAGAGCTTCGTGGCGATCTTCGCGATCGCGAAGCCGGTGGCCTTGGAGGCCAGCGCCGAAGAGCGCGAAACACGCGGGTTCATTTCGATGACGACGACGCGTCCCGTGTTGGGCTCGATGGCGAACTGGATGTTGCAGCCACCGGTGTCGACGCCGACTTCGCGGATGACAGCGATGGAGATGTCGCGCAGCCGCTGGTACTCGCGGTCAGTCAGGGTCAGGGCCGGGGCAACGGTAATGGAGTCGCCCGTGTGGACACCTACCGGATCAAAGTTCTCGATGGAGCAGACAACAACGACGTTGTCGTTCTTGTCGCGCATCATCTCCAGCTCGTACTCTTTCCAGCCGAGGATGCTTTCCTCCAGCAGGACCTCGGAGGTGGGGCTGTACTGCAGGCCCTGGCCCACGATGCGGCGCAGGTCGTCCTCGTTGTACGCCAGGCCGGAGCCCAGGCCGCCCATGGTGAAGGACGGACGGACAACCATCGGGTAGCCGAGGTCTTCCGCCGCGGTCAGTGCTTCATCCATGGTGTGGATGATGTGGCTGCGGGCCGACTCGGCGCCGCAGCGTTCCACGACGCCCTTGAACTTTTCGCGGTCCTCGCCGAGTTCGATCGCGGCAATGTTGGCACCGATCAGTTCGACGTTGTACTTCTCGAGCACGCCGTTCTTGTCCAGGGCGATGGCCGTGTTGAGGGCCGTCTGTCCGCCCAGGGTGGGCAGGATGGCGTCCGGGCGCTCCTTGGCGATAATCTTTTCGACCACCTCGGGCGTGATGGGCTCCACGTAGGTGGCATCGGCGAACTCGGGGTCCGTCATGATGGTGGCCGGGTTGGAGTTGACGAGGATGACGCGGAGGCCCTCCTCTTTGAGCACCCGCAAGGCCTGGGTTCCGGAGTAGTCGAACTCGGCCGCCTGGCCGATGACGATCGGGCCGGAACCGATAACGAGGACGCTCTTGAGATCTGTACGCTTTGGCATTACTTGGTGTCCTCGTTCTTCGCGGAGTTCGATGTCTGAGTGTCGGCGGCCTGTGCGGCGTCCTGGCCGTTCTTCGTATTCGCCATCAGGTCGATGAAGCGGTCGAAGAGGTAGGCGGCGTCGTGCGGTCCGGCCGCGGCTTCGGGGTGGTACTGGACCGAGAAGGCGGGGATGTCGAGGCACGCGAGTCCTTCGACGACGTCGTCGTTGAGGCTCACGTGGCTGACCTCCACCCGGCCAAAGCGCTCTTCCGGAGCCATGGTGGCGCCGTCCATGGGAGCGTCGACGGCGAAGCCGTGGTTCTGCGAGGTGATTTCGACTTTGCCCGTGCGGCGGTCCATCACCGGCTGGTTGATGCCGCGGTGGCCATACTTGAGCTTGTAGGTACCGAATCCGAGGGCCCGGCCCAGGATCTGGTTGCCGAAGCAGATTCCGAAGTACGGCATCTTCTCATCGAGCACGGAGCGGAGCAGCTTGACCTGCGCGTCCGCGGTGGCGGGGTCGCCAGGGCCGTTGGACATGAAGAAACCGTCAGGGTTGACTGCCTTGACGTCTTCCAGCGTTGCGGTGGCCGGCAGGACGTGGACGCGCACGCCGCGTTCGGCGAAGCGGACCGGTGTCATGGCCTTGATGCCAAGGTCGATCGCGGCGATGCTGAATTTCGGCTCGCCGTCCCAGCCGTGGTCCGCGGGTTCCACGACGTATGCTTCGTCGATGCTCACTTCTTCGGCCAAGCGGGCGCCTTCCATGGGCGCGCTGGCGAGGACAGTGTCCAGGAGCTCCTTGTCGGTGGCCTTGGCTGCCTCGCCGGAGAAGATTCCTGCACGCATGGTCTTGTGTTCGCGCAGGTGCCGGGTGATGGCGCGGGTGTCCACGGCCTGGATGCCGACGATGCCCTGTTCAACGAGCTCCGCGTCGAGGCTGCGCTCCGAGCGCCAGTTCGAGGGGCGTCGCGCAGCGTCGCGGACCACGTAGCCGGCCACCCAGATGCGGCGGGACTCGGCGTCTTCCTTGTTCACGCCGGTGTTACCGATGTGCGGAGCCGTCTGGACCACCAGCTGCCGGGCATACGACGGGTCCGTGATGGTTTCCTGGTAGCCGGTCATGCCGGTGGCGAAGACCGCCTCGCCCAGCGCGACGCCTGTGGCGCCGTAGCTCCGGCCGCGGAACGTGCGGCCGTCTTCGAGGACCAGCACCGCCGCGGAGGACTCTGCTGGGTTGGTATTGCCTGTCACTGTGCCTGCTACTGCATTGCTATCCGTCACTTTGTTACTTTCCACTATCGGCATCTGCCTGGGGGGCTGCAGAGATCAATTCTTGAAGTGCTTCGAGGAGCTGTTGCTTGTCGGCGGCGTGCCTTGTCCTGAATCCGGTGTCGAGTTCGTGTTCTCCGAGCATCCAGCTCAAGACTACGAGTCCGTCCTTCTCTACGAACTTGCCTGCCATGCCGTCGGCGCTGCCGCAATCGGTCACGGCTTCCGCCGGAACGAACAGTGGTACTGTCCCCTTCCGGTCGAAGAGGACGCCTTCCCGGTGGACGCTCATTTCCGCGTTCCCGCGGAAACCAAGTCCATGAACGGCGACCCGGTCAAGCCAGTCTCCCGCCGTCGTCGTGGCCACGTACTGGCCTTCAGCCACTATGCCGGCCGGGCTGAGCCTTTCGGGCACTTCCGGAAGCTGCGCGAGGCCGGCCTGGCGTTTGAGCCTGCCGCGCCAACCTATCGCAATGAGTCCGGCCGCGACCGCGGCAAGAACCACAACGAGGAGCAAGGAAGCAAGTTTGTTGTCCATCAGTTGCTGCCGGCGCCCGCGGGCTCCGCGGCGTAGCGGTACGGCGTGTTGAGCTTGCCGTCCAGTACGGTCGGGTGGCCCTTGAAGAAGGTGGCGACGACAGCGCCAGGCAGCTCTTTGCCCGCAAAGGGTGAGTTCCGGCCCATGGTCGCCATCTTATGCGGATCCACCGTCCACCGGGCAGCCGGGTCCACGAGGATGACGTTCGCGGGCTCACCGGCTTCGAGCGGTCGTCCCTGATCCGCCACGCGGCCGATGGCAGCGGGGACGGTGGACGTGACGCGGGCGAAGTCTGCCCACGTCATGAGCCCGGTTTCGATCATGGTTTCCTGGACTACCGACAAGGCAGTTTCCAGTCCGGTCATGCCCATCGCCGCCTGGGCCCACTCGCACTCCTTGTGCTCGCTCGGATGCGGGGCATGGTCCGTGCCAACGACGTCGATGGTGCCGTCGGCGAGTCCGGCACGGAGCGCCTGGACATCGGCGTCGGTGCGCAGGGGCGGGTTGACTTTGTAGACGGGGTCGTAACTGCGGACCAGTTCGTCGGTGAGCAACAAGTGGTGCGGGGTGACCTCGGCGGTGACGTTGATCCCCCGTTCCTTGGCCCAGCGGACGATCTCCACCGATCCGGCGGTGGATACGTGGCAGACGTGCAGGCGTGAGCCGACGTGCTGGGCCAGGAGGACGTCCCGGGCGATGATGCTTTCCTCGGCAACCGCGGGCCACCCGGCCAGGCCGAGAACCGCGGAGACGGTGCCTTCGTTCATCTGGGCACCGGCGGTGAGGCGGGGTTCCTGCGCGTGCTGGGCAACGACGCCGTCGAACGCTTTGACGTACTCGAGGGCGCGGCGCATCAGGACGGGATCGTGGACGCAGATCCCATCGTCGGAGAAGACCCGGACCTGGGCGCGGGAGTCTGCCATGGCGCCGAGTTCGGCGAGTTGCTCGCCGGCGAGTCCGACCGTGACGGCACCCACGGGACGGACATCCACCCAACCGGCGGCACGGCCCAGGCTGTGGACCTGCTCGACGACGCCGGCGGTGTCCGCCACCGGGTTGCTGTTGGCCATGGCGTGGACCGCGGTGTAACCGCCAAGGGCTGCGGCGCGGGTACCTGTTTCAACGGTTTCCGCGTCTTCGCGGCCTGGTTCACGCAAGTGGGTGTGGATGTCGACCATGCCGGGAAGTGCCACGAGGCCCGAGGCCTCGATCACGGTGGCACCTTCGGCGGAAAGGCCGATGCCGCGCTCGGCGATGATTCCGTCGCGGATCAGCAGGTCCTCGGCGTCGCCACCCAGGATGGCCGCTCCGCGGATCAAATAGGTACCCGTTGCTGTCCCTGTTGCGGTCTCGGTCATCAGTTGCTCTCCTTATCGGAACGGGCGGTGCCCGGCATGGGGGCGGCTTCACGGGAATCCCCCGAGAGCAGCAGGTACAGGGCAGCCATCCGGACCGACACGCCGTTCCGGACCTGGGCCAGGACCGTGGAGCGGGGCGAATCGGCAGCGGCGGAAGAAATTTCAAGTCCGCGGTTCATGGGCCCGGGGTGCATGATGATGGTGTCCTTGAGCCCGAGTTCGTCGAGGGCGCGGAGGCGGGCATCGTCGAAGCCCCAGCGCCGCGAATACTCGCGGGTGGACGGGAAGAATGAAGCGTTCATGCGCTCACCTTGGACGCGCAGCATCATCATGGCGTCCACGCCGGCCTCGAGGGTCTGGTCGAGGTTGTAGCTGACCTTGCAAGGCCAGTGTTCGACGCCGATCGGCAGCAAAGTGGGCGGGGCCACGAGCGTCACTTCCGCGCCAAGGGTGCGCAGGAGCCACACGTTGGAGCGTGCGACGCGGGAGTGCAGGACGTCCCCGGCGATGGCGACGCGCATGCCCGTGAGGTCTGCGCCCGTGGACGCTGAGCCGTGCAGCTTGGACCAGTGGCGGCGCATCGTGAACGCGTCGAGGAGAGCCTGCGTGGGGTGTTCGTGGGTGCCGTCCCCGGCGTTGATGACGGCCGCGTCGATCCAGTCGGTGGCGGCCAGGCGGTGCGGCGCCCCGGAAGCCCAGTGGCGGATGACTACGGCATCGGCCCCCATGGCTGCGAGGGTCTGCGCGGTGTCCTTGAGGGACTCGCCTTTCGACACCGAGGAACCCTTGGCCGCGAAGTTGATGACGTCGGCGGAGAGCCGCTTTGCTGCTGCCTCGAAGGAAATGCGGGTGCGGGTGGAGTCTTCGAAGAAGAGGTTGACCACGGTGCGGCCGCGGAGGGCGGGCAGCTTCTTGACCTCCCGGTCCCCTACTGCCGCCATCTCTTCGGCTGTGTCCAGGATCCGGATGGCGTTCGTGGCGCTGAGGTTCTCGGTGGAGAGCAGGTGTTTCATGCGCCTGCCTCGATCACTACTTCATTGATCGGCTGACCGTCCACGGAATCGAATTCTTCAAGGTGGACCCGGACCTTTTCCGAGGAGGACGTAGGCAGGTTCTTGCCGACGTGGTCCGCGCGGATCGGCAGTTCGCGGTGCCCGCGGTCCACGAGGACGGCCAGGCGGACGATGCGTGGCCTGCCGAGGTCGATGATCGCGTCGAGGGCTGCCCGGATGGTGCGTCCCGAGTACAGGACGTCATCGATGAGGACTACAACCTTGTTGTCGATGCCGGACAGCGGCAGTTTGGTGGGGTAAGGAGGCCTGGCGGGCTGGTGGGAAAGATCGTCACGGAACATGGTGACGTCCAGCTGACCGACAATTGCCGAGGCGTTGACGGATGGATCAGCGGCGGCGATTTTTTCTGCCAGCCGCACGGCCAGCGGATAACCGCGGCGTGGGATGCCCAAAAGAACCAGATCCTGGGAACCCTTGTTGGCTTCGAGGATCTCGTGGGCGATACGAGTGAGTGCGCGGTCGATGTCCGCGTGGTTGAGAACAACCCGGGACGGCACCGGCGCAGTGACTTCAGTCATCGCTCGTCTCCCCTTTCCCCGCCTCACGGGACGGAATTAAAAAAGGAACATTTGCTCTTCAAAATTACCACAGGGGCGACGCCCGGCTGGCGCGCTCCGGGCCAGGGCGATGCGTTTTAGCTCACACCCGGGTAATGCGAAGGGCCGGTGCCCACAGTTTCCTGTGGCACCGGCCCTTCGCATGCTTTCCATGCCGCCTAAGCGAGCAGGGAAGGCTTCAGCGTCTGCAACCGTCCGAGGAGACCGTTGATGAACGCGGGAGATTCGTCGGTGGACATGACCTTGGCCAGTGCCACCGCTTCGCTGACGGCCACGCCGTCCGGGACGTCGTCGTTGTAGAGGAGTTCCCAGGCGCCGATCCGGAGGATGATACGGTCGACCGCCGGCATCCGCTCCAGGGTCCAGCCCTGGGCGTAGGTCTGGAGGAACTCGTCGATGGTGGGCTGCATGGCAACCACGCCTTCCACGATGTCCATCGTGTACGGGTTGATGACGAGGTCGGTCATTTCCCGGCGGGCCTTCAAGACCTCGAACGCGGAGGCGGAACGCTGCTCCGCCTCGAACAGTACTTCGAGGGCCCTGCTACGGGCCTTACCACGGGCGCTCACTAGTCGTTGACCCGGCCCAGGTAGCTGCCGTCGCGAGTGTCAACTTTGACCTTGGTGTTGTTCTCAACGAACAGGGGCACCTGGATCTCGTAGCCGGTCTCAAGGGTAGCTGGCTTGGTTCCAGCGGAGGAACGGTCGCCCTGCAGGCCCGGTTCGGTGTAGGTGATTTCGAGGACAACGCTCGGGGGCAGCTCGATGTAGAGCGGGGTGCCTTCGTGGATGGCAATGTTGACCATCTGGTTTTCCAGCATGAAGTTGGTGGCGTCGCCTACCGTGGCACCGGAAACCGTGATCTGGTCGAAGTCCTGGGTGTCCATGAAAACGAAGTCCGCGCCGTCCTGGTACAGGTACTGGTAGTCGCGGCGGTCAACCGTGGCAGTTTCGATCTTGAGGCCGGCATTGAAGGTCTTGTCGACCACCTTGCCCGACATGACGTTGCGCATCTTGGTGCGCACGAACGCCCCGCCCTTGCCCGGCTTGACGTGCTGGAACTCAATGATGTTCCAGAGCTGGCCCTCGAGCTTCAGCACGGTTCCGTTCTTGATGTCATTTGTGGTTGCCACTAGTATCCTCTGGTTTCTCTCACTGGTGCTAGCTACCGCTTTAGCTACTGGTTTAGCTTCCAGCCGACTATGCCAAGCAGGCATGCCGTGACGGCAGCCAGCGCGTATTTATCAAAAATCCAAAGTCCATTCTACCGGCAAAAAGCGCGCGCCTGCCCTCGCGTTCCTCAGGAGGCGAACTCGAGGACGTTCCGGGCGCGTTGCAGGGCCACAGCGGAGGAATAGATCAGCGAAGCGTCGGCCGCCAAGGCGACCCGCAGGTCCAAGGCCTTCGTAAACGATTCTGCAGCGGCGACGTGGTTGCCGGCCACAAAATAGGCCCGCCCCAAATACTGATGGACCACCGGTTCCTTGGCGGTTCCGTGGACTTCACCCAGAAGCTGGCGGAAGAGCTCCACGGCCCGGTCAAAGCGGTTGGTGGCACGGTGCAGTTCGGCCTCGAAGATCCGCAATTTGAACGACTCGGGATCGTTGTAGCGCGCCTCGGCCAACAACTCGGCGGCTTCTGCCGGGTGGCCTTCGAGCAGGAGGGCCATGATGCGGTCGGCGGGATCGTTGGACTCAGCCAGCGCCGACTGCATGGCTTCCTCGTTGACGATGGCCGGCAGGAGCGTGTCAGGGTTGGTGCGCACCCCGGGGAATCCGCCGGTGGGCCAATCGCTGATGCTGCTGAAGGTCTCGGTGGTCATGATGCGATCTCCTGGTAGGCAGCGAAGAGCAACGAGGTGTCCGGCACATCGAGGATTCCGGGCTTCGCGACGCCGTCGAGCACCACGAAGCGCAAGAGGTCTCCGCGGGATTTCTTGTCACGGCGCATGCCGTCGAGCAGGCCCTGCCAGCGGTCCCGGCGGTAGGTGACCGGCAACCCGAGTCCCTCCAGGATGGTGCGGTGCCTGTCGGCGTCGACGTCGGAAAGCCGGCCGACGCTGCGGGCGAGCTCCGCGGCAAACATCATGCCGACCGAAACCGCTGCGCCGTGCCGCCACGAGTAGCGTTCGACGAGTTCGATCGCGTGGCCGAGCGTGTGCCCGTAGTTGAGGATTTCACGCAGGCCGGATTCCTTGAGGTCCTCGGAAACCACCTTCGCTTTGACCGCGATGGCACGTTCAATGAGTTCGCGGAGCACCGCCGAACCTGGATCGATGACTTCCTCCGGCTTGTTTTCGACGAGTTCCAGGATGGCGGGATCGGCAATGAAGCCGCACTTGATGACCTCTGCCATTCCGGAGATCAGCTCATTCTTGGGCAGCGTCTGGAGGGTGTCCAGGTCCGCGAGGACAGCTGCGGGCGGGTGGAAGGAACCCACCAGGTTCTTGCCTTCTGCGGTATTGATGCCGGTCTTTCCGCCCACCGACGCGTCCACCATGCCGAGGAGGCTCGTGGGCATGTGGATGACCTTGACGCCGCGAAGCCAGGTGGCGGCGACGAAGCCGGCGAGGTCGGTGACCGCGCCGCCGCCGACCGCCACGATGGCGTCGGAGCGGGTGAAGTCGTTCTGGCCAAGCACTTGCCAGCAGAACGCGGCAACCTGGATGTGCTTGCCTTCTTCGGCGTCAGGGATCTCGGCGGTGAGGGCGGTGAATCCGGCAGCCTCGAGTTCGGCACGGACCGTATCGCCCGTGAGTCGCAGGGCACGCGGGTGGACGACGAGGACCCGCCTGACGCGTTCCCCCAGCTTCGCGGGAAGGGTCTCCAGGAGGCCGCGCCCGACGACGACGTCGTAGTTCTCGTTGGCGGACTGGCCAGTGACCTTGATGACAGTTGCTTCGTTACTCACTTTTGCACTTCCTCTTTCAAGGCCGCGTATTCACGCAGTCTTTCCTCCACGCGGAGGGCGATTTCCGCCACGGTCCCGGACCGGACGTCGACGGTGATGTCTGCAAGGCGTTCATAGACAGGACGCCGGGCGGCAAAAAGGGTCTCCCAGCGGGCCATGGCGTCGCCGGCCAGGAGTGGCCGGCCCGTGTTGCGGGCGATGCGCTCGGCGACTGTCTCAGCATCGCACTCGAGGTAGATCACGGTACAGTCGCCCAGCAGTTGCTGCGTGCCCGAATCGAGCACTGCGCCACCACCCAGCGAGACCACCGCACGGTTGATGTTCGCAGCGTCGACGGCGCGTGCCACCGTCCTGGCCTCGATCTCCCGGAATGCGTGTTCTCCGCGACCGGCGAAAATATCCGCAATCGTGCCGTGGTGCTCAACGATAACTGCGTCCGTGTCCACGAAAGGCACGCCCAATTGTTGGGCTAGTTGCTGGCCGATGACCGACTTGCCGACGGCCATTGGGCCAACCAAAACGATCGCGCGCCCGTAACCGGCGCCCGAGTTACCGCGGACCACTAGTGGCCGACCGAGTCCAGGGTTGCCGGGATGCTGTCCAGGTAACCCCGAAGGTTCCGGGCGGTCTCTGCGACCGAGTCACCGCCGAACTTCTCGGCAACGGCCTCAGCCAACACCAGGGCGACCATCGCTTCGGCCACGACACCCGCCGCCGGAACGGCACAGACGTCGGAGCGCTGGTGGTGTGCCTTAGCGGCTTCACCCGTGCTCACGTCGATGGTCTTCAACGCACGCGGGACGGTGGCGATGGGCTTCATGGCGGCGCGGACACGCAGGACTTCGCCGATGCTCATGCCGCCTTCGATGCCACCGGCACGGTTGGTCTTGCGGACGATCCGGCCGGTCTCGTCCTTGACGATTTCATCGTGCGCGGCGGAGCCACGGCGGGCCGCGGTCAGGAAGCCATCGCCGACTTCGACGCCCTTGATCGCCTGGATGCCCATCAGGGCAGCAGCCAGGCGGGAATCGAGGCGACGGTCCCAGTGCACGTAGCTACCGAGTCCCGGCGGAAGGCCGTAGGCGAGGACTTCGACCACGCCGCCGAGGGTCTCGCCTTCCTTGTGTGCTGCGTCAACCTCGGCCACCATGGCGTCCGAGGTCTCCCTGTCGAAGCAACGCAAAGGATCGGCATCGAGTGCCAGAACGTCGGACGGCAATGGCAGCGGACGGCCCTCGGGCACGGTCACGCTCGCGATGGACACGGTGTGGCTCACGAGCTCGATGCCAAGCTGCTTCAGGAATTGCGAAGCCACCGTACCCAAAGCGACACGCGTGGCGGTCTCCCGGGCGCTGGCGCGTTCCAGTACAGGGCGGGCCTCAGGGAATCCGTATTTCTGCATGCCAGTGAAATCCGCATGGCCGGGCCGCGGGCGGGTCAAGGGCGCGTTGCGGGCCTGGTCTGCGAGAAGCGCGGGGTCCACCGGGTCGGCAGACATGATCTGCTCCCATTTGGGCCACTCGGTGTTGCCGATCTGGATCGCGACGGGGCCGCCCTGCGTTACGCCGTGCCTGACGCCGCCAAGGATGCTCACTTCGTCCTGCTCGAACTTCATCCGGGCGCCGCGGCCATAGCCGAGACGGCGACGCGCCAAGGCGTCACGTATTTCCTCGCTGGTGAGTTCCACACCGGCGGGGACGCCTTCAACAATTCCGAGCAGTGCCGGGCCATGGGATTCACCGGCAGTCAACCAACGCAACATATATCCAATCCTGCCATGTAAGGCCCTTACTAGACCCGTCGGGGAAGCCCGACTGAGTCGCACATCACATCTATGACATCGGCGGTGACGTCGGCTCCGGAAAACAAACGGATTTGCTCCACGGCTTGATAGAGCAACATCTCGAGCCCCGGAACCACTATTCCGCCCCGCGAATGCCATGCTTCGGCAATGCGGCTGGGCCAAGGATCGTAGGCCACATCGAGCAGTACGCCTGTGCCGCCGTCGGGAAGCTGCTCGAGTTGCGCCGCGATGCCGTCCGCCGCCCGCGGCGGAAGCGTGGAGATCACCAGATCGGCTCCCGCCATGCCTCCAGCGGCTTCAGCCAGCGGCCGGAGGTGAATCGAAAGCCCGACGGCGGCTGCCGCGGCTTTCGCCTCGGCGGCGCGTCCGACGTCGCGCACAAAGACGTCAACGTGTTTCGAGCCGAGCTCCCGCAGTGCCGCGATAGCCGCCGCGGATGTTCCGCCGCCGCCAAGAACCGCGGAATTCGGCTGTTCCGTCACCCCTGCGTTCCTCACGGCTTCAACGATGCCGGCCACATCAGTGTTGTGGCCGACCCGCCGCACTCCGTTGCCCGTGTCCTCAAAAGCAACCGTGTTGATGACACCCAAGTACGCGCCGGCCCCGCGGACCTCGTCGACTTCTTCCACCATCGCCGTCTTGAGGGGCATGGTGACGGACAAACCGCACCAATCGTCGCCAGCCTCAAGGTCCGCCATGAAGGCCGGGAGCCGCTCAACGGTTACATCGATCGCCGAGTATTCGATGTCGAGCCCAAGCTTCGCGTAGGCCGCGCGGTGGAGCGCTGGTGACTTCGAATGGCTGATGGGGTGCCCCAGGACGGCAGCACGTCTACTCACACGCACCGTCCGGCGTTGGCCGCACACCACGCGTTGTATTGGTCAACGTACTTGAGGTGTTCCGCCAGCGTGCTGGAGAACTTGGTTTCCTTGGTGTCGAGGTTGATGGTCACCCAGTAAAGATAGTTGTTGGCCGTCGGTTTCGCGGCGGCATCGATCGCCGTCTTGCCGGGTGAACCGATGGGGCCGACCGGAAGGCCTA
Source organism: Arthrobacter gyeryongensis (assembly GCF_039543785.1). Lineage (NCBI taxonomy): Bacteria > Bacillati > Actinomycetota > Actinomycetes > Micrococcales > Micrococcaceae > Arthrobacter > Arthrobacter gyeryongensis. Next base: position 40,438 of record NZ_BAABKK010000024.1, read on the forward strand.
CGTTGGCGTAGGTGTTGTAGGGGTTGCCCTTGTCAGCCTTCTGGGCATCGGTCAGGTGGAAGGTCTTGGTACCCAGGCCGTAGGTAACCGTGGCATCGGATTGGATGAGCCCGTTCGTCTCGGTGTTGCCCGGCTTGAGCCTGTTGTAGATGGCGCCGGCCACGTTGCCGTAGTCGGCCTGGCCACCTTCAGCCTGCACGATGCTTGCCACCGTGATGGCCTGGTACTGCTTGGTGGGATCGGTGACTCCCTGGGCCTTGAGCTCGTCGGTGGTGGCCGTGACGAGCTTCTGGAGGATGTCCTTGGCGGAGGTTCCAAGGGGGAAACGGTACTCCCCCGGTGCCAGGAAGCCTTCGAGGTTCTTTGCCGGGGCAGGGACGCCGAACTGGGACGGTGAGTCGCTGAGCGCCTTCAATTCGGACAAAGGTATGCCCGAACCCTTGGAGATCGCGTCAAGGGATTCACCGATGCGCAATCCTGCACTCAAAGCGAAATACATGACCTTGGACGAATCCTTGCCGAGGAGCACATTCACCGCATCGGAGTTCTTCATTTCCGTCTTGAAGGTGAAATCACCGGGTGAGAGTTCACCACCGGCGGCAGTGAAGGCCGCCACGAAGGAATCGGCGTCGGCAATGACGTGCTGGCTCTGAAGGTTGGTTGCAACCAGCTTGGGGCCGGAGCCGGGGGCCACAGTGACAGTGACCGAGCCGGTACCAGGGCCGGGGTAGTCGCTGACCTTGTCCATCCCGAGCAACGGCTTCAGGAACTGTGCCCCAATTGCAACCGCTGCGACGAACACCGTGAGGGTGATGAGGAGCGCCACAAAACGGCGGCGCCTGCGGACCTTCTTCGAGGGGACCTTTGGCGCAGGAGTCGCAGCTGCCATGAGGTCATGTGCGGCGTGCTCATCATGGACCTCGTAGTCGAACTGGGGATCGTGGTGAGCATAACCTTCGTCATGGGCCTGCAGCTCGTGGAACTCGTCAGCGTGTGCGACGTCGAAGCCGTGAACAGCGTCATCGTGCAAAGCATCGTGGTCGACGGCGTCAGGGTGCAGAGCGTCGTGCTCGACGGTGTGAGGCACGAGGTCGTCGGGGTGCGCCACGTCGTAGTGCTCGACGTCTGGTTGCACTGAGTCAGGGTGCTGCACCGTGTCCGGGTGCTGCCCTGTGTCATCGTGGTGCAGAAGGTCGTCATGCGAAGCGTCGTGCTGCTCCTGCACAGCCTCTTCGGGCTGGACCGTTTCGCGGTGGATACCGTCGTCGCGGAGGTCAGCGGCGTGCGTGGTCGCTTCCGGGGCCTCCTGTGCGTAATCCGGGACATATGCCGGCTGCGGCTTAGGGACTGGGACAGGTTCAAAGTGGACAGGCACAGGTGGTGGCAAGACCTCCTGGTTCTGCGTCTCCAGGAAGCGTTCCCTGGCACGGACTTCACGACGAGTCAGGGGCCGGGTACGGCCTTCTGATGCGTCGTTGGAGGGGTCGTTGTTGACCGGGCTCACAATTGTCTTCCCCTCGTTGGAGAGTGTGGATCAATGCCGGAGGCCGGCAGCGGCGTACTGGCACCGTCAATGTGTTGGGGTGGCATCGGCGCCTGCACGCGCCTGCCCACATCCGCACCTCTGGCTTTTTGCATGTCGATCGCGTGCTGCAGAATTCCGGCAGCGGCAACCTGATCCACCACTTTACGATGATCTTTGCTGCTCATGCCAGCTTCATGGAGATTGCGGTGGGCCGTCACGGTGCTGAGCCGCTCGTCCACCATGTTGACTGGAACGTTGAGTCCGCGGCGTTGCAAGTGGGCTGCCAGCAACTCCGCGTAGTCGGTGGCCATGACGGCAGAAGCGTGTTCCTCGCCCTTCATCGTGCGGGGCAGCCCGACGAAAATCTGGACGACGCCGAGCTCCGCGACCTGCCGGACAATGACCCCGATATCGGAATTCTTCTTGGCATCCCGGCTCACCGTCTTGAACGGCGTAGCCAGGATCCCGTCCGGATCGCAAATGGCAACTCCCACACGGACGGTGCCGACGTCCACCCCCAGTTTGATGCCCCGGGGGTAGTCGTCGTTGCTCGCAATGGCCTCCAAAATCAGCGCTTGGCGATCGCGTCCACAACGGCCGCAAGGGCCGGTGCGATCTTCGCGGCGTCGGTTCCGCCGCCTTGCGCGACGTCGTCCTTGCCGCCGCCGCCGCCGCCGAGGATTCCCGCAGCCACGCGGACGAGGGCGCCTGCCTTGACGCCCGCTTCTCGCGCGGCCTCGTTGGTGGCCACGATGATGACGGGACGGTCGTTGCTGACACCGGCCACGGCAACAGTGGAAGCGTCGGAGCCGAGCCGGTTCCGCAGGTCCATGGCGAGGCTGCGGAGGTCGTCCGCTCCCCCGACCTGGCCGGCGTCGTGCGCCACTACCTGGACGCCTGCGGCATCCCGGGCCGTGGCAACGAGGCTAGCGGCGGCTGCCGTCAGCTGCTCCTTGCGGAGGCGGTCGAGTTCCTTTTCCGTCGCCTTGAGCTTGGCCAAGGTGCTGGAGATCCGGTCAGCCAACTGGCCTGACGGGACTTTGAGCATTTCCGTGAGCTCGGTGACCAAGGCACGCTCGGCGGCGAGGTGTCGGAAGGCGTCGAGGCCGACGAAGGCTTCCACGCGGCGGTTTCCCGAACCGACGGACTGTTCGCCGAGGAGCGACAGGCTACCGATGAGGGAAGTGTTGGCCACATGAGTGCCACCACAGAGTTCGCGGGACCACGCGCCGTCGATCTCCACAACGCGGACTTCGCTGCCGTAGTTCTCGCCGAAGAGCGCCATGGCGCCGAGGGCCTTCGCTTCAGCGAGCCCCATCACCTTGGTGTCCACCCGGAAGTTGTTGCGGATGGCGATGTTCGAGACCTCTTCGATCTCGGACTTTGTGGCGGCACTCAGACCTTCTCCCCAGGCAAAGTCGAAGCGCAGGTAGCCGGCCTTGTTGAAGGAACCACGCTGGGTGGCTTCCGGGCCGAGGATCTGGTGCAGCGCAGCGTGCACGATGTGCGTGCCCGTGTGGGCCTGCTCTGCGGCGTGGCGGCGTTCGCGGTCGACGGCGGCGCGCACCAAAGCGTCCGAGGCGATCTCGCCTTCGCGGACGATCGCCTTGTGGACACTCAGGCCCTTCACGGGGCGCTGGACGTCGAGGACCTCTACGACGAAGCCGTCACCGGTGATGAGGCCCTTGTCGGCCGACTGGCCGCCAGCCTCGGCGTAAAACGGCGTCTCGTTGAGCACGAGCTCGATTTCGTCACCCGTGGAGGCGTGGGCAACACGCCGGCCGGAGCTGACGATGCCGCGGACACGGGCTTCGCCCTCCAGCTCGGTGTAGCCCGTGAAGACGGTCTCGCCCTCGGCCAGGAGTTCCTGGAAGGCCGAGACATCGGCGTGTCCGCCCTTTTTGGACTTGGCATCCGCCTGGGCACGCTGACGCTGTTCGAGCATGAGGCTGCGGAACTCGGCTTCGTCGACCTTCAAGCCGGCTTCCTCTGCCATTTCGAGGGTGAGATCGATCGGGAACCCGTAGGTGTCGTGCAGGGCGAAGGCATCTTCGCCGGACAGCGGCTTGCCGGCAGCCTTGGAGAGCACCACGGCTTCTTCCAGGCGCGCCGTGCCGGAAGCGATGGTTCGCAGGAAGGCTCGTTCTTCGGCATAGGCAATGCGGCTGATGCGGTCGAAGTCGGATTCCACGACGGGGTAGACGCCCTTCATGGCGTCGCGGGAAGCCGGAAGCAATTGCGGGAGGCAAGCTTCTTCGACTCCGAGGAGCCGCATGGCGCGGACGGCACGGCGGATGAGCCGACGCAGGACGTAACCGCGGCCTTCGTTTGACGGGGACACGCCGTCGGAGATCAGCATGAGGGCAGAGCGGATGTGGTCGGCAACGACGCGCATCCGGACGTCGTCCGTGTGGTGCGGGTCTTGCGGGGACTCGGCAGAGGTGTACTCCTTGCCGGACAGGGCTGCGGCCTTGTCGATGACGGGACGGACCTGGTCCGTTTCGTACATGTTTTCGACACCCTGCAGGATCATCGCGAGGCGCTCCATGCCGAGGCCGGTGTCGATGTTCTTCTTGGGCAGCTCGCCGGCGATGTCGAAGTCCACCTTTGAGCGGACGTTCTCGATCTGGTACTGCATGAACACGAGGTTCCAGATTTCGACATAGCGGTTTTCGTCCGCGATGGGACCGCCTTCGGCGCCATAGGCGGGTCCGCGGTCGTAGTAGATCTCCGAGCACGGGCCGGCAGGACCCGGTTGCCCGGTGGACCAGTAGTTGTCCGCCTTCCCCATCCTCTGGATCCGCGAAGCCGGGATACCGGTGTTCTTGAGCCACAGGTCCTGGGCTTCGTCGTCTTCTTCGTAGACGGTCACCCAAAGGCGCTCAACGTCCAGTCCGTAGCCGCCGTCGTCGACGCTCTTGGTCAGCAGTTCGAAAGCGAACTTGATGGCGTCTTCCTTGAAGTAGTCCCCGAAGGAGAAGTTTCCGCACATCTGGAAGAACGTCCCGTGGCGGGCGGTCTTGCCCACTTCCTCGATGTCGCCGGTGCGGATGCACTTCTGGACGCTCGTGGCGCGGTCGAAGGGCGGTTCCTCGCGGGCGGTGAGGTAAGGAATGAACGGAACCATGCCGGCCACAGTGAAGAGCAGGGAAGGGTCGCTGGATACGAGCGATGCTGAGGGGACGGCGGTATGGCCCTTGCTGACAAAAAAGTCCACCCAGCGTTTGGTGATCTCCTGCGACTTCATTAGCTGATTACTTACCCTTCTCAATTCACTGCACATGAGTTTGTGCGCGGTTCTGGCATATGCCATTGCCGCAGCTTCTAATTCTGCCTTGTTGACGGCCGCTTGGGCGAACCGCCGCAAGTTGTACCGCGGCTGCTACTGGCCGCCGGCGTCGGACTCTGAGATGCCGAGCGCGGCCCTGAGGTCGACTTCGCGTTCATTCATTCCGGCGCGCACGGCGTCGGCGAAGTCGTACACGCCGTCGGCCAGTCGCGCTACGGCGCGGTTCAGGCCTTCGGGGCCGATAGCGGCCTGCGCTTGGGTGATCTTGCGGAAGGCGATGACTCCGATTGCCACGCCGATCCCCATCCAGACAATTCTTTTCACAGTTTTCCTGACATACGAAGGTCGTGACTTACGAACGGATTCAGCGGCTGCGGCGGCCACTGCTCGACTTGCGGCGGGCGGCAAAAGCCGAGCGCACTCCATAGCTGAACGCTGCCACCTTGATGAGCGGCGAACCGACTGTCGCGGCGACCAGTGAGGACAAAGCAGAGATGTTTGCGGAGGCGTCGGAAACGTTGGAGGTGATGCCATCCACCTTCTTAAGCTGCTGGTTTGTGGTGGAAACCGTCGCCGTGACTTCGTCCATCAGGGGCGTTGCTCCGTCGCTCAGGGAGCGGATGGAGGTGCGGACTTCATCGAAGACCCGCCCGAGTTTGAGGATCGGCACAGCCAACAGCACCACAAGGAGCGCGAAAACTCCGGCTGCGATCAGGCCTGCAATATCGCCACCAGTCATGGACACTCATCTCCTAGCATTTGTTGCGTTGCCATCGGTGTGCGGCGTGGTTCTACACAGGCACCCTCGGCGTGGCTTCCCCAAGTACCTTACATACAAAGAAGCCCGCGGCGCGTGCCACGGGCTTCTTTGTATCTGCCTGCTGGAATTTAGCGAGCGTAGAATTCGACCACGAGCTGCTCTTCGCAGGTCACGGGGACCTCGGAGCGCTTCGGGCGACGAACCAGGCGTGCCTGCAGGGCGTCGATCTTGACGTCCAGGTAAGCCGGAACGACGTTCAGAACGTGTGCGCCGGCAGCTGCAACCTGGAACGGAGCCATGACTTCGCTGCGGCTGTGAACGTGGATGAGCTGGCCTTCGGCAACGCGGAACGACGGGCGGTCCACGCGGATACCGTCAACGAGGATGTGGCGGTGCACAACCAGCTGGCGGGCCTGGGCGATGGTGCGGGCGAAGCCGGCACGCAGCACGAGGGCGTCGAGACGCATTTCGAGCAGTTCGATCAGGTTTTCACCGGTCAGGCCCTTGGTGCGACGTGCTTCTTCGAAGGCACGGGTCATCTGGGCTTCGCGGATGCCGTACTGGGCGCGCAGACGCTGCTTTTCGCGCAGACGTACAGCGTAGTCAGAGTCCTGCTTCTTGCGGGCACGGCCATGCTCACCGGGGCCGTACGGACGGCGCTCCATGTACTTGGCGGCCTTGGGAGTCAGAGCGATGCCGAGTGCACGCGAAAGGCGTGCGGTACGGCGAGCACGAGTGTTGTTAGCCACTTGTGTCCTTCCAATATCTGCGGTGTGTCAGTGTTACTGGCCTCCATGAGGGAGAGCATCGGCCAACCGCTGCCTTTTGCTACGGGGCGCAGGGCACAGCATCAAAACCTGGATTTTGATGGATTGTGCGCCCGAGCCTTGCCAGACAAGCATCCAGCCTACCATGACGCCTACTCGCCCCGGATGATCCTGCGCAGCCGCTCGAGCCTGGGAGCAATATCCCGTTCGGCACCGTTCGCCGTCGGCTGGTAGTAGTCCCTGCCGACCAGATCATCAGGAGCGTACTGCTGGGTGGCCACGCCGTGCGGGGCATCGTGGGCGTACTTGTAGCCTTGGCCGTGGCCAAGGCCCTTCGCTCCTTGGTAGTGCGCGTCCCGCAGGTGCGCCGGAATCCCGTTCCCCATCCCCGCACGCACATCGGCGATTGCCTTGTTGATGCCCATATAGGCGGCGTTGGACTTGGGCGCCGTCGCCAAATGCACCACGGCTTCGGCGAGGATGATCCGGCCCTCGGGCATGCCGATCAACTGTACTGCCTGGGCCGCGGCGACGGCGGTCTGCAGCGCCGTCGGATCCGCCATGCCGATGTCTTCGGCAGCCGAAATGACGATCCGGCGGGCCACGAAGCGCGGGTCTTCTCCGGCTTCGAGCATGCGGGCCAGGTAGTGGAGGGCCGCGTCGACGTCTGAGCCGCGGATCGACTTGATGAACGCACTGGCGACGTCATAGTGCTGGTCGCCCGCGCGGTCGTATCGGACCGCCGCCACATCAAGGGCCCGCTCCGTATGCCGGAGTTCGACGACGACCGGCGCGTCCGGGGCGCCGTCACCCGCGAGCCCCGGCTCTTCGGAAGGGTCGCCGCCGTCGTTGTTCCGGTCTCCGTAGGCGACGCCGGCAGCGGCCTCGAGCGCGGTGAGCGCGCGGCGGGCATCTCCCCCGGACAAGCGGACCAAATGATCGAGGGCTTCGGGAGTGAGCTCCACTCCCCCTGCCAGGCCGCGCGCATCGGCAACGGCCCGTTGGAGGAGCGCTTCGATGTCGCTGTCGGTGAGCGGCTTCAGGGTGAGCAACAGGGATCGGGAGAGCAGCGGCGAGACCACCGAGAACGAAGGGTTTTCGGTGGTCGCGGCGACCAGGACCACCCATCGGTTTTCGACGCCGGGAAGCAGGGCGTCCTGTTGGGCCTTGTTGAAGCGGTGGATCTCGTCAAGGAACAGCACGGTGGTGGTCCGGTAGAGATCCCGGGCGGTCAAGGCGTTTTCCATGACGAGGCGGACATCCTTGACGCCCGCGGTAATGGCGGACAATTCAACGAACTTCCGGCCCGGTCCGCGGGCGATGACATGCGCCAGCGTCGTCTTGCCCGTGCCCGGGGGTCCCCACAAGATGACCGAGCTCGGACCGGCAGGGCCGACTGCGTCGGCCCCCGCGGCAAGCTGCCGCAGAGGGGACCCCTGGCCCAGCAAATGCTGCTGGCCCACGACGTCGTCGAGCGTCCGGGGCCTCATGCGGACCGCCAAAGGGCTCCGCGGCGACGCGGCACGTCCTGTGCCCGCACGTCCCGTCCCGGAACGGTCCGAATCCGCCGCCTGGCTACCGGCGTCGTCGTCGTTGTCCGAGTCGGCACCAAAGAGATCATCCACATGGATAGGCTACTCATGATTCCAGTTAAGGAGACATCGACGTGGAGACCCGGCCATCCGGCCCCAACGAAAAGCAGCCGTGCGGGGCGGGGCGCACCGCTTTCATCCCCGGTCCGAGGTTGGCCGGCTGGGTGGACCGCTTCGCCGCGAGCCATGGCGCGGTTCAGGAGGAGCCCGACGACGGCGGTACCCTCCTGAAGGCGGCTGACGGCGCCCGGGCACTCTTGAGAGCCCCGTGGCCCGTCGATGGAAGGCCCGGCAGGGGCGCTACCACGGTTGAGCGCTTGGCGTCGCTCGCTTCGCAGGAACGGCGGCTCGGAATCATCCTGGTGCGTCGGGGCGGCTACGCGGTGGGGGTCGTGAGCGGCGGCAAGGTGGCCGCATCCAAATCGGGTTCCCGTTACGTGCAGTCTCGCTCGGCAGCAGGTGGATCATCGCAGCAGCGCTTCGCCCGGCGTCGCGAGAATCAGGCCAATGCGCTGACGGAAGCCGTGGCCGGTTATGCCGCAGCTGTGTTCGCCGGACACAGCATTGAATATCTCGTCCTGGGCGGAGACGCCGCGCTGTCCGCGGCGGTCCTGGAAGAAAAGGCGTTAAAGGAATACGCGTCGCGGACAAGGCTCGCGTTCCTGGCAGTTGCCGACCCCAACGCAACCGTGCTACGCAGGGCTGCGGCGGATGCGTGTGCCGTGCGGATCGAGGTTACTGATCCGCTGTAGAGGCGTGTAGCGCCAACTAGCAGCCTGACAACGCCCGCTGCGGCCGGGCCTGCCGGTAGAGATACCTGCCGTGCTCTGCGAAGCCGGCGCCCTCATAGAGGGCCCGGGCGCCGGTATTCGAGGCCATTACCAGTAGCCAGAACTCCGACACGGCCCGGTGACTGCCAGCCGTAAGAAGGGCGTCAAGCACCCGCTGGCCGAAGCCACTGCGACGGTGTCCGGCCTTGGTTGCCATGCAGTAGATGCCTCCCTTGCCGTCCACCAGGGCGAGGCGCCCGACGGCGGCTGGGGCGCCGTCGTCGTCCCTCACGAGGGCGTGGACCGAGGGGCACGACGAAAGGATGCTCCGCGCGATCTCCAGCTCCGCGTCGCCGCCACGTCCGTCAACCGACCACCACAGCCGGAGCCACTCTTCGGAAGCCTCTTCGGAGATCTCGACGTCGGTCGAAAGGTCACCCAGCCGGGTAGCTGGAAGGATGCCGCCCCGGCGGACCATGATGAGGGTCTCGGACTGCCGGGTGAATCGCTGCGCATCGAGCACTGCGTTGAGGCCCGCGCTCCGTTCGTCGTCGAAGACCTGGAGGATCAGCGGCAGGCGCCGGGAGCGGTACCACTGCGTGGCGGCCCGTACTGCCGACTCGTGGTCACTGGCCTGTTCCCTGGGCCAGACCGAGTTCGCCCGCTGCGTGACACCGCCGGCGGCCCGCATGACCCATCCCCCGGCGTCCTCACGGTGCGGAGCGGGCCATGCCCGGTCCATGAGCTCCTCGATCGATGTAAGGCTCATTTCCTGTGCCACGCGTCCTCCTCAAATTCAGTCGCCGTCATGCTACGCCGGAGGCCCCCGCAATGTGCGAGGGCCTCCGGGCTACTGCTGCGGTTTCCAGCTACTCCGGCTTGGCTGCCGGCGCTGCCTGCGCCTTGGCCTCAGGCTTGAAGTCAACTCCGGCTTCCTTGCGCTGCTGTGCCGTGATGGGCGCAGGAGCAGCGGTCAGGGGGTCATAGCCGCCGCCGGACTTCGGGAAAGCGATGACGTCGCGGATCGAGTCCACGCCCGCCAGCAGGGCAACGACGCGGTCCCAACCGAAGGCCATGCCGCCGTGGGGAGGTGCGCCGTACTTGAATCCCTCAAGGAGGAAGCCGAACTTGGTCTGCGCGTCTTCCTTGTCCAGGCCCATGAGCTCGAAAACGCGCTCCTGGACATCGGCCTCGTGGATACGGATGGATCCGCCGCCGATTTCGTTGCCGTTGCACACGATGTCGTAGGCGTAAGACAGCGCCGCTTCCGGGTCCTTGTCAAAGGAGTCCAGGAACTCGGGCTTCGGAGAGGTGAAGGCGTGGTGGAGGGCCGTCCACTGTCCGCCACCCACCGCGACGTCACCCGAGGCGACGGCTGCGGCTGCGGGTTCGAACATCGGCGCGTCGACGATCCAGACGAAAGCCCAGTCCTTGGGATCGATCAGGCCGGTGCGGTGTCCGATCTCGACGCGGGCAGCACCCAGCAGGGCGCGGGACGGGGACTTCTCGCCAGCGGCGAAGAAAATGCAGTCGCCGGGCTTTGCGCCCACGGCGTCGGCCAGGCCGGCCCGCTCGGTGTCCGTGAGGTTCTTGGCAACGGGGCCCGTGAGCTCGCCGTCCTCCTTGAACAGCACGTACGCAAGACCCTTGGCGCCACGCTGCTTGGCCCACTCCTGCCAGGCATCCAGCGCGCGGCGGGCCTGCGAGGCTCCGCCGGGCATGACGACGGCGCCGACGTAGGGCGCCTTGAAGACGCCGAAGTTCGTGTCCTTGAAGAACTCCGTCAACTCGGTGAGCTCAAGGCCGAAGCGCAGGTCCGGTTTGTCGGAGCCGTACTTGGCCATGGCCTCGTGGTAGGTCATGCGGCGGATCGGCGTCGGGATCTCGACGTCGATCAGCTGCCATAGTGCCTTGACGATGCTTTCGCCGAGCTCAATGACGTCGTCCTGGTCAACGAAGCTGGCTTCGATGTCGAGCTGGGTGAATTCCGGCTGGCGGTCCGCACGGAAGTCCTCGTCGCGGTAGCAACGGGCGATCTGGTAGTACTTTTCGAAACCGCCGACCTGGAGCAGCTGCTTGAAAAGCTGCGGCGACTGCGGAAGCGCGTACCAGGAACCCGGGGCCAGACGCGCCGGAACAACGAAGTCACGGGCGCCTTCCGGCGTCGAACGCGTCAGCGTGGGAGTCTCGATCTCAACGTAACCCTGCTGGTGAAGCAGTTCGCGGGCCACGCGGTTCGCTTCGGAACGCAGGCGCAGGTTCCGGGCGGGACCGGGGCGGCGCAGGTCAAGGTAGCGGTGCTTGAGGCGTGCTTCCTCACCGACCTCGACGTGCTCGTCGATCTGGAACGGCAGGGGGTCCGAGGTGTTAAGGATCACCACTTTCTCGGCGATGACCTCGATCTCGCCCGTGGCGAGGTGCGGGTTCTCGTTGCCCTCGGGACGCTTGCTCACGGTGCCCACGATCTGCAGCACATATTCGTTGCGCAGGCCGTGGAAGACCTCTTCCTCGCGGACAACCACCTGGGCGACACCGGACGCGTCACGCAGATCGACGAAGGCCACGCCACCGTGATCTCGGCGGCGGCCTACCCAGCCTGCCAGGGTGACGGTCTGTCCAATGTGCTCGGAACGCAAGGATCCGAGGTCATGTGTGCGCAGCACAGCATTCCTTTCAACATGATTTTCAGGATCATGACAAAACGATCCCGTTCGAGTTTACCCGTATGAACGAAGCGTGGCCCCACCGGGCGCGGCCCGCTCCCGCCCGGGGCCCGCGGGCTTTTGCCTTGAGGCGCCGGTTCGTGGCTAGCGCGTGGTGATGCGGACGTGGAGATCCTCGGGTGACGGCTCCCAGCTGGCCGGATCCGCGTCGACTTGCTCTCCGGTGCGGATGTCCTTCACTTGGTGCTTGCCGTCGTCGTCCGTGAACCAGACGAAAGGAATGCCGCGCCGGTCGGCGAATTTGATCTGCTTGCCGAACTTCTCGGCCTTCGCCGCGACTTCCGTAGCGATCCCCCGCCCGCGGAGTTGGGCCGCCACATCCTGGGCGGCAGACCAGCTGTCGTCGTTGTTCAGCGCCACGAGGACTGCCGTGGGAACCAAGCGCGACGCCGTCGCGAATTCCTGGCTCAGGATGCGGGAAACCAGGCGGGTCACCCCGATCGAGAGGCCGACGCCGGGGAACTTGCGGTTGCCCTTGCTGGCGAGGGCGTCGTAGCGGCCTCCCGAGCAAATGGAACCGAGCTGCTCGTGGCCCACCAGGACGGTTTCGACGACGGTACCGGTGTAGTAGTCCAGGCCCCGGGCGATGCTGAGGTCGGCAACAACCTTGCCTGGGGCGCGCTGCACGGCAGCATCGATCACTTGTTCCAGCTCGCTGAGGCCCTCTTCAAGAAGCTCGTCCGAGACGCCAAGGGCACGCACCTGCGCCACGAAGGACGTGTCCTCCGTGCGGATGCTGGCGAGCTTCAAGGCAAGCGCTGCCTGCTCATCCGTGGCGCCAAGCTCGCTCCTGAGCAATTCGGCAACTTTCGCTTCGCCGATCTTCTCGAGCTTGTCGATGCTGCGAAGCACGCCGGCAGTGTCGGTGAGGCCGATACCGCGGTAGAAGCCCTCGGCCAGCTTGCGGTTGTTGATGCGCAGGCGGAAGTCCGGAATGGGAAGGGCGCTCAACGCTTCCGCAATGACGAGGGCAATCTCGACGTCGTAGCGGAAAGGTAGCTCGCCGTCGCCCACGACGTCGATGTCCGCCTGCGTGAACTCGCGCGCGCGGCCTTCCTGCGGACGCTCCCCCCGCCACACTTTCTGGATCTGGTAGCGGCGGAACGGGAAGGCGAGGTAGCCGGCGTTTTCGACGACATAGCGGGCAAACGGCACCGTGAGGTCGAAGTGGAGGGCCAGGGCGTTCGGATCTGCCTTGTCCGACTTTCCGCCCTCGCCACCGGCGGCGTCCTCGTCTTCCTGCAGGCGGCTGAGGCCGTACACCTCTTTGTCGATCTCGCCCTTGCGCAGGAGCTGGCCGACTGTCTCCACAGCGCGGGTCTCGATCGAAGAAAAACCGTGAAGTTCGAAGGTCTTGCGCAACGTGTCCAGGACATGCAGTTCCACCAACCGCTCCTGGGGAAGCCACTCGGGGAATCCGGACAGGGAGGCGGTACGGGCCATGGTGGAAATTTCTCCTCAATGATTGCGCGGGCCGGACCTGGCGCCACGAACCACGGGCCGATTCGGCTCAGGTTAGGCGGGCGTCCAGCCAGTCATGCATAAACTATGTGCGGCAGCCAGTTTATGCTTTCGGCGCCTGCACATCTAATGCGGGCACCCGGGTTCGGCCTGCCTGCGATGGAAGCTCGTCCAGACAACCAGGAGGACCCTTGTCTACAAGGCCGCGGGACAACCGTGAAGCCAAACGGCGCATCAGGCAGATGGAGGCCAAGCGCGAGCTTCGGCGTGCACAGGGCAAGCGCCGGCGCCGGGACAATGTGATCGCCGTCGGCGTGGGCGCCGCCGCCCTGATTACCGCCGTCGTGCTCCAACTCACGGTGTTCAACTCGAACCCGAGCGAATCGGAGTTCGCAGCGGCGCAGGCCGGGCTGAGTTCGCCGTCTGCCTCCGCGAACCCATCCGCTTCCGCCGCAGCAACAGGCTCGAATAGTGCCGGCATTCCCAAAGCCGACACAGCCGCGGGTAAGACATTCACTGGCCAGCTCAGCCTCAATGGAGGGGCCGTCGGCGTCGAACTGAACGGCACAACGGCTCCGCAGGCCGCAGCCGTGTTCAAATCCCTCACTGACGCGAGTTACTACAGCGGGCTCAAGTGCCCTCGACTGACCACCGCGGACAACTTCTCGCTACTGCAGTGCGGAGCCAAGGGAACGGACACCACCGACGACCCCAACTTCCACTGGGGACCACTGGAGAACACCCCCGCCAACAACACCTACCCGGCCGGAACCATCGCTGTGGCCAGGACGGGCAACAACGCCTACGGGAACGGGCACCAATTCTTCATCGTGTACAAGGACACGGTCATTCCCCCGGACTCCGCCGGCGGGTACACGGTGGTCGGCAAGGTGACGAGCGGCATGGATGTGGTGACGAAGATCGCCCAAGCCGGTATTAATCCGGGTAGCAGCGCCACCGACGGCGCCCCTGTGGCACCTGTCACGATAGACTCGTTTTCTCTGAAGTAACCAGCCCGGACCACGGTCCACGGCGCATTACCTTAGTAATCCCTCCAAGCGAAAGACTTTTAGCGGTGACAGACAGTCAGAAATCCGACGAAACTGCAGTAGTGGCCAACGACGAAGAAACCCAGGCTCCCGTAGCTGAGCAAGCCGGCGGCGAGCCTGCTGCTCCGGCAGAGCCCGCTGCCCCGGCTGAGCCCGCCGCGGTAGAACCCGCAGCTCCGGCAGAGCCTGCTGCTCCGGTAGCCGACGCGGCAGAACCCGCTGCCCCGGCAGCAGCCCCGGCAGAGCCCGCCGCCAAGCCTGCTTCTCCGGCGCCACGACCGGCCCCCTCGCATGCGCCTTCTCCCTCGGCATTTGCTGCCCGCCCGAAAGCTTCAGCCAGCGTCATTCCGGCGGCGCCGGCAGCCCAGCCTACGGCGGTGTCCCTGGCGGAAGCCGCCAAGTGGGGGCGCGCCGAGGGTGATGGCCACGTCTTCCTGACCATCGACGGCGAAGAGCAGCCGGTGGGACAGTACCCGGGAGTGAGCACCGACGAGGCGCTGGCATACTTCGCCCGGAAGTACGACGACGTGGTTGCGCAGATCGTTTTGATGGAACACCGCGTCGAGTCCAAGGCCCCGGCCACGGACATGCAGAAGACGGTCGAGCACCTGCGCGAGCAGCTGGCCGAGCGCAACATGGTGGGAGACATCCGCACTGCGGAAGCCCGTCTGGATGCCCTCGCCGGACAGATTTCCGAACTGGAAAAGTCCGAGAAGGCCGCGCACGACGCCGCACGCTCCGCGGAACTCGCGGCACGCGAGGCGATTGTTGCCGAAGCAGAATCCATCGCGTCCCAGGATCCGTCCCAGGTCCAGTGGAAGACGTCCAGCGCCCGCATGAACGAACTCTTCGAGAGCTGGAAAACAGCCCAGAAGAACGGCATCCGGCTTGGACGAAGCAACGAGGACGCATTGTGGAAGCGGTTCCGCTCGGCTCGTACCGTTTTTGACCGCCACCGCCGGGCCTATTTCTCGCAATTGGACAGCACCAACTCGGCCGCCAAGGTCGCCAAGGAACAACTGATCGTCGAGGCCGAAGCACTCTCCAGTTCCACGGACTGGGGTTTCGCGGCGGGCGAATACCGCCGGCTCATGGACCAGTGGAAGGCTACGCCCCGCGCCAGCCGCAAGGACGACGACGCCCTCTGGCTCCGGTTCCGTGCCGCGCAGGATGTCTTCTTCAGCAACCGCCAGGCTGCCAACGACGAGATCGACCAGCAGTACACAGCGAACCTTTCCGTCAAGGAAGAACTCGTTGTCGAGGCCCAGGCCCTGCTGCCGATCACGGACCTCAATGCTGCCAAGAAGGCTCTGCAGTCCATCCGCGACCGCTGGGAAGAAGCCGGAAAGGTCCCCCGCGCCGACATGGGCAGGATCGAAGCCGGCCTGCGCAAGGTTGAGGATGCCGTCCGCGAAGCCGAAGAGGATAAGTGGCGCCGGAGCAACCCGGAGACCAAGGCCCGTACCAACAGCGCCCTGTCGCAACTGGAGGCGGCCATCGCCGGCCTGAGGGAAGACCTGGAAAAGGCAGAAAAGGCCGGAGACCAGCGCCGCATCAAGAATGCACGTGAGGCCCTGGAGGCCCGCGAGGCCTGGCTTGACCAGATCCAGCGCTCCGCGAGTGATCTCGCCTAGCAGCACAGCTTGAACCAACAGGCCCCGTCCCGGTTATCCACATAACCAGGCCGGGGCCTGTTTCTGTTGCGGCGGCCACGCGATGATTGCTGAATGGCCCCAGGACTCCCGCCCCCGCAACAACAGGACTTCCTTTCCCAGGAGCTGTACGCGCCTAGCCCGATGTTCACGTGGGCAGAGCTTCAATCGATGGCCGCGGACGGGGTCCTCAGCCCTCTGTACGAGAAGAGCTTCACTCCTCCCGGGCTGGATGTCACGCCGAGACTCCGCGCCCGCGCGGCCGCCCTGGTGGTCCCGGATCGTATTCGCAGGAAGGTCATTGCGGGCCGCATGACGGCGGCATGGATCTACGGTTGCGCGGATGCCCCTGAGAGGCTTTCGCTCCTGGTGGACGCCAAACACCGCATATCGAGCCTGCGCTCGGCCCGCGGCTGCATTCTGCACGAAGTCCGCTTGGGCCAACTGGACGTGGTCAGCATCGGCGGGCTGCTCGTGACAAGTCCCCTGCGGACGGCCGTGGATGTGGCCCTGCACGTCGAAGCCAGCAGGGCCGTGCCCGCGCTGCGAATGATGCTCTCCCAGGGCGAGTTGGGCGTGCGGTTGCGGCTCTTGACCCTCGCGGTGGAGGCATCCGCGAGGGTGCCCCACAAAAAGGCTGCTTTGCGCAAGCTCGCCGCCCTGGCTCCGACCGCCGACGCGCGGCCGGCCGCTGTATTCCCACCGGAGGCGGCCGCCTGAGTTGTGCTACGGCTCAGCTCCTCCTGCGGTTGCCCGTGGTCCTGTAGACATCGAAGACGCCGTCGATCCTGCGCACGGCACTGAGCACGTGGTGCAGGTACTTCGGATCGCCCATTTCGAAAGCGAAGCGGGAGATGGCCACCCTGTCGCTGGAGGTGTGCACAGAAGCAGCGAGGATGTTGACGTGGTTTTCCGACAGCACGCGGGTGACGTCCGAGAGCAACGACTTCCGGTCCAGTGCTTCCACCTGGATTTCAACCAGGAAGACGCTGGACTGGGTCGGAGCCCATTCAACCTCGACGATGCGATCGGGCTGGTCACGGAGATCCGAGACATTCGTACAGTCCGTGCGGTGTACCGACACGCCCGAGCCCCGCGTCACGAATCCGAGGATCGGATCAGGCGGCACAGGCGTGCAGCAACGGGCCAGCTTCACCCAGACGTCCCCTACACCCCGGACGATGACTCCGGAGTCCGAGTACCGGGTCTTCTGGAGTTGCGAGGGAATACTGACTTCGTCCAGGTCCTCGTCGGGCGTCTCATGACCGCCAAGGTGCTCCATGAGCTTTTCCATGACGGACTGAGCCGAAGTATGACCATCGCCCACACCGGCATACAGGCCGGAAATGTCGACGTAATGGAATTCCTCCGCCACCGTGGACAGGGCGTCATGCGTCATGAGCCGTTGCAGGGGCAGGTTCTGCTTACGCATGGCCCGCGTCAGCTGGTCCTTGCCGCGCTCGATGGCCTCTTCGCGGCGTTCCTTGCTGAACCATTGCCGGATCTTGTTGCGTGCCCGGGCGCTCTTGACGAAGTGCTGCCAGTCCTGGCTCGGTCCAGCGCCCTCGGCCTTGGAGGTGAAGATCTCCACCCAGTCGCCGTGGTTGAGCTCGCTGTTGAGCGGAACCAGCTTGCCGTTGACACGTGCACCGATGGTCCGGTGACCCACTTCGGTGTGCACCGCGTAAGCGAAGTCCACCGGCGTCGATCCTGCGGGAAGGGCCATGACCTCGCCCTTGGGGGTGAAGACGAACACTTCCCGGGCATTGATCTCAAAACGCAGCGAGTCCAGGAATTCGCCCGGATCCGACGTTTCCTGCTGCCAGTCGACCAAGGAACGCAACCATCCCATGTCGCCGTCCTTGGGACTCCCCGGGCCTACAGCGGTGCGGTTTGGCTGGTCCTTGTACTTCCAGTGCGCCGCCACGCCATACTCGGCCCGGCGGTGCATTTCGTGGGTACGGATCTGGATCTCGACGGGCTTGCCCCCGGGGCCGATGACGGTAGTGTGCAAGGACTGGTACATGTTGAACTTCGGCATGGCGATGTAGTCCTTGAACCGCCCCGGCAGGGGGTTCCAGCGCGAATGCAAGGTGCCAAGGGCCGCGTAACAGTCACGGACGGAGTCCACCAGGACGCGCACGCCCATGAGGTCGTTGATGTCGTCGAAGTCCTTGTCCCGGACGATCATCTTCTGGTAGATCGAGTAGTAATGCTTGGGGCGTCCCGTGATGGTGGCCTTGATGCGGGCGACGCGCAGGTCTTCGGCAATCTGGTTGCGGATGACGCTCAGGCTCTTCTCGCGCTCCGGAGTGCGGTCCCCCACCATCCGGACGATCTCTTCATACACCTTGGGGTACAGGGCGGCGAAGGAGAGATCCTCGAGTTCCCATTTGATGGTGTTCATGCCGAGGCGGTGGGCCAGCGGCGCAAAGATCTCAAGCGTTTCGCGTGCTTTGCGTGCGGATGATTCGGCGGAAACGAAGCGCCACGTACGGGCATTGTGCAGCCGGTCCGCGAGCTTGATCATTAGCACCCGGATGTCCTTGGCCATGGCCACAACCATCTTGCGGACAGTCTCGGACTGTGCGGCCTCACCGAATTGGACCTTGTCCAGCTTGGTGACGCCGTCCACGAGCATCGCGACCTCCGGGCCGAAATCGCGCGTCAGGTCAGCGAGGGTGTAGGGAGTGTCCTCCACTGTGTCGTGCAGGAGTGCAGCGGCCAGGGTTGTGCCGGTGAGCCCCAATTCAGCCAGGATCGTGGCCACTGCCACGGGGTGGGTGATGTACGGATCGCCGCTCTTCCGCTTCTGCCCCTGGTGGCTGCGCTCGGCTATGGTGAAGGCCCGCTGGATGAGATCGAGGTCTTCCTTGGGGTTGTTTGCCCTGACGGTCCGAAGGAGCGGCTCGAGGATGGGCGAATAGGTGCTCGTGCCCCGTCCAGTCAATTTCGCCAGCCTGGAGCGCGTCCGCTCGCGCCGTCCGGGGAACGTCGGGCGCACGCCCGGGCTGTCCACGGGCACACCATCCACGGTGCTTCCCGTAGCTGCAGTTGCGGTGCCGGGCACGCGGCTCAGGCCGTCCTCTCCGCCCGCCGGCAGCGCCGACGTCGTACGTTCCTCCACAAAAGCACCTCTCACGACTGACTTAATTCTCCCAGTCTATTCCCGCCGGTGACCTGTCCAAGAACCGGTACCCAGATGACGGAGCCGGGAACGGAAAGGGCCGGCCACCGCTTTTCAGCGGTGGCCGGCCCTTCAAGAGGAAACCAGGCTAAACGGCGGCGGCTTCCGAGTTCGCGCTGGCAGCTGCCGCGCGTCGGGTAGCTACCTTCTTGGCCTGCTTCTGCAGCTCTGGTTCGCTCTGGCGCAGCCAGGCGTAGAGCGGAGCCGCGATGAAGATCGTGGCCGCGGTACCGATCAGGATGCCGACGAACAACGCGAGGGACAGGTCGCGCAGCGTGCCGGCGCCAAGCAGTCCGGCGCCGATGAAGAGAATCGCGGCGACGGGCAAGACGGCCACCATCATGGTGTTGATGGAGCGTACCAGGGTCTGGTTGACGGCGAGGTTGACCTCTTCGGCGAAAGTGCGCCGGCTGGAGGTGGTGATGTCCGAGGTGTTTTCACGGATCTTGTCGAAAACCACCACGGTGTCATAAAGCGAGTAGCTGAGAACCGTCAGGAATCCGATGATGGCCGACGGCGTCACCTCGAAGTCGCTCAAGGAGTAGATACCGGCCGTGCAGAACATCGTGACCAGCATGCCCGCAAGGGCAGAAACCGACATCTTCCAGGTACGGAAGTACAAAGCCATCAAAAGAGCGGCCAGGCCTACGAACACCGCGAGGCCGATCAGCGCCTGCTTGGTGACATCCTGCCCCCAGGTGGGGCCGATGAAGGTCGAGGTGACCTGGTTTTCGGTGACGCCGTAGGCCTTTGCGAGATCCGTTTTGATCTTGATGGTCTGGTCATCGCTGAGTTTGTCGGTCTGGATACGCATGGTGCTGCCGGCAACGTTGGCGACGCGCGGAACGGCACCGGAAACGACGTCGTGGACTGCCTTTTCGCCCGGCGCGGAATCGGTGGTCTTCACGTTGGACACCGTGAACTCGGAACCGCCCCTGAAGTCGATTCCGAGGTTGTAGCCGCCCTTGACCACCGGCAGGAGAACGGAGATCGCCACCGCCACTGCGGCGATGATGAACCAGATCTTCTTGCTGGATACGAAGTTGTAAGAGCGCTTGCCCGTGTAGAGCTCGTTACCGAACTTTGCGAAGCTCGTGGTCATTACTTTTCCTCCTTGGTGCTGTTGGAAGAACCAGCCAGCTGAGCTTGCTTCTCGGCAAGGCGACGCTCGGCGATGGTCATACGGCGCTCGGCCTCCGCAGCAGCACCGGTGTTGCGGGCGCGAACGACGGCGGGCTTCTCCGTCGGCGTGCGGAGCCTACCGGCACCGCGGTACAGCGGCACGGCGCCCAGGCGCTCAGGGTCGAGGCCGGAGAAGCGGTGACCTTCCCCGAAGAACTTGGTCCGGGACAGCACCTGGAGTGTGGGGTGCGTGAACATGAACACGACCAAGAGGTCGGCCAACGCGGTGAGGCCAAGGGTGAAGGCGAAGCCGCGGACGTTTCCAACAGCGACGAAGTACAGCACCAAAGCAGCAAGCAGGTTGACGGCCTTGGACGCGAGCACCGTGCGCTTGGCGCGCTTCCAACCATTCGCGACGGCGGAAACGAGGCCCTTGCCCTCACGAAGTTCATCGCGGATGCGTTCGAAGTACACGATGAAGGAGTCGGCTGTTTGACCAATGGCCACGATGAGACCTGCCACACCGGCCAGCGACAGCCGGTAGTTTTCAGTCCAGCCAAGGATTGCGATGGCGAGGTATGTCAGTCCACCGGCCACAACGAGCGAGAGGATGGTGACAAAGCCCAAAGCCCGGTACTGGAAGAGCGAATAGACCACCACGAGCAGGAGCCCGATCACACCGGCCATCAGGCCAAGACGGAGCTGCTCGCCACCGAGGGTGGCGGAAATCTGTTCCTCGGACTGGATATCGAAGCTGATGGGCAAAGCGCCGTAGCGAAGCTGGTCCGACAAAGCCTGCGCGGAAGCTTGCGTGAAGTTACCGGTGATCTGCGGCTTGCCGTCGGTGATGACGGCGAGGGCACGAGGCGCGGAAATGACCTGGTCATCCAGGACGATGGCGAACTGGGCCTTGGGGTCGTTGCCGCCCTGTGCCTGCGATGCCACGTAGAACTGGTTGAGCCTCTGGGTAACGTCCTTGAAGGTCTTCGTGGCGTTGGAATCGAAGGTGATCGTCACGCCCCACGCATTGGTGACCGAGCCCTGTGCGCCCTGGACGGGATCGAAGGAGGACGAAACGATGTCCTGGCCCTTCACCTCGACCGGGCCAAGGATGTACTTGACGGCAGGAGTCTTGGCCGTTGCCGGTTCGCAGGTCACCAGCGGCTTGGCGGGATCCGACCGCGGCTGCTTGTCCTGGGCCGGATTGACGCAGTCCAGCGCTTCGAAGGCCTTGTAGACGTCCGCTGTCACCCAGTTGCTGTCGCTGGCGTTGGCCGGGGCAGCCGTTGGCTTCGGCAGGCTTGCGTCAGGTGTCCGTGATGCGACCGGGACGGCCGCAGGGTCGCCCGTGGTGATCACCGGGCGGAAGTTCATGTCGGCAGATGCCTGGATCAGTGCGCGGGTTTCCGAACTTGGCGTGCCTGGGAGGCTCACCACGACGTTGCGGCCGGACTGCGTGGTGATTTCCGCTTCGGCGACACCGGAGCTGTCAACGCGTTGGCGGATAATCGCGACGGCCTGGTTCAACTGTTCTTCGTTGATGCCCGTGGATCCTTCGACCTTGGGCGCGAGAATCATTTGCGTGCCGCCCTCGAGGTCAAGCGCGAGCTTTGGGGCCCAGCTGGCGTGACCTGTGATGACACCGCCACCGAGGACTGCTGTCAGTACAGCGAATATTGCGACAAGCCAGATCAGCACCCTGCGGGCTGCATTTTTGTGGCCGGTACGTGCCATGTTCGATCTTCCTGTTGATGACGGAACAGCCGCCGACGTGCACTTGTGAGCGCAGGCCGGCGGCGATTCATTGCCGTAGAACTATTCCCGCTTGTAGAGCGGGTACGGGCTAGTTGTCCTTCTTGCCCTCGTCGTTGAGGCGCTTGAGGGTTTCGTCCGGGGTCTCCGCGGATGCCGATGCATCGGCGTCCGCGGCCGTCAGCGACGACGCGTCGTCCGGAACGTCAACTGCGGCCTCCTCGACGGGCTCAACGATCTTGGTAACGGCCTGGCGGTGCACGGTGGCGAGGTTGCCAGGAGACAGTTCAAGGACAACCTTGTTCTCAGCGTCGTCCATCGAGACGATTCGGCCGAACAGTCCGAAACTGGTCATGACGTCAACGCCGGGGGCAAACTGGGACTGCAGCTTGGCCTGCTGTTGCTGCGTCTTCTTGTTGCGGCGGAACATCATGAAGATGAAGACGCCGAGCATGGCGAACAGCAGGATTGTCATTGGATCCACAGGGAAGTTCCGTTCTTTACTTACGTTTTTGGTTTCACGGCCATGTCTGCCCGGTGGATCCGGCAGCCGTGGAGCTTTCGCCCACCTGGCCGCACAATGCTCCGACGGGCGGGCACAGAACCAAGGACTCGAACGTGCCGAGTGTCATACCAGTCTAGAGGGTTAAGCTGAATGGATCGTGCTATCGGCCGGTGTCGATGCTTTCCGCCCCGTTTTCGCTGTCTTCGAACAACGCGAGCGGGTCCTGCCCGAACACTCCTGGCGGAACCGCATAGCCAAGGTGGGTCCAGGCGGACGCCATGGCAATCCTGCCGCGCGGCGTCCGTCCCAGAAGGCCTTCGCGCACCAGGTACGGCTCAGCGACAGTCTCGACCGTCTCGGGTTCTTCCCCGACGGCGATCGCGAGGGTGGAGAGCCCCACGGGGCCACCGTTGAACTTGAGGATCAGCGCCTCCAATACGGCACGGTCCAGGCGATCCAAGCCACGCTCATCCACCTCATACATGTCCAGCGCAGCGGAGGCGGCACGGGCATCGATCTGCTCGATGCCGTGGACCAAAGCCCAGTCCCGGACACGGCGCAGCAGCCGGTTGGCGATACGAGGAGTTCCACGGGAGCGGCCCGCGATCTCGCTGAACCCGGCCGAGTTGACCTTCAGGTCAAGCAATCCGGCCGAGCGACGCAGCACCAATTCAAGCTCCGCTACGGAATAGAACTCCAAGTGCCCGGTGAAACCAAAGCGGTCACGCAGCGGACCAGGCAAGAGCCCGGCCCGCGTGGTGGCGCCAACGAGGGTGAATGGCGGCAGCTCAAGCGGAATGGCAGTGGCGCCCGCGCCCTTGCCCACCACGATGTCCACCCGGAAGTCTTCCATCGCCATGTACAGCATTTCCTCGGCGGGCCGGGACATCCGGTGGATTTCGTCGAGGAAGAGCACTTCCCCCTCCGAAAGCGAGGAGAGGATGGCCGCGAGGTCTCCGGCGTGCTGGATGGCCGGCCCGCTGCTGATGCGCAAGGGAGCGTTCATCTCGGCGGCGATGATCATGGAGAGCGTGGTCTTCCCCAGTCCCGGAGGCCCCGAAAGCAGGACATGGTCCGCGCTGCGGCCACGCATCCTTGAGGCCTCCAGCACGAGCGAGAGTTGCTTGCGGACGCGGTGCTGGCCTACGAAGTCGTGGAGGTTCTTCGGGCGCAGTGCGGCCTCGATGATGCGCTCTTCGGGTTCCTCTCCCCCGGTAACGAGGGACTGCTCAGCCACGGCTGCCTACCCGGTTTCCAGCGCGTGCGCCGTCCTGCCCCAGCCAGCGAAGGGTTGCACGCAGGATCTGGGCCACGTTGCCGGCGTCGGCAAGTTCCGGGGAATCGGCCATTGCCTTGTCGATACTGCCGGCGGCGTCCTTCTCCGACCAGCCGAGGCTGGTCATTGCGGCCACCACCTGCGGCTTCCAGACCGACTCGGCCGCGACGGCGGGTGCGGCCCCCGGAGCGGTGCCGTGAGGAACGAGTTTGCCCGCAAGCTCCAGGACGATCCTGCCGGCCACCTTCGGCCCGATGCCGGGGACCTTGGTGAATGACTTTGCGTCACCGGAATGGGCGGCCACCCGGATGGCTTCGGGCTCATGGACGGCCAGGACCGCGAGGGCCAGGCGCGGACCCACCCCGCTCACGCTGAGAAGGACATCGAATACTTCGCGCTCGTCATCGTTCGAGAATCCAAAGAGCGTCAGGGAGTCCTCCCGGACGATCAACGAAGTGAACAGCTTCGCTTCCTCGCCGACATGCAGGTGGCTGAGGGTTTGGGGCGTGGCGTAGACGCTCATACCGGCACCGTTGAGATCGATGACGGCCGTGGAGAGACTGACGTGTGCCACGGTTCCGCGGAGAAAACTGATCAAGACCCGGCTCCTGAAGTACTGCCCCGTGCATGCTGCGCCGCGGGCTATCCGAACATATCTACGAATACCCTAGCAAGGGCCAGCGACATTTACCGGCCGCGGCGCGCTTTCGCTTCGGCTTCAGCCCAGGCCCGCTGGGCGGGTGTCAATGCACTGCTCCCTGGTCCGGTGGTGGCAACCGCGGCACCGCTGCCGGCCCGCCACGCATGCGTGACGGCGAGGGCCAACGCGTCCGCGGCGTCGGCCGGGCGCGGCGGGGCGTCAAGACGAAGGATCTTGGTGATGAGTTTTGTCACCGCTTCTTTGTTGGAGGTGCCGCTACCCGTGACGGCAGCTTTGACCTCCGACGGCGTGTGGAGCGCCACCGGGATGCCGCGCCGCGCAGCGGCCGCAATGACCACGCCGGAGGCCTGGGCGACGCCCATGACGGTACTGACGTTCAACTGGGAGAAGACCCGTTCGACCGCGAGAACGTCGGGTTTGTACAGGTCCAGCCATTCGTCGATGGCCTTGGCGATGACCAGCAATCGCTGGTCCAATGATTGTTCCGGGGAGGTTCCCACGACGCAGACGGCGACCATGGTGGCGCGTCGGTTCCGTTCGACGTCGACCACTCCGATGCCGCAACGGGTGAGGCCCGGATCGACTCCCAATACGCGAAGAGTCAAGTCCGGGCCTCCCTGTTTGTTATGAAGCTGTGTTGCAAGTGGGCGCTACTCGGCTTCGAGCGCAGCCTGGACTTCCTCGCTCATGTCCGCGTTGGTGTACACGTTCTGGACGTCGTCGAGATCCTCAAGGGCGTCGACGAGCTTCATGAACTTCTTGGCACCGTCGAGGTCCAGCGGCACCTGCATGGACGGGACGAACTCAGCTTCGTCCGTCTCGTATTCGATGCCGGCTTCCTTGAGGGCTTCGCGGATGGCCTGGAGATCGGTGGGCTCCGAGTGGATTTCCCAGTTCTCGCCGTTGTCCTTGACTTCCTCGGCCCCGGCGTCGAGCACTGCCATCAGGATGTCGTCTTCGCTGAGTCCGTTCTTGGGCAGGTTGACGACGCCCTTGCGAGTAAAGAGGTAGCTCACTGAGCCGGGGTCGGCAATGGTCCCGCCGTTGCGCGAGATTGCAAGCCGGACCTCCGAAGCGGCACGGTTCTTGTTGTCCGTGAGGCACTCGATGAGAAGGGCCGAACCCTGCGGGCCGCGGGCTTCATACATGATCTCCGTGTAGTCGACAACCTCGCCGGTCAGGCCGGCTCCGCGCTTGATGGCGCGGTCGATGTTGTCGGCGGGGACCGATGTCTTCTTCGCTTTGGTGACAGCCAGTTCCAGGCTGGGGTTGCCGGCGAGGTCCGGTCCGCCCATGCGGGCCGCGACTTCGATGTTCTTGATCAGTTTGGCGAACGACTTGGCCCGGCGGCTATCGAGGATGGCCTTCTTGTGCTTGGTCGTCGCCCATTTGGAGTGGCCTGACATGCTTTAAACTTCCCCTCTGATCATTCGAATAAACAATTCATGCACGCGCTTCTCCCCAGTCACTTCCGGGTGGAAGGAGGTGGCCAGCAACCGACCTGAGCGCACTGCAACAATTCTAGCCAACCCGTGCAAAGTGTCCGTGTGGGTGGCCTTTCCAGGTTCCACCTGGGCAAGGATTTCGACGCCGGGACCAACGCGTTCCACCCACGGTCCACGGATGAAGACGGCGTGGACGGGGTCGACGCCGGATTCGCCGGCGCTGAACTCAAGGCCTTTGAAGTCAAGGTCGGTTTCGAAAGACTCGCGCTGCCGGCCGAAGGCGTTGCGACGGACCGTGATGTCCAATCCACCGAAGGTCTGCTGTGGATTCCCGGCGAGGTCCGTGGCGGGATCGGCGATGTCGTCCGCCAGCAGGATCATGCCGGCGCAGGATCCATAGACCGGCAGGCCGGACGCAATCTGCTTGCGGATGGGATCGGCGAGTTCAAAGATGCGCGCTAGCTTGTCGATGGTTGTCGACTCGCCGCCCGGAATGATGAGGCCGTCAATGTCATCGAGTTCCGCCGGACGCCGGATGCCGACGCCGGTGGCACCGGCCGCTTCGACGGCGTGGATGTGCTCACGAAAATCGCCTTGTAGTGCGAGGACGCCGATGCGCAGGCCCGAGCCCACGCTTGATGACGCCTCGGAAGGGGGATTGGTCATTCGACCATCATAATGCGCTGCCACTGCCGGGCCCGCCCCGGGAATCCGATGGCAGGCTTACGGCACGTGGTTTATGCACCAACTGGGATATATTACAGAGCATGTTTTCGTTCACCGTTCCACTCGGCAAGCTGGTCCGTGCTGTGTCCCGGCTGCGCGGCGGGGGTTCGGCTTTGCCCGGCCTCGTGGTCGAGAAAATCGACCCAGGTTTCATGCAAAGGACGCTGTCCTCGCTCCCCCATGGCGTGGCGGTGGTGAGCGGAACCAACGGCAAGACCACCACGACCAAAATGGTGGTGGAGCTCTTGGAAAGCCAGGGCCTGAAG
Source organism: Arthrobacter gyeryongensis (assembly GCF_039543785.1). Classification (NCBI taxonomy): domain Bacteria; kingdom Bacillati; phylum Actinomycetota; class Actinomycetes; order Micrococcales; family Micrococcaceae; genus Arthrobacter; species Arthrobacter gyeryongensis. Next base: position 66,966 of record NZ_BAABKK010000024.1, read on the forward strand.
GTCTTCACCAACCGGACAGGCAGCAACTTCACCCGCGGCGTCGCAGCTGCACTCCTCGGTGAAGTGGACTGGCGCGGCAGGCTGGACGCCGACGTCGCGGTCCTGGAACTCGACGAAGCACATGCCGTGCACTTCGTGAACAAAGTACCGCCGCGCTACTGCCTCCTCCTCAACGTCCTGCGCGACCAACTGGACCGTTTCGGCGAAATCGACGCCACCGCGATGCTTCTCCAGCGCATCGCCGAGCGAACCACCGGCACCGTGGTCCTGAACCGCGAGGACCCCCGGGTCGCTCGCATCGCCGGAGCCCTTAGCGGCCCCGAGGTGCTGTACTTCGGATTGGACGAATCGCTCCGGAGCACCTTCCCGAACGACGACGACATGCGGACCGCGGCTCAGGGAACCAGCCCCCGCGGTGACGTTTCCGACTCCCCGGCGGCCGACGTCGTGCTCCGCCGCGTCGGTACCGATGACGCCGACTTTGAGTTCGACGGAACCCGCGTGGCCACACACATGAAACTCCGCGGCGTCTACAACATCTTCAATGCCGCTGCCGCATTGGTGCTCGCCAGGAGCATCACCGGGGCAAGCGGAAGGCCCGGCGATGCCGCCAAACTGGTCAAGGCACTCTCGGAGGTGGCTCCGGCCTTTGGCCGCGGGGAGAGCCTGACGGTGGATGGCCAGCCCCTCGAGTTGGTCCTGGTAAAGAACCCGAGTGGTTTCCGCCTGGGCCTGAAGTCATTCCCGGCGAAGGGCTACGCGTCCATGATCGCCATCAACGACAACTATGCCGACGGCCGTGACATGTCGTGGCTCTGGGACGTGGAATTCGATTCCCTGCGCGAGGACGGCGTCGAGGTTCTGACCGGTGTCCGTGCCTACGACATGGCGCTGCGCCTCCAGTACGACGAGGTGCGTTTCGGTTCAGTGGACACGGACATCACCGCGGCGTTGGCTGAATTCATCCGGGGTTCGGCGGGCAAGCCAAAACGCGTGTTCTGCACCTACACCGCGATGTTGGCCATCCGGCGCGAACTCTCCAAAATCACCACAGTAGAGGTGGTCTCATGACCCCGGCCGAAGATACCGCCGTTCACGCCAGCAAGGGCACCATCCGGGTCCTCCAGCTGTATCCCCGTGACATGAACATCTACGGCGACTGGGGCAATGCTCTCGTCCTGCGGCAGCGCTTGCTCTGGCATGGATACACACCTGAGCTCCTTGAATACAACGTGGGCGACGACTTCCCCGAAGATGTCGATCTCATTGTGGGCGGCGGTGGCCAGGACAGCGGCCAGATAGTCATCCAGGACGATCTCCAGTCACGAGGCGAACAACTCCGCGAGATGGCCGAGGACGGAACGCCGATGCTGGTTATTTGCGGGCTTTACCAGCTCTTCGGCAAGTTCTTCAAGACGAAGAGCGGCCCTGTTATTCCCGGTATCGGTATCCTTGACGTCGAGACGGTCGGCACCGATGAACGCCTTATCGGAAACGTCACCCTGACCTCACCCGAGTTCGGCGAAATCATGGGCTACGAAAACCACAGCGGACAGACTTCCCTGGGTCCCGGCGTCGAGCCCCTCGGCACCGTGTCCAAGGGTGCCGGCAACAACAGCAAAGACAACCATGAAGGCGCCAGGCACCGGAATGTGGTTGCCAGCTATCTGCACGGTTCCTTGTTGCCCAAGAATCCGGCCATCGCCGACTTCCTGATCCGGACCGCCGTCGAACGCAAGTACGGTACTTTCGTTCCCGGGACGCCCGACGACGGCTATGCGCGCCGCGCGCGCGAGAATGCGGCGCGGCGGCCGCGCTAACCCGGGGAAAAGCGTTGTGGGCGGAGGCCCTGCATGAAAGGGTTGCTTCATGACGAACCCTCTCTTGGAGCCGAGTACCCTTCCCTTCGGATTGCCGCCCTTCGCAACGATCCAGGACAGCCACTACGCAGAAGCCGTGGACGCGGGCCTCGCTGAGCACCTGGCCGAGATCCAGTCCATCGTGGACAATCCGGAGCCTGCGTCCTTCGAAAACACGGCGGTTGCGATGGAACGCTCCGGCCGCCTGTTGGAGCGGGCAGCGGCCTCCTTCTTCACACTGGTTTCTGCCGATGCCTCTGAGTCCATCCGCGAACTCGAAACCGAGCTGTCTCCCCGTTTCGCGAGCCATCAGGACACGGTCTACCTCAACCGCGGACTGTACGAGCGTTTCGCAGCCATAGACACCTCAGGACTTGACGATGAATCCATCCGGCTGGTGCAGGAATACCTCCGGGAATTCCGACAGTCCGGGATCCAAATTGACCCGGCTGACCAGGAAAAGCTCAAGAGCCTCAATGCGGAGCTCTCCCGTTTGGGAACGGAGTACGGGCAACGCGTCAAGGAAGCCATGAAGGCCGCCGCGCTTGTGGTGGATGACGCCACCGAACTTGCCGGCCTGCCGGCGGACGACATCGCCAGCGCCGCCGAGGCAGCACGCTCTGCCGGACACGAGGGGAAATACCTCCTGACCCTCATTCAACCGAGCAACCAACCTGCTTTGGCTTCTTTGCAGAATCGTGAGCTCCGGCGCCGCCTCTATGAGGCGTCCATTGCGAGGGGCAGCGACGGCGGCAGCCTGGACGTCATGGAGCTGGCGAAGGCGATGGTGCGTTTGAGGGCCGAGAAGGCGACACTTCTCGGGTTCGGCAACTACGCCGAACTGGTCATGGACCGCCAGACCGCCCCCGATTTCGCGTCCGTCCAGGCGATGCTGAACCGGCTTGCTCCTGCCGCCATCCGCAATGCCGACGCCGAAGCGGGCGCCTTGGCGGAGAGCGCGGGGCACCCGCTGGAAGCCTGGGACTGGGCGTACTACTCCTCGAAGGTCCGCCGGGAGCGGTACGAGGTGGACGAACAGCTGCTACGGCCCTATTTCGAATTGGACCGGGTATTGGTGGACGGCGTGTTCTTCGCAGCCGCGAGCCTCTTCGGTATTACTTTCCACGAGCGGAAGGACCTTGGGGGATACCACCCCGACGTCCGCGTCTGGGAGGTGCGGAACGAGGACGGCTCCGAGCTTGGCCTTTTCCTGGGCGACTACTACGCGCGGGACTCGAAGCGTGGCGGCGCGTGGATGAACTCGCTCCTTGAACAATCAGCGCTCCTGGGTACCAAGGCGGTGGTGATCAACAACCTGAACATCTCCAAACCTCCGGCCGGGGAACCCACCTTGCTCACCCTGGACGAAGTCAGGACCACGTTCCACGAGTTCGGCCATGCCTTGCACGGACTCTTCTCCAACGTCACGTATCCACGATTCTCCGGAACCTCGGTCCCCCGGGACTTCGTTGAGTATCCGTCACAGGTCAACGAGATGTGGATCATGTGGCCCGAGATCATCGGCAACTATGCGCGCCACTACGCCACCGGCGAGCCGCTCCCCCAGGACATCATCGATCGCCTTAACGAGTCCAAGCTCTGGGGCGAAGGTTTCGCCACCACCGAATACCTCGGTGCCGCCCTTTTGGACCTGGCCTGGCACGTGCTGGACGTCGACGGAGTTCCCCAGGATGCGCAGGATTTCGAAGCCAAGGCATTGGCTGCGGCAGGCGTGGCGCACTCCCTCATTCCGCCCCGGTACCGCACGGGGTACTTCCAACACATCTTCGCGGGTGACTTCTACGCAGCCGGGTACTACTCGTACATCTGGAGTGAAGTGCTCGACGCGGAAACGGTGGACTGGTTCACGGAAAACGGCGGCTTGCTGCGCCGGAACGGTGAACGGTTTCGCTCGGAACTGCTCTCCCGCGGAAACAGCCGGGATCCGCTGGAATCCTTCCGCACGCTCCGGGGCCGCGAAGCCTCCCTCGAGCCCCTCCTGAAGCGCCGCGGACTGGAGTAGCCTGCCTGGCCCAACTAGCTCGCAGTTGTTGTCGCTTTGGAGCCTCATAACGACAACAACTGCGAGTCAGCGGGGTTAACGCGCGACGGCGGCCGGTCACCGAAGAAGGTGACCGGCCGCCGTCGTACTTACAGCCGCACAAGGCGTCGGACGGTGTGATCCGGCAGCCTGCGTAAAAGGGCCCCCGCCCCTAGCCGCTGCAAAGCCGCGGCAGCGAGTCGCGGGGAATAGCAGGCCGAGGATCAGCGCCGTCCGGCGCACCAATGGAGCGCGGGGATCAGCGCCGTCCGGCGCGCCAACGGAGCGCCGGCTTAACTAAGACCTACCAGCCGCGCTCGGCGAGGCGGTGCGGCTCGGGGATTTCCTCGACGTTGATGCCGACCATCGCTTCGCCCAGACCGCGGGAGACCTTGGCGATGACGTCGGGGTCGTCGAAGAAGGTGGTGGCCTTCACGACGGCGGCGGCACGCTGGGCCGGGTTGCCGGACTTGAAGATGCCCGAACCGACGAACACGCCGTCCGCGCCGAGCTGCATCATCATGGCAGCGTCGGCCGGGGTGGCGATGCCGCCGGCGGTGAAGAGGACGACAGGGAGCTTGCCGGTCGCGGCGACTTCCTTGACGAGTTCGTACGGGGCCTGAAGTTCCTTGGCGGCGACGTAGAGCTCATCCTCGGGAAGCGTGGAGAGGCGGAGGATCTCGGCGCGGATCTGGCGCATGTGGGTGGTGGCGTTGGAGACGTCGCCGGTGCCAGCCTCGCCCTTGGAGCGGATCATGGCCGCGCCCTCGTTGATGCGGCGCAGAGCTTCGCCGAGGTTGGTGGCACCGCAGACGAAGGGAACGGTGAAGTTCCACTTGTCGATGTGGTGGGTGTAGTCGGCCGGGGTCAGAACCTCGGACTCGTCGATGTAGTCCACGCCGAGAGACTGAAGGACCTGTGCCTCGACGAAGTGGCCGATACGGGCCTTGGCCATGACGGGGATGGACACGGCGGCGATAATCGCGTCGATCATGTCCGGGTCCGACATGCGGGACACGCCGCCCTGGGCGCGGATGTCGGCGGGAACGCGCTCGAGCGCCATCACGGCCACGGCACCGGCATCTTCGGCGATGCGGGCCTGCTCGACGTTGACGACGTCCATGATGACGCCGCCCTTGAGCATCTCGGCCATGCCGCGCTTGACGCGGTTGCTGCCCGTAACGCTGGCTGCGGACGAACCGGCTTCGTTGCTTACATCAGGTGTAGACACAAAAACCCCTATGGGTAGATAGAAGACCTTGGCCGGGGCGCAGGCGGACAGGGGCCACACACAGCGCGCACCGGATTTCCAGGTCACATTGACCAAGTAACTTCAATACTAGTCCCCTGCGCTGTGCCCGTCGTACTTGATTACCAGCCTCGGCCACCCGGTCCTGCCGGCACCGGCGGGGCGAAGGCGCGGGAATCTGTCTTCGGCAATTGTGAGTGCAGCACCGGCCCGGTCGCTGAGGCGATCCGGATTCATTGGGAGCTCAGCACCTGATATTTGGGACGTGTTTTCCTTGTTTCGCTTTTCGCGACGCCGATTGGCACGCGGGGGCCTTAAATGTCAGACCCCCGTGACAGGGTTTATTCATGGAAGGCATCGGTCAACTCGTGGCACGTCGGGCAGCCCCGCCCGAGGTCGGGATCGCGTCGTTGGGACGTCTTTCCCGCCGCCTGAAGCCCGTCCCCGCCCGGCACGCCCAGTTCCAAAACCCGGCCCGGCTCCAAAACCCTTCCCAGCTCCTAAACCCTGCCACCGCGCCGTCCCCCGCGGGTGGCCTTGACCTGGCGGTCGCGGCGATGGATGCACTGCGCTCAACCGCCGTCGCCGACGCCCGCTCGTTCGGTTTCCCCGAGGCCGCTGATTTCGCCGGCACGGTCGAAGAGATCTCCCGGACGGTCGAGTTCTTACAGCTCGTCGCGGCCCGGGCCGTGGAACGGACCCGCAGCGAAGCCCAGGCCTCCCGGCAGCCGTCCCCGGCGGCGGGCTGGCGGACCGGCTGGACCGAATCCACCGCCACCGCAGCGGACGCGGGAACTGAAGCCGACACCGCAACAGCCGCGGACGCCGCGGGGGCAACCGCGGCCGGCTCAGAAGGTTATGCGGCCGGCCTTGCGGCAGCGCCCGGCCTCACGGCAGCCGCCGCCGCGGCCGACGACGGGTACCGGAACGCCGCCGAATTCCTGCGCGCCAGGCTGCGGATCGGCATTGGCGAGGCCAGGCGCCGGCTCGCCCTGGCCTCCGGGGTGCTCCCGCAGACCGGGATCGCCGGGCAGGACGTCCCCGCACGGCACGAAGTCCTCGCCGCGGCCCTTGCCTCGGCGGCCCTGCCCTCCCGCTCGGCCACGATCATCAGCACGGCCCTGGACCAGGTACGCCACCTCGCCGACGCGGACACCGCCGGGCAGATGGAACACGCCCTGACCCGCACCGCGGTTCAGAGCGATCCGGATTTCGTCTCCCGGATGGCCAGGCGCTGGGTCGATGCCATCGACCAGGACGGTCCCGAACCCGGCGAGGAAGAACTGCGCCACCGCCAGGGAGCGTTCATCCGCCAACCCCGCCGCGGCCTGCACCACCTGGAAATCTTCGCCACCGCCGAACAATTCGAAACCCTCGCCACCGCCATGAACACCGCCACCAACCCCCGCCTCCAGCACACCACCGACAACGACGCAGCTGATGGCGGCGCAGCTGACGGCGGCGCAGCTGACGACGGCGCAGCTGACGACGGCGGCGCGCACCCCGCCCTGGACCGCCGCTCCCGGGCACAGAAACTCCTCGACGGGCTCACCGGCGCCTGCGCAGTGGCCCTCTCCACCGGCGAACTGCCCGCCAACGGCGGCCTCCGGCCCCAGGTAATGGTCACCATCGACTACCGAGACCTCCTCGACCGCGTCGAACACGTCAACCGCGTCAACCGCCTCGACCGCGAAACGCCCGGCGCCGCCGGCCCCCGCCCCGGCAGCGGCGCGTCCACCTTCCAGGGCCCGCTCCACCCCGCGGTCATCCGCAAGATCGCCTGCGACGCGGACATCATCCCCGTCCTGCTCGGCAGCGATAGCCGCGTCCTGGACATCGGCCGCACCACCCGCATCTTCCCGCCCCACATCCGCAAAGCCATCATCGCCCGCGACCAAGGCTGCGCCTTCCCCGACTGCACCATCCCCGCACCCTGGTGCGAAGCCCACCACATCACCTACTGGTCCAACGGCGGCACCACAGGAACCGACAACGGCACCCTCCTGTGCAGCCACCACCACCACGTCATCCACAAAGAACACTGGACCATCACCCTGGACACCGGCACGGCATGGTTCAAACCACCGCCCCACGTCGACCCCCGCCAAACACCCCGACGCAACCACCACTTCAGACCCACCCGGACATAAACCTGCCCTGACAGGAAACGTGCCTGCACACGACAGGATGATCCCACCGCTTAAGCGGGCGTCCCGCCGTCGACGTCTGCCATCGCCTGTTCGCGGACGGCTGCCATCCTTTGGACGACTGTGACGGCCGTAGCGGCGGCGAGCATGAGAAGGGTCACCAGCAAGACGACGGGAGGCAGCCCCAGTCCGGTCAGGCCGGTGACGAGGAGCACCGAAATGAGCCGCTCGGCGCGCTCGGCGATCCCCACATTGGCGTAGAAGCCCAATGATTCAGCCTTGGCGCGGGCGTACGAAACCACCATCCCAAGCACCAGGCAGGCCAGGGACGCGATTGCAATCGCGCTGTTCCCGCCGCCCATGAAGAACCAGATTGCGACGCCGGCGAAAATGGCGCCGTCTGCCAGCCGGTCCAGCGTGGAGTCGAGGAAGTTTCCCCACGGTCCGCTGCGTCCCTGCTCCCTCGCCATGATGCCGTCCACGACGTCGGACAGCGCGAAAACGGCGATCAGCAGCGAACCCCACCAGAGCTGGCCCAGGGGGTAGAGAATCAGGGCGCCGAGAACAACGCCGGCGGTCCCGACGACGGTGACGGCGTCGGGCGTGACCCCAACCCTGAGTAGGAACCGGGCAAGGGGCGAGAACAGCCCGGTGAAAAACCCGCGGGCGTGCCGATTAAGCATCCGTCTCCCCGGAGAGATCCGACTCTTCCGGCCAGGCGTCGGCCACTTGCTGGCGAACTTCGTCAAGGGTCTGAGTGATGGCCTTCGTCTGGGCGATGATCGGGAAGAAGTTCCCGTCCCCACCCCAGCGAGGAACCACGTGCTGATGCAGGTGTGCGGCGATTCCCGCCCCGCCTGCCACGCCTTGGTTCATGCCCAGGTTGAAGCCGCTCGGGTTGGCCACCTTTCGCAGGACCCGCATAGCGGTCTGCGTGAGCTCTGCCATTTCCGCCGTTTCCTGCACTGTGATGTCCGTGTAGTCCGGAACGTGCCGGTAAGGACACACCAGCAAATGACCGGGGTTGTAAGGGAACAAATTGAGCACCACGTAGCACGTCTTGCCGCGCCGCACGATGAGGGATTCCTCGTCCGTGCGGCTCGGAGCTACGCAGAACGGGCAATCGTCCTGGTTTTTGAACTGGTTCTGCCCGCCCTTGATGTAGGCAAGGCGGTGAGGAGTCCACAGGCGCTGGAAGGCATCAGGAACACCTGCCAGGCCGAAGTCGTCAGTCACTTCGGCATCGCCCGGATACTCAGCTGTCACGCCCGTGTTCTCCTGCACTGTTTCCTGCCCCCCGCGGTGTCCGACTCGTCAGCTCTCGCGGTTCTTGACGGCGTCCACAATCCTTCGGACGGCCTCGGCAACGGGCACACCATTGTCCTGGCTACCGTCGCGGAAGCGGAACGAAACCGCGCCGGCCTCTGCGTCCTCTCCCCCGGCAATGAGGACGAAAGGAATCTTGTCCTTGCTCGCGGTGCGGATCTTCTTCGGGAAACGGTCCGAGGAAATGTCCACCTCGGCACGGATGCCCGCGGCCTTGAGCTGGCCGACGACGTCGAACATGTAGTCATTGAAAGCCTCCGCCACCGGAATGCCAACCACCTGCACGGGCGAGAGCCACGCGGGGAATGCTCCCGCGTAGTGTTCGGTCAGTACGCCCATGAAACGCTCCACTGAGCCGAACAAAGCGCGGTGGATCATGACCGGACGCTGGCGGGTGCCGTCGGCAGCCTGGAACTCCAGCTCGAACCGCTCAGGCAAGTTGAAGTCGAGCTGGATGGTGGACATCTGCCAGGTGCGGCCCAACGCGTCCTTCGCCTGCACGGAGATCTTGGGACCGTAGAACGCGGCTCCACCCGGATCCGGGACCAGCTCCAGCCCCGAGGCCTCGGCTACTTCGGCCAAGGTCCGGGTGGCTTCCTCCCAGGCGGCGTCCTCTCCAACGAACTTGTCTTCGTTCTTGGTGGACAGTTCAAGGTAGAAGTCATCCAGTCCGTAGTCCTTGAGCAGGCCAAGGACGAAGTTCAGGGTTGTGGTGAGTTCGTCCTTCATCTGCTCGCGGGTGCAGTAGATGTGGGCGTCGTCCTGTGTCATGCCGCGTACGCGGGTCAGGCCGTGGACAACACCGGACTTCTCGTAGCGGTACACAGAGCCGAATTCGAAGAGCCGAAGGGGCAGTTCCCGGTACGATCGGCCGCGTGACCGGAAGATCAGGTTGTGCATGGGGCAGTTCATCGGCTTCAGGTAGTAGTCCTGGCCGGGCTTGCGCACGGTGCCGTCGTCGTTCAGTTCCGCGTCGATGTGCATCGCCGGGAACATGCCTTCCTTGTACCAGTCAAGGTGGCCGGAGACTTCGTAGAGGTGCCCCTTGGTGATGTGCGGGGTGTAGACGAACTCGTACCCGGCGTCCACGTGACGCTGGCGCGAATAGTCCTCCATCGCCTTGCGGATGATGCCGCCCTTGGGGTGGAACACCGGCAGGCCGGAGCCCAGCTCATCCGGGAAGGAAAACAGATCCAGCTCCGCGCCGAGCTTGCGGTGATCGCGGCGCTCGGCCTCGGCGATGCGCTCCTGGTATGCCTTCAGCGCGTCCTTGGTGGGCCAGGCGGTGCCGTAGATGCGCTGCAGCTGCTGGTTGTTCTGGTTGCCCAGCCAGTATGCCGCCGAGGAGCGGGTCAGGGCGAAGGCGTTGGAGATCAGCTTGGTGTTGGGCAAGTGCGGGCCGCGGCAAAGATCGCACCAGACGCTGTCACCGCTCTTGCGGTCCACGTTGTCGTAGATGGTGATGTCTCCGGCGCCCACCTCGACGTTGACGCCCTCGCCGGCGTCGGCGGCGTCATTCTTCTTGCCCAGCAGTTCAAGCTTGTAGGGCTCGCCCTTCATGGCTTCGCGGGCTTCGTCTTCAGTGACGACGCGGCGCACGAACTTCTGGTTCTGGTTGATGATCTTTTGCATCATCTTCTCAAGTTGGCGCAGGTCTTCAGGAGTGAAGGGCTCGGCAACATCGAAGTCGAAGTAGAAGCCGTCTGTGATGTATGGGCCGATTCCGAGTTTGGCGTCCGGACGAAGCTGCTGCACAGCCTGGGCCATGACGTGCGCGGTGGAGTGGCGCAGGACGTTCAGTCCGTCCGGCGAGTCGATGGTGATGCCATCTACCTGGGCGCCCTCGGGCAGCACCTGGTCGAGGTCTTTCAGTTCGCCGTCGACCCGGGCCACTACGACGTCGCGGCGCTCAAAGAAGAGTTCCGCGCCGGTGGTCCCTTCCGTCACCTTGGTCTCTTCGCCATCGACGATGAGGGTGATCTGCTGGGCATCTGACACGGGTGTCTCCTATTCATTGATAAGGCTTCATAGCTTGTGGCGTACGGGGACCACAGCCAGCCATCGTCCATCGTATCCGCTCCGGCTGGGGCAGCCAAAGCAGGCGCGGGCGCGCCGTTTTTCGCCGAGGAGACTTGGTGCCGCACGGCTTTTTGGCATGCGCCATTGCGGCCCGTTCAATCCACATGGGCGGGCCTTTGGGTCCGGGGTGCGGGGCGGTTCGCGAACGCGCGCTAGCGCAGGGCTACGAGCGGCCCGCGGCGCTTCTCACTTCGTGCTTCCGCCACGCAGGTTGGTGGAACAGATGCAAGTGGTGTGCCTGGCGCTCAAGGGACGGCGTCCAGCGTCCGTGGCTCCGGTCCTTGATGAGGGCCGTTCCGGCGATCTCCCTGAGCGTGGATATCCCGCGGACAGCCGATTGTTTGGTGGCAAAAGTCGTAGACATCGCCAGAATGTCGCCTTCGCCGTCGCGCAGCGCAATCCTGTACCCATCGTTGGGTCCGTCGACCAGCTCAAAGTATCCAGCCATTGTGTAGCCTCCTTTGAAACCTGCGGTTGTAAAGGACACCAACCAGTTTACCGAGCCAAACCCATTTGGGCGGTGGTTCTTTGGGAGTACTGCAACAGTTCGGGCAGGTCCGCTAAGGCTTTGCTTGAAGCAATGCAAGGAGGGCACTGCCGTCCGGACTGCCCAGGCCAGTGCAGGGATCCCAGCCGGTCCCGGCGTGGTAACTCCCATTGGAGCCTGAAACGATGTCATGGAAGCCCGACGCCGGTTGGTTGCCGTTTTGGTAAAGCAGCGGCTGGATGAGCCCGAAGCGCCTGTTAGTGGCCTGCGCGAGGCGGGCAACCAGGGCCGCCCAGAGCGGTGCGACCGCACTGGTTCCGCCGATCACCATGTCTTTCCCGTCGACGCGCACCTTGTAACCCGTCTGCGGGTCGGCGACGCCGCTGACATCCGGGACGCCCCTTCCGGCCTTCTTGGGCGCAGGCTTGTGCTTGGCGTGCCCCGAGATGCCGGACTGCCAGGACGGAACCGGAAAGACATCGCTGTAACCTCCGCCAGTAGCCGAGTTGGGGCCGTCGTTCCAGACCGTTTCCGCGCTGATGACGCCTGTCGCGGCGTCTGCTTGAAGGCGGGTTCCGCCGCAGGCCAGCACATGCGGGCTCGACGCCGGAAAATCGGCGTGATCCTTGTTGTCCGTTGCGCCGTCCGCGCTGCCGTTGTCCCCGGCTGCGGCTGTCACGGTCACCCCGAGGGCCGCGGCATCGGCCAGCGCCTGGTCGAAAGCCGTCCGGGCTTGGGCAGTCCAGGCGTCTTCGCTCTGGCCCCAACTTATGCTGATCGCGGCCGGCGCCGGATTTGCATGGGAGGCTGCGACAATCGCGTCCAGGAATCCGGCGTCCGTGTTGGGAGCGAAATAGACCACGATGGTGGCCTTGGGCGCCAAGGCGCCGACCACTTCGACGTCGAGCAGGACTTCCCCGTCGGCGCCCGCCGGATCCTGTCCGGGCTGGTTCGCCCCGCCGTCGACTCCCACCGCGGTGACGCTGGGCGTGGCGATCCCCAGGCCCTGGAAGTAGGTGTCAAGGTCTTGCTGTCCGTAGCCGCCGCCCAGCTCAAGGATGGCAACAGTTTGGCCCGTTCCGTCCGTTCCCTCAGGAAAGTTGTAGATCTTTCCCAGCTGGGGCGGGGTGTAGCTGGTACCGGCAGAGGCCAGGGGAATGGCGCGGAATTGGGCCCGGGCCTGCGGCCGATCGTCAAGGCCGAGGACGGCGACGACGACGCCGTCGAGATCTGCAGGTACTTGCAGGCCCCCGGTGCGATGCCGGTGGGTGACAGCGGTGCCGTCCGGGCTTCGGCTCGTCAGCTCGTCAAGCGACGTACCGAAGATGCTGCTCATGCGCTCCACGGTTCCAGACAGCCGAATCCTGCGGCTGGCTGCGTCCGACTCCACGACGTCGAGACCGAGGTCGGCGAAGGTGCGTACAGCGAGATCAAGGTCTGCTGCCGACGCGCCGTACCGGGAGGCCAGTTCGTCCCGCGAAAGCGCAGCGGACGGAACTTCGGGCATCTCTTCCTGGCGCCTCAGGATGACCGTCGCCTCGATCCGACGCGAAGGATCGACGGGACCGAGAACGTCCCGGACGCCCGGAGCCGGAGCCCTGTCAGATCCGGGCAGCGGAACGCTTTGCGTTTCCTTAGGCTGTCGCTCTTCTGGAGTGTCCTGCATCGACATTGGTGCCTCCTACGCTCGCTGTGAGAGAGCTTCGTCCCCTGCGATTATGCACCAGGAGCCACTTTGGCACCATGGCGTGGAACAGGAATGGTCACTGGCGCCGACTCGGCTGGCGCGGCTTCCGAAGGGCTTGGGCACGGCGGCTGCCCACGGTAGCGTGGGGCCTTGGCGGCCCAAGCCACAGCAATGGCCGGCGCAGCGGCGAGTCAAAGGAGCGAACCATCAATAGGTCACACCGAACATCAGCCCATGAACCCGACACCGCAGTTGAATTGAACCCGGTGTTCAGCCGGCCGGGAGAATCCAGTATTTTTCCACGGTTCACCATTCCGGACGGTGAGTCCCTTCCTTCGACTGCTTATCAGGTTGTCCACGACGAAGCCATGTTGGACGGCAACTCCCGCCTGAACCTCGCCACGTTCGTTGGAACCTGGATGGAACCCGAGGCGTCGAAGCTGTATGCCGAAACGTTCGACAAGAACATGATCGACAAGGACGAATACCCCCAGACGGCGTTGATTGAGACCCGCTGCTGGCGGATGCTCGCCGACTTGTGGAACGCCCCCGATCCGGCCAAGTCCGTTGGGACCTCCACGATCGGTTCCTCCGAGGCATGCATGCTCGGCGGCCTGGCCTTGAAGCGTCGCTGGCAGCACGCGCGGCGGGCGGCCGGCCTTTCCACCGACAAACCCAACCTGGTCCTCAGCTCGGCAGTGCAGGTGTGCTGGGAGAAGTTCTGCAACTACTGGGATGTGGAGGCCCGGTACGTTCCGGTGTCGAAGGAACACCAAATGCTGGACGGCTACGAGCTGGACAAGTATGTGGACGAGAACACCATTGGCGTTGTGGCGATCATGGGCGTGACCTACACGGGAGTCTATGAACCCGTCGAAAAAATCTCGGCGGCGCTGGACGAGATCCAGGAAAAGCACGGCTTTGATGTTCCGATCCACGTCGACGGTGCCTCCGGAGCCATGGTTGCGCCCTTCCTGCAACGGGAGACAGTCTGGGACTTCCGTCTGCCGAGGGTTGCCTCGATCAACACGTCCGGCCACAAGTACGGCTTGGTCTATCCCGGTCTTGGCTGGATCATTTGGCGGGACGAGCAAGCGCTCCCCGAGGACCTGATCTTCCATGTCAGCTACCTCGGCGGGAACATGCCGAGCTTCGCCCTGAACTTCTCGCGGCCCGGCGCCCAGGTGCTGCTTCAGTACTACCTGTTCCTCCGGCTCGGATACGAGGGATACAAATCCGTTCAGGCGACCTCGCGGGACGTGGCGCTCTATCTATCGAGTGAAATAGGGGCGATGGAGCCGTTTACTTTGTGGAGCGACGGATCGGACATCCCGGTCTTTGCTTGGCAGCTCACCGACGGCTACACGGAGAACTGGAACCTTCACCACTTGTCCGAGCGGCTGCGGATGAATGGATGGCTCGTCCCTGCCTACCCCATGCCGGAGGGATTGGGCGAGATCACGGTCCAACGGATCGTTGTCCGGAACGGTTTCACACGAGACCTCGCATCGAGTTTCCTGGCCGATCTCAAGAAGGAAGTCGCCTACTTGGACGGCCTCACCTCGCCCATGCCCGCCGGCGGGCAAACCCAGGCGTTCCACCACTAGCCAGCAGCTTCACCACCGACCGCTTCAAGGATGGATGTGTGCCATGTGCCGATTGTTCGGCTTGCACGCCGGTTCACAAGCAGTCCGCGCCACTTTCTGGCTCCTGGACGCGCCGGACAGTCTCGCCGACCAGAGCCGGCGCGAGCCCGACGGCGCCGGCATAGGCACCTTCGACAGTGACGGTAAGGCCCATGTCGCCAAGCAGCCGCTCGCCGCATGGGAGGATCACGCCTTCGCGCGTGAGGCGCGGGTGCTGAAAAGCACGACGTTCCTGGCCCACGTGCGGTATGCCAGTACTGGAGCGCACACGATGGTCAACACGCATCCGTTCGAGCAGGACGGGAGGTTGTTCGCCCACAACGGCGCCTTCGGCGATCTTGAACGGCTCGATCAGCGGCTGGCTGAGTTCGGGGTTTCGGATCTGGTAAAGGGCCAGACAGACAGTGAACGCCTCTTCGCATTGATCACCGCGGAGAGCAGGCGCGCAGGTGGCGACGTCGGCAAAGGTATCAGCCAAGCGATCAGCTGGATTGCGAAGGAGCTCCCAGTGTTCAGCTTGAACCTGATCCTCACGACGGCGAGCGACGTTTGGGCGGTCAGGTATCCGGACACACATGAACTGCACATTTTGGAACGGTTGCCCGCCCACTCCGAGGAGGCAGCTCCCCTGGACGCGCGGAGCTCCTGCATCCGCGCCCACAGCAAGGATTTGGCCCATTCCGGTCACGTCCTCATTGCCACTGAACCGATGGATGAGAACCCGGAGTGGAGAGCGCTGCCCGGCGGTGCGTTGGTCCACGTCAATCCGGATCTAGGTGTGACCATCAGCCACCCCTTCCCGGAGGCTCCGACACACCCGCTCACGCTATCCGACCTCTCCCCCTCCGCGGCAGCATCCCAGAAGCCGTGATCCTCGAACACAAAACAGCGTCCGGCGTCTTGGGCTTATGGCCGCGTGTTCATCGTGTCCGTGGGCTCCGCCGCGCATAAGATCGATCCATGACCGCTGAAGTCGAATCCGAAACCGCCTTCGTCCCGGCCGTCCAACTCGACGGGCAAATGAGCATCAATGACGTCCTGCTTGAGCTGGGACGGGAACCCGTAGTGTACCCGTCCGCCAACGCCGACGCCGGCGATTTCCACATTTTCTAGCACTGACGCGGAGGGAACTCCGGCTGACAGAGGTACTGGCAGGGACTCCCTCAAGGCGCTCAAACGTCACTATCGTTGATCGCATGGACAACCGGAACGACGCCCGCGATTTCCTTGCTTCCCGGCGTGCGAAGATCACTCCCGAACAAGCGGGGCTACCGACGTCGGGCGGGAACCGGCGCGTGGCCGGTCTCCGTCGCGGAGAAGTCGCAATCCTAGCCGGGGTAAGCGTCGAGTATTACACGCGGCTGGAACGCGGAAACCTTGCCGGAGTATCCGAGAGCGTACTGGAAGCATTGGCCAGGGCTCTACAACTCGACGAAGCTGAGAGCGCACACCTGTTCGATCTGGCGCGCACAGCCGGGACGAGCAAGCGGCAGCGTCGGTCGGCGCCACAACAGGTCCGGCCAAGTGTCCACTTTGCCCTTGACGCCATCACTGACGCGCCGGCATTTGTCCGCAACGCGCGCATGGATATCCTCGCCGCCAACAAACTTGGCCTTGCTTTACATTCCGAGATGTACGTCAACCCGGTCAGGCCGGCCAACTATGCGCGCTTCATTTTCCTGGATGAGGAGCGGGCCCGGAGGTTCTTCCCGGATTGGGAACTCGCTGCCAACAACATGGTCGCCATCCTGCGCACCGAGGCCGGCCGCGACCCCTTCGACCGCGGACTGAGCGATCTTGTAGGCGAACTTTCCACCCGAAGCGATGAATTCCGCACTCGCTGGGCCGCCCACAATGTGCGCCGCCACTACAGCGGCTTCAAGCATTTCCATCACCCCGTGGTGGGCGAACTCCGGCTGCTGTTCGAAGCGATGGAATTGTCAGCGGACACCGGCCTCTCCCTGTTCATCTACCCTGCAGAACCTGGCTCCCCCTCGGCAGATGCCCTGCGACTCCTCGCGAGCTGGGCTGCCACGCAGGAACTGGCAGATCAACCCCAAGCCGCACCCACTGCAGGTGGAGTGTGACGGCAGCCTAAGGCGTTGATCGGGCTGCGGCCAGGCTGGCCTTGAGCCACGAAACGGCGTGTCTTCTCTGAGTGGCCGGAAAGGCGTGCCCTCCTTCGAAAGGAACGAAACGAAGATTGGGCACAAACCAGGCCGGGTTATGGGAAATGCCCTCACGTTCGAAGGACTCAAGCGTCCCGAACCCGCAACTAAGAACACCCCACCTGGGCGCCCAACGAATGACCGACAATCCCCAGAGGCCCTTGCACCTCATCGCAAGCTTCGAGCCACGAAGTAGCCACGGCAATATCCCTCGTGTGGCCGCCCTGGAGCGTTGAGCCACCAGCCATGAGATCCTGCGCATCTTCGAATCCGAGGAGGTCCGGGACGAGCGTCGGAACGCCGGACTCGGCCAATTCGACGGCGAAAGCCATTTGCGGGTCACCTTCGAGCCCGGCGAGCTCGCTCTTTCCCAGAGCATAGTTTCCGGCGTGTTGACGGACCGCCACCACGGCACCCACGTGGTGATCGTCGTCGATCGGATTTAGGAACAGGCAAGGGACCACGTCCCCGCCAGCCGTCCAAAGCTCGATCCGCTCCCTGAGGACACTTCCCTGGCGCAGGCGCGGGCCGCGAACAACTAGCCTACGGCCCTCTCCGCCCCTCTTCGTCGCCTCGCTCGTCGTCGCGCTCCCGCCGGTCTCCGGCGTCGTCCCTGTCCCGACGGCGTTCCTCACTATTCGTGTCCGAGCGGTTGCCCGCATCGGGGTCCAACTCTTCTGCGCGCCGTAGCCTTTCCTGCGAGGCTTCGTTGGCCCGTTCGGCCGCCTTCTGCTTGTCGGTGGCCTCCTGATGCAAGCGTTCCGCTTCGCTCTCGGCGCGGGCGGCGTCAGCCGCCGCTCGAGCGGCCTCTGCGCTGCGCTCATGAGCTCCGAGGGCGTCGGCACGGGCTTTCTCGCGGAGGTCCGCAGCGCGCTTGCGGTTAGCTGCGTCCTTCGCGCGGCGCCCATAAGCGACGACGGCGACGATCACCGCGATGATCACAATCGCCACCACGATCCAAATCCATACTTGCCCGTCCATTGCAGCTCCCCTCGAAAATTGACTGTGCTTCCGGTGCGCAAGTTCTATCGTTCGGCCGATCCTGCCGTTGGCAGCCCGGATCGGCGGCCCCGGACAGCGCGCGGATGCTGGTCCCTTGAGTCAACAACTTTGCGTGAAACATGGCACGAGTAGCCTGTACTTGTTTTCCCCAGAGGTTCCAGCGGATTGCCGCTGCTGGTTTACTCAACGGCAGGCGACGGTCGCCGAACGTCAAAGGACAGCGAGGGTTCGTCGGGCGTAGCGAGGGTCAGCACCGCCTCCTCGACGGTCTCCTCGTCTTCCAGTTCCCGTTCAACACGGCGCAACGCGATGGCTACTTCATGCTCCCGAAGGTCGCCCGTGATATCCACAGCCGCCACGAGGTATAGCTTGCGCGGCCCAACAAACTCCAGGTGCAGATACGTCAGGCGATCGATTTCCGGGTGTTCCATGACCCTGATCGCCATCGACTTCTCGAGTTCCGGTGTAACGCCCTGACCGACGAGGAAGCGACGATTGCGATCTATCAGCACCACCGCGATGACACCGAGAAGGATGCCGACAAATATGGATCCGAGGGCATCCGGGAGCGGTGATCCGGTGAGCTGGTGCAGGAAGATCCCCAAGAAGGCAATGAGCAGGCCTATCAGCGCTGCGCTGTCCTCCGCGAAGACGGCGCGCATGGTGGGGTCCGAGCTTTTGAGCACTTGCTCCAAGGTGCGACGTTCAAGTCGCCTTGCCGACGTGCGGGCCTGGCGGAACGCCTGGACGAACGAGGCCCCTTCGAGCACGAACGATATCGCCAGGACGACATAGGCGACCTCGAAATCACCGGCTGGTTCCGGTGCGAAAAGCTGTTGGACACCGTGCATCACCGACACGACAGCCCCTGCGGTGAACAAGCCAAAGGCGGCAAACATCGACCACACGTAAGCTTCCCTGCCGTAGCCCATCGGATGGGCCACGTCCCGCTGTTTCGAGGATCTCCTTTCAGCCACCAGCAGGAATATCTGGTTGCCGGTGTCCGCCCAGGAGTGGGCGGACTCGGCGATCATCGAAGCGGAGCCGGTAAGTATGGCGGCGACGGTTTTTGCCGCGGCGACCAATAGATTTGCGGCAAAGGCCAAGATCACGGTCATGAGGGATGAAGATGGCATCTTGACCTTCTTCGTTTCAACCATGGAAGCTACGGTACCCAACAACCGTGGAGGCCACGCCTAGTGGCTGCCGAGGAACGAACGGAGGGTGTGGGCGTTACGGACCGCGTTGCCGCCGCCGTCGTTATTGAAATAGGCGAAGACCTCCTTGCCCGCGGCCTCCCATTCCGCAATTCGGTCCGCCCACCAGCGCAGGTCCTGATCGGAGTATGAACCTCCGTAAAGATGATGGTGATCCGGCCCATGCATCCTGATGTAGACAAACGGCGCCGTGGCCCTCAGGACGCAAGGGAGCTCCGCTCCGCTCATGATGCAGTAGGCCGTTTGGTGCCTTTCAAGCAGTTCGTAGACGGCCCCGTCGTGCCAGCTGTGATGGCGGAATTCGACGGCGACCTTGATCCACTCGGGGAGGAGGCCAAGGAAATAGGCCAGCCGGCCGTCGTCGCGCTCCATTCCCGGCGGCAACTGGACCAACAGGACCCCACGCCTGTCCCCGAGCTCATGCCACGCCGAGGTGATCCTGCCGATCCAGGCTTCAGGGGCATAAAGGCGCTTGCCATGGGTGAGCCCACGGGGCGCCTTGACCGAAAACACGAACCCTTCAGGTAGGCGGCGTCGCCAACTGGCGAACGATGAATCGCGCGGCCAACGATAGAAACTCGCGTTGAGTTCGACGGTTTCGAATTGCTGCACGTAGTAATCGAGCCGGTTGCGGGAGGGGGTGCCGGCGGGATAGAGCACGTGGTCCCAGTGGTCGTAACTCCACCCCGACGTCCCTACGTGGGTTGCCATCCGGCCAGCCTATGGTCGAAGTCGCTGAATAAGTAAGCTGATGATATTCGGAATCGATGAGAGGTTGGTCGATAGCCATGCGAATCGGGTCGATTTTCGGGCTGATCGTGGTGATCTGGCTCATAATTGGAGCGGTAGCTGCCGGGCAGCGTGGCTACTTCAGCGCAGTTCCCGCGCAGTGCTCCCAGTGGGCAACAATTAGCCTGAATATTGTTGCTGGCCCCCTGAACTACATGGGACTGAACCCTGTGGCAGGCTGCGAACTGCCGCGCCCGTCGTGAGCGGACCGGAGGATCCTCTACTGCCCGGGCCTACTCCCGACACGCGGCATGAGTCCGAGGACCAACGGATGGACCGCAACTGGAATGAGCTGCTCCAGGAGCTGCGGGTCCTCCAGACAGGCGTGCAAATTATCGGCGGCTTCCTGCTGACCCTGCCGTTCCAACAGAGATTCGGCACGCTCACGGAGCTGCAGAAGTGGTGGTTTCTCCTGCTGGTTGTCCTGGCGACCATGACCACCGGGCTCATGCTTGTTCCGGTCAGCCTGCACCGGCGGCTCTTCCAACATCACGTCAAGTACCGCCTGGTGGCTGCAGGGGACATGATCGTCAAGGCCGTCGTGGCGTGTGTATCCCTGCTGATCGCGGGATGCGCCGGACTGATCTTCAGCGTTGCCGTGGGGCCGGAGGCTGGCCTCGCCGCCGGCGGCAGCATCCTTATCGCCCTCGCGGCGCTCGTGCTGCTGTACCCGCTGCTTTCCTGGTCTCCCGGGCGCCGGAAGGCCGAGCCGGAACCCTAATTCGAGGCCTCACGCCGGCCTAGTCTAGGCCTTCTCGATCGACATAGTAAGTTTGCTGATCAATTTTCCCGAATCCATGGACAAATGACCGCCCGGCCTACTAGTTTCGATGTGGTAACAGGCTTGAGCGGGCGTCGGCAGAAGGCCAAAGGCCTTCTCGTCCGGGGCCAGCCTCCCGGTCAAGACGGACGGCGTCTTGAGTAGCAGGTTCTTGATTTTCCACCAACAGGTTCAACCAGCACGGAATGGACGGTATGGACATGGACAAGCAGCACGCAGCCGAGGAAGAGGCAGCCGGAGGCTACGGAACTCCGACGCCGGAACAAGAAACAGCAGGAAGCGGGGCCCAGCAGGCGAATCGGGGCGGGCACAACGGATCAGCCGCGGTGCCATCGGCTGATGCCGAGCTGGATGAGTCGAACTCCGAGGGAAGCAAGGCAGGGAGTTCCTTCTCATCCGAACCGAAGGGCGATGCGACAGGACTGCCAGAGGATAAGTCCCCGAAGGACGACGACGGCGAAACTTTCGACGCCGGCTAGACCGCCAAGAGGACCACCAACATCCGCAGGAACAAGCGCAAGCAAGGAGTACCAACATGGCTACCGTTAACCGAACAATCGACGTGGAAGTTCCCGTTTCAGTGGCTTACAACCAATGGACCCAGTTCGAGTCTTTCCCGGAATTCATGAAGGGCGTCGAAGCGGTGGAACAAATCGACGAGACCGCCCTGCATTTTTCCACCAACGTTGGCGGCGTCAAGCGCGAATTCAATGCCCAAATCCTCGAGCAGGTCCCGGACTCACTGGTCAGCTGGGCCAGCATTGACGGACCAAGGAACGCGGGGACGGTGAGCTTCGAGCCACTTGGCGCGGACCGTACCCGCGTGCGTGTAGAGATCGAATGGGAGCCGGAGAGTTTTGCCGAAAAGGCCGGCTCTCTGGTGGGCATCGACGACATGCGGGTTTCAGCCGACCTGGACAAGTTCAAGAAATTCATTGAGGAGCGCGGCTACGAGACTGGCGCTTGGCGAGGCTCCGTGGCCGCCGGCGATGTCGACGACTCCGGCGCAGCAGTCTCCCCCGCGGAGACCACCTCGGAGCTGCCCGCCGTCGATCCTGACTTGACGGCCCCTGCGGCTATGGGGGCTGCCGACGGCGGTGACCCGACTCGCCTCGGCCAGTACACCGAGGGCGACTACGGCACGGCGCGCGTCACGGATCTGCCCGCCGAGCGGATCGAAGGCGATTACACCGCGGAAGAATCGCCTCGTGACCCTTCCATGGAACGCGGCGCCGAATCGTGGCCTGCTACGGAAGGTGGCCCAGGCACAGAAACCCGTCCGCGTCAGTCGGACCGCTGAGCCCCGTGGGGCCGGCCGCGAACAGGCCGGCCCCACGGACGTCCGCCCAGATTTCATCGGCTATTCGAGGAGCAAACAATGAGCGAGTTCCCTCCCGACCCCACGCGAGACCCTAACGCTGACGCCACCCGAGAGCCTGGTCCAAGCCCGACGCCGGAGCCAGTGCCGTTGCCGGAGCCCGGGCCGACACCTGTGCCGACCCCTGGCCCGGTGCCCGAACCCGGACCCCGCCCGGGAACCCCCGAGCCGGTTCCGCTGCCCGAGCCGGGACCTCCCCCTGTCCCCGAACCGGGTCCCGACCTTCCCTTCCCGTGAGCTGGCAAGCCGTATTAGTTTGACGGAGGAGATGGAGGTCCCAAGCATGACCGTGAAACTCAACAAGAAGGCCTTCGATCATGCGAAGAGCCTTATCCGGGACAACAAGGTAGTCATCGATACCCGGGACGACTGGAGCGAGCACGCGCCTTCGACGCAGGATGAGAACACCTTCCTGGATAAGAACGGGAGCGCCCAATATTCGAAATGGTTTCTCGGCGTGGACGATGAGCATCCCGAGGGACAAAAGGGCCGCTACAAATTCCCGTATGGAGACTTCAAGAAAATCCATCGATGCGCCGTGATTTCAGGTGAAAGCAGGGCTAGCCAATACGACCATGACGATATTCGCGATGCCTTGGGGAACTTGCTTGAGCGGCTGAACGAGCACTAGGCAGGAGGGACCGGCGATGTCAGAGGACAGGACAACAACCGCCGCCCGATGGGAAACCGAAGATATGGATTCCATCCGGGCTCTGGCGACGCAATTGCGTGTGGACTCCATCAGGTGCAGCACCAACGCCGGCTCGGGTCATCCCACGTCGTCGTTGTCGGCCGCGGATCTCATGGCGGTCCTCCTCACCAGGCACCTTCGCTACGACTGGGAACGCCCGGCTTTGCCAAACAACGACCACCTCATTTTCTCCAAGGGACATGCTTCACCGCTTCTGTACTCCATGTATCGGGCCGTGGGCGTGGTCGAGGAAGAGGAACTGCTGAACACCTATCGTCAGTTCGGTGCCCGGCTTCAGGGCCACCCGACGCCGGTGCTGCCTTGGGTGGATGTGGCGACCGGCTCGCTGGGACAAGGGCTGCCGGTCGCCGTCGGTGTGAGCCTCGGAGGACGGTACCTGGACAAGCTTCCCTTCCACACCTGGGTGTTGTGCGGAGACAGCGAGCTGGCTGAAGGGTCCATCTGGGAGGCCCTCGACAAGGCCGCCTACTACAAGCTCGGCAACCTCACCGCCGTCGTCGACGTCAACCGGCTCGGTCAGGACGGCCCTACCGAACTGCAGTGGGACATGGACGCCTACGCCAGGCGGGTAGAAGCCTTCGGGGCCCGGCCCCTCATCATCGACGGCCATGACCTCAGTCAGATAGACGACGCCCTGAGCCGGGCCCGCAGCGACGACGATCAGCCGACGGTGATTTTGGCCAAGACAATCAAGGGTAAAGGGGTACCTGAGATCGAAGACCAGAACGGCTGGCACGGCAAAGCGCTCCCGGCGGACATGGCCGAGAAAGCCATAGCTGCCCTTGGCGGGCCGAGCAGTGTCCGCGTGACCACCCGGTCTCCGGAGTCGGGCACGCCGGCAATCACGCCGGAAACTCACGGTTCAGTCGCGCTTCCGGATTGGAAAATTGGCGACAAAGTGGCGACCCGGGCCGCCTTTGGCGCCGCCGTGTCCGCGCTTGCGGTCCGCCCCGAAGTGGTGGTCCTCGACGGCGAGGTGGGGAATTCGACCCATGCCGGGGACTTCAAGGAGGTGGCCCCTGAGCGGTATTTCGAAATGTTCATTGCCGAGCAGCAACTCGTCGCCGCAACCATCGGCCTTTCGGTCCGCGGTTACGTGGCCTTCGCCTCAAGTTTCGCGGCTTTCCTGGTTTCGCGGCCATTCGACTTTATCCGCATGGCCGGAGTCTCGGAAGTGAATATCCGGCTCGTCGGTACGCATGCCGGCGTTGAAATCGGGCAAGATGGTCCTTCGCAAATGGCCCTGGAGGACATAGCGGCCATGCGGGCAGTGCACAGCTCCACGGTGCTCTATCCGGCCGACGCCCCTTCGACGGCGCAGCTCGTGAGCACCATGGCGGACACGCCCGGAATCTCCTACCTGCGCGCCACCCGGGGAGCCTATCCCGTGATTTACGGGCCGGACGAACAGTTCCCCCTTGGCGGGAGCAAGGTCCACGGCGCCGGCCCCGACGACCAGGTTGCCCTCATCGGCGCCGGCGTCACGCTCCACGAATGCCTCGCTGCCGCAGAGGAGCTGGCCCGGTCGGGGATCAAAGCCCGGGTCATCGACCTCTACTCCATCAAGCCGGTCGACGTCGACACCCTGCGCCGGACGTGCCTCGAAACCGATGGCCGGATTGTTGTCGCAGAAGACCACTACCCACAAGGCGGGATCGGCTCGGCCGTCCTCGAAGCGCTCGCGAGTGCCAACACGCCCAAACTCCATATGGCGCTGCTCGCGGTAAGGGAACTTCCTGGCTCGGGCGAACCCAAGGACTTGCTCAACGCCGCAGGTATTTCCGCGCGCCACATCGCTGCCGCGGCCCGCGACTTGGTCATGGACTGAGGCCGCAACGGTGCGACGGCGCGCGCGCCGGCGTTCGCGTCACAAACTGTCGTTTCGAGGCCATTTTCATCCTTCTGATCCGCAAGCGATGAACAATCCGGGTGCCCTCATTACTATCTAGAGTGGATGGGGGCGAATTCCCGACGTGGCTGGGACTTGCCGGGATGAAATATCAGGAGCTGGCAGTGTCGGAACCTTTGGAGTCTGAAGACCCGCTCGTCGAGCCGGAACCGGTTCTGGTTCCCGGCGACGACGGTGACAGCCTGGCGGCTTTGCGTGGGCAAGCGCAGGACATCATAGACGAGGTCCTCAGCGGAACCGAACCGAGCGGCGAGCACCTCCGGGCAAAGCTCAGGTCCAGCATTGCCCGGCACCCCGGATTCCCGGAACTAGCGCTGCTTGAGCACCTGATGAACCGGGCGAGTGGCAATTGACCCACCCTGCGGTTGCACACGTTTTACACAGGGTTTACTCACGCGGTCTTGTTAGCCTCAACACAGTCAGCACAGACTGAATATCACGTGAAAAACGATTCACGGTGGTTGTTCAACCAGAGCAGCGGACGAGGAATGCAGTGATGCTCCGTCCCCGCCGGTAGTGAAGTCGCTACTGAGCGGGATCCGCAGACCGGGAGGTAGCAGTGGCCGGCATATTTGAAGTGTTTGTTGACGGGGAGTCCTTTTTCAGGTTCCGCCTCAAATCACCTGACGGCGTCGTCATCGCTGTTTCGACGCCGTTTGAGGACAAGCCCGCAGTTGTCGCCGGAATCGCCGCCGCGCGGGAATGCGCGGGCATGGGACTGGTCACCGACCTTTGCCCGGCGGCGGGCGCACGCGAACCGGCCGGGATGGCTCGTCCGATGGCAATCCCCCGCAATGCGGGTCCCCAGGCATGCGACGAACCGCGCAAGGCGTCCGACGGATTCCGCACCCGCGCCAAGGAACTCCGGCGCGCGGCAACCGCGCCCAGATGGACCGGCGCGGCGTAAGAGACCAGCAACGTCAGGACCGACGGCGCACTGGGGGACTCACCTGGGTCTCAGCAGGCAAGATGCGCCGCCGGCCGTTTTGGTCCAGCCCTAATTCTTCCACTCATTGTCTGTCGAGGCCACCTTCCCGGCCCATCAGTCAGTCCTGCTTGCGTGCTCGACTTGGCTGGACACGCGGTGGTTCTCCCGGCATCTTCGGGTAGTCGGGCGGGAACGGCAGCTCCCCGAGCCCGGCGCCGACGTCGCGTTCCCACCATTGAAGCAGGACGTCAATTTTGCCTGCTTTGGAGTTCATGTCACCCCAAGGGTCCCCCACGGATTTCAGCCTGCCGGGCACGCTAAGGATCGTAAAGTCTTTCGGGTCCGCCGATTCAAGCTCGTCCCACGTGATTGGACAAGAGACCGGGGCATGGGCAAGCGGCCTCGGGCTATACGCACCGGCTATGGTCCGGTCACGGTTGGCTTGGTTGAAGTCGACGAATACCCGTTCACCCCGTTCTTCCTTCCACCAGGCAGTGGTGACCTTGTCCGGCATTCGGCGCTCGAGCTCCCGGGCGGCCGCGATGACGGCATGCCGTACGTCCAAGAACTCATGCGAAGGCTCGATCGGGGCATAGACGTGGAGTCCCCGGTTTCCTGAGGTCTTGATAAAGGTGGTCAATCCTGCCTCCGCGAGTACGCCTTTCAGCGCAAGAGCCGCGGGAATCGCGTCGTCGAAATCTGTTCCGGGCTGCGGGTCCAGGTCGATCCGCAACTGGTCGGGGTTGTCGGTGTTCTCGGCACGCGACGGCCAAGGATGAAAGACCACCGTGTTCATCTGGACGGCCCACACTGCCGCGGCTGGCTCGTCGAGGACCAATTGGGGATGCGAGCGCGCACTTGGATAGATCACCTTCACCGACCGGACAAAGTCTGGGGTTCCTTTCGGCGGATTCTTGGAGAAGAACTGTTCTCCGTCGATGTTGTCCGAAAAGCGCTGCAGCGAGACCGGCCGGTCACCGTTCGCGGCTATGAATGCTTCCCCGACATCAACGATATAGCGCGCGAGATCCAGCTTGGTGAGGCCCAATTCCGGCCAGAGAACCCGGCTGGGACTGGAGATCCGCATTTCCCGGGGACCGTGCGGCCCATCAACGGTGAGGGTGGTTGCTTCGGTAGCCATGGGGACAAGTTACCCCAGCGTTACCCCGGGCGTCAGCACTACAGCGGATCGAATGGACAAGTGGTTTCCCGCCAGAAACCATTCACCTCTCACGGCGACGGTTTCAGCACCATCGCCGACCCTCCTCCGCGCCGCACCGGCTCGGCGGCAGCGATCATGCGCCCGCCGGGCCCGAACTCGATCGCCGTTGCCGCACCGATCTCCGCGGCCGAGGTGAAGGCATCACCCGATGGCGTGAACTGATGGCCAAACGGTGTCAATTGACTCCCATACGCCGTGATGAAGTCCGGCTCGGCCGTCACTTTGGCGGTGTTCCGTTGCGAAGCACGCGGGGCGGCGATCGCGTCGGAGATGCTCATGCCCAAGTCCACCCTGTTCAGTATCGTCTGCAACACGGTGGTGATGATGGTCGATCCACCGGGTGAACCGAGGGCGAGGAACGGCTTGCCATCCTTGAGGATGATGGTCGGGGACATCGAAGAGCGCGGGCGCTTGCCGGGATCGATTCGGTTGGGGTCGCTCGCGCTGTATACGGCCGAGAAATCGGTCATCTCGTTGTTGAGCAGGAACCCGCGTCCCGGCACCACGATTCCCGATCCGCCGGTCTGCTCGATGGTAAGCGTGTACTCGACCACATTTCCCCACTTGTCCGCGACCGTCATGTTGGTCGTCGAGATGTTCTCGGTGTCCTTCTCATCGGCGAGCGCGGCAGGGGAAGCCGGGCACACGCCGTCGTACGTTGACACATCTCCCGGCGCGACGGGCTTCGTGGCCGCGTGCAGCGGGTCGATCTTGCAGGCGCGCTCCTTGCCGAACAGCGGGTCAGTGAGCGCGGCGGTGGGAACGTCGACGAACGCAGGGTCGCCCACATACTTTCCACGGTCGGCGAAGGCGAGCGCGCTCGCCTCGAGGTAGTGGTGCAGGGCAGCTGGCTTGGACATCTCCGAAAGGTTGACGGTGTCGAGGATGTTCAGCGCCTCGCCTACCGTCGTACCCCCGCTGCTCGACGGCGCCATGCCGTAGACGTCGAGGCCGCGGTAGTCGACGTGGGTGGGCGCTTGGTCCAGGGGCTTGTACGCGGCGAGGTCGGCAGTGGTCATGTGCCCCACGGGGATGGGCAGCGTGGTGGTGGCGGTCTTGGGCGGGGCTTGGACGGTTGCCGCGATCTCGGCTGCGAGCGGACCGCTGTAAAAGGCCTGTGTGCCCTGCTTCGCGAGGAGCCGGTACGTCGCGGCGAGGTCGTGGTTCTGGAAGATGCTGCCGACGGCGGGTGCATCGCCTCCCGGTAGGTACAGCTTGCTGGTGGAGCTGAACGCCTCGAAGCGGAGCTTGTTGTCGAGTGTCTGTTGGCGGAAAGTCGGGTCGACGACGAAGCCGCGGGTCGCGACCTTGATGGCAGGCTGGAGGGCGTCGCCAAGACTCAACGTACCCCAGCGTTCCAGTGCGCGCTCCCAGGTGGCCGCCGTGCCGGGGACGCCTACAGAGACCCCGCTGGTGACGAGTTCGGGGGTGAAGTTGTACGGCCTCCCCGTAGCGGGATCGATGAACGCGTCATGCGGCATCGCCGCTGGAGCGGTCTCGCGCCCGTCGATGGTGCCGATCTTGCCGGTCTTCGCGTTGTAGAACACGAAGTAGCCGCCACCGCCGATCCCGGCACTGTACGGTTCGGTGACGCCCAGCGTGGCGGCGGCGGCGACGGCGGCGTCTGCGGCGTTGCCGCCCTTGCGGAGGACCTCGATGGCGGCAGCGGATGCTTCAGGGTCTACCGTGCTGACCGCCCCGCCGTATCCGGTGGCGGTGGCGGTCTTTTCAGTCTGGCGCGGATCGGCAAAGGCGGGGTTGGCGACGGCGCCGCTCGTCACGCTCAGCGCGAGAACTGCCGTCATGGTGGCCAGTCGAAGTTTGCGATGTGACATGGTCGCTCCTCAAATGGTGGTGCGAGGTGGGTGGGGCCACCCTACTCCGCGGCTACGCGACGCTCAACGGGTCCAGGCAACCCGGCCGCCCCAACAACCTTGTGCAAACCATTGACAAACTTGTACAAGTCTTTCCATACTTGCAGGACAAGGTTTCAACGAAGCAACTGGAGGACAGATGTCGGCAAAACTCACGGATGTCGCAAAGCTGGCAGGGGTGTCCCTGGCAACGGCGTCGCGGGCATTCGGAGACCCCGGCCGCCTGGCAGCCGAAACGCGGCAGAAGGTCATGGCCGCGGCCGAACAATTGGGTTACGACGTGCCAGGAGTAACTGGCAGCCGGACGTTCGGCGTCATCGTCCCGGACATTTCAAATGCGGTGTTCGCCGCCCTCATCAAGGCCATCCAGGACCAGGCCTGGCACGGCCGCCACCGGATGGTCCTCGCGGACACCTCCGAATCGTCCTCGCGTGAACAGGCACACCTCGAATCCTTCGCCACGGGCGTGGACGGCATCATCCTCTGCTCGCCCCGCTTGCCTTCCGAGCAGATTCACCATCTCGCGGGTAGCGCGCCGCTGGTGGTCATCAATGGCGAGGCGGAGCACGCCGCACGGGTGCTCATGGAGGCCGGCGAGGGAATCCGCCAAGCCGTCGAGCATCTCTACGCCCTCGGCCACCGCAAGCTTGCCTACATTCCCGGGCCCGCGTCGTCATGGGCTAACGGCCAACGCCGTGCAGCGATCACCCGCTTCTGCGCCGACTGGGGCATCGAACTCGTCACCGTGGGGAACCAGAATGCAACCGTCGACGGCGGACTGGCCGCGGCGGCGTCGGTGGTCGCCAGCGGCGCCACCGCAGTGATTGCATACAACGACCTGGTCGCCATCGGCATGCTCGCCGGCGCCCGGACCCTCGGCTACCACTGCCCGGAGGACATCAGCGTTGTCGGTATCGACGACCTCGACATTGCCGCCGCGGCAGAACCCGGACTCACGTCTGTCCGCGTACCCATTGACCGAAGCGGCGCCCTCAGCCTTGAGCTCCTCCTCGAGCAGATGGCCGGAAAGCCCACGGCAACGGAAGCCGTCCACCTCAGTTCACAACTCATCGTGCGTGGCTCCACCTTTGCTGCGCGCACCGCAGAGCAAGCCCTCCAGGGAAAGTAACCATGAGAATCGTCATCGCAGACCCCAACCTGATGCCCCACCGCTCCACTTTCGAGGCCGCACTCCCCGAGGGCGCCCTTACCTCCTGGCACGACAGCTGGAGCGAGCATGCAGTACTGACCGACCTCAAAGATGCCGATGTCTACGTCGGGCCACGCTTCACCGAGGCGATGGGCGCGGCCGCCGGCAATCTGCGGCTTGTGCACGTTGGCGGTGCCGGCTACGACGGCATCGACGCCTCCGCTTTGCCCGTCGGGGCGGTCTGCGCGAACACCTTCCACCACGAAAGTTCCATTGCCGAACATATCGCCACCGTTTTGGTGGCGCTTCGCCGCAACCTGCTTGGCCAGGACGCGGCACTTCGGAGCGGCGTCTGGTCTTCGTCTGTCTATTCCTCCGGAATCCGCCAGCCGGAAACACTGCGCGGCGCTGTGGTGACATTCCTCGGATTCGGGCACATCGGCGGGGCGGCATGGTCGCTCCTCAAGGCCTTCGGCGCCGAGGGTATCGCCATCACCCGCAGCGGCAGCGTGGACGCAAAGGCCAACTCCTTGCGCTGGGCAGGCACCACCGAACGCCTCGGCGAGGCACTCAGTGAATCGGACATTCTCGTGGTCAGCATCCCGCTCTCGGAGCAAACCACCGGCATCATCGGCGCGGCAGAACTCGACGACCTCGGCCCGGACGGCTTGCTCGTCAACATTGCCCGCGGACCCGTCGTCGACGAAGCCGCACTCTACGAAGCCCTGAAAGACCGGCGGATCGCGGGGGCCGCGATCGACGTCTGGTACCAATACCCGGGAACTGACGGCCGCGGCGAACCGTCCACCCTGCCGTTCGGCCGGCTGGACAACATCATCATGACCCCGCACTCCTCCGGCGTCACCGCAGAGACTTTCCGCAGCCGCGCACTCGAGATCGCCGAAAACATCACCCGTCTTTCCACAAACCAGCCGCTGAAGAATGTAGTGATTTCCCGATGACCCGAAAAATCGTCGACGTCGACGTCCTGGTAACCAGCCCGAGCCGCAACTTCGTCACCCTCAAGATCACCACCGACGACGGCATCGTCGGTTGGGGTGACGCCACACTGAACGGCCGCGAACTCTCCGTCGCGAGCTACCTCCGCGATCACCTCGGCCCGGCCCTGCTCGGCAGGGACGCAGACCGCATCGAAGACACCTGGCAATACTTTTACAAAGGCGCGTACTGGCGCCGCGGTCCGGTGACCATGGCCGCGATCGGCGCCATCGACCTCGCCCTCTGGGACATCAAAGGCAAGGCCCTTGGTGTTCCGGTCTACCAGCTCCTGGGCGGCGCAGCCCGCGACAAGATCCTCACGTACACGCACGCCACCGGCTGGGACCTGCCCGAACTGTTGGACTCGGTTGACCAGCGCCGTGAACAAGGCTTCCGCGCCGTCCGCGCCCAGTCCGGCGTCCCCGGGCTCGACAAGGTTTACGGCGTCACCAAGGGCGCCGCGAGCTACGAACCCGCCGGCCGCGGTGCCGGACCTGTCGAAGAAGACTGGGACACCGCCGCCTACCTGCGCCATGCACCAAAGATCCTCAGCGCAGTCCGTGAGCACGTCGGCCCCGAGCTTAAGCTCCTCCACGACGTCCACCACCGCCTCAACCCCACCGAGGCAGCCCGCTTGGCCCGCTCCTTGGAAGACGTGGACCTCTTCTGGCTGGAAGACGTCACCCCCGCGGAGAACCAGCGCTTGCTCCGCACCCTGCGCCAGCAGACCACCATTCCTTTGGCCATCGGTGAAGTCTTCAACACCGTCTGGGATGCCGAGTTGCTCATCACTGAACGGCTCATCGACTACATCCGCACCGCCGTCGTGCACGCCGGAGGCATCTCCCACGTCCGGAAGATCCTGGCCTTCGCCGAGGTGTACCAGATCAAAGGCGCACCCCACGGTCCGTCCGATGTCTCCCCCATCAACCTGTCCGCATCACTGCACCTCGGCCTGGCCACGAGCAACTTCGCCATCCAGGAATACATGGGCTACGACCCCAAGGTGTCCGAGGTCTTCCAATCGAGTTTCCGTTTTGAAGACGGTTACCTGCACCCTGGCGAAGAGCCCGGCCTGGGCGTCCAGGTAGACGAAGATGCCGCTGCGAGGTTCCCCTACACGCAGGCTTACCTGCCCATCGCCCGGGAGCTCGACGGCTCCATGAAGGACTGGTGAACCATGGCCACGCCACGCCTCCCGCAGCTGAACGCCGAAACCCCCGGAATCCTTCGCCGGATCGTCGCCCCTGCACCCGGCATCGTGCACCTCGGCTTCGGAAATTTCCATCGCGCGCACCAAGCGGTCTATACGGATGCCGCCGTCGCGGCGCAGGGCGGCGACTGGGGAATCATTGGGATTTCCAGCCGTTCCTCAGCCATCACTGATGCCATGCACGCCCAGGACATGCTCTACACCGTCGTCGAAATCTCGCCCGAGGGATCCAAGTTCTCGACCCCGCGCGTGCATACGGACGCCTTTGTCGCGGCACAGGAACCACAACGGGTCGTAGCCGCCATTGGCGCCGAGACCACGCGCATCGTATCCCTGACGGTCACCGAAAACGGCTACACCTACAGCCCCGCGACTGGCTCGCTGAACGTTGACGATCCTGACGTCCAGCACGACCTCGCGAACAGCCCAGTCCCCCGCACTCCCATCGCTCAGATCGTCCGCGGACTCCAGCGCCGGGCACAGACCCACGGCAAAGCGGTGACGGTCCTCAGTTGTGACAACCTCGCAGACAACGGGCACCACACCCAACGGCTCGTCCACGAATTCGCCTCACTGCTCCCGGCCGGCGAGGCCGCCGAGACGGTGCAGTGGATCGATGCCAACGTCACCTTCCCCTCGTCCATGGTTGACCGGATCGTGCCCGCCACGACGGACCACTACCGCAGCCTCGTCGCCGAGCAACTCGGCTACGAGGACCAGATCCCCGTGCCAGCCGAGCCCTTCACAATGTGGATCCTGGAGGACAACTTCATAGCGGGCCGCCCGGCATGGGAGGCAGCAGGCGCCATCTTCACGGACGACGTCGCAGCCTACGAGCAACTCAAGGTCCGGCTCCTGAACGGCACCCATTCGCTGATCGCCTACCTCGGAGCCCTGTCCGGTGCAGCCACCATTCCGGACGCCACCGGCATCGACTACATCGAAGCCGCCGCCCGCCGTGTACTCCGTGACGAGTACCTGCCGAGCATCACGGTGCCCGCAGCCGTCGACGTCGAGGCCTACGAGGAGCAACTCTTCTCGCGTTGGCGCAACTCGGCATTGGGGCACCGGACCAGCCAGGTGGGCAGCGATGGTTCCGTCAAGCTCCGCCAGCGGATCCCGATTCCTGCCTTGGAAATGCTCGACGCCGGCGCCATGCCCCACTACCTCGCCCTCACGGTCGCCTCATACTTGTCATGCATCGCACCTCTTCGGGGATTCGACCCCGGCAACCACGCCAATGAGATGCAAGACCCCGCCCGGGAAACACTCCAGGAGCTCGCAGCGGGATCCGGCTCCGGGCGGGACCTCGCCGCGAAGGTACTTGGCGAACGCCATCTTCTGGGTGACGAACTGGCTACTCGCGATGACTTCATCCGCCGCACCGGTGAGCTGATCGACATCATCCACCGGCAAGGCCCCCTGGCCGCCGCAAACGCGGCAGCCGAATCCGCCTCACTTCTACCCGCACAGACCCGGAGCATCCGATGACCACCCATGCAGTCCACCTCGCCGACGGATCGTCCCTGCCGCTGACCACGGAAGCGGCTGTCCTGCACGGCGCAGGGGATCTCCGTATCGAAGAGAACCCCCTGAAGACCCTCGGGCCGAACGATGTCCTCGTTGAAATGCGCTCCGGCGGCATCTGCGGCTCAGACATGCACTACTTCGCCGACGGCCGCAACGGCACCAATGTCCTCCGGCAGCCTACGGTCCTCGGCCACGAGGGAGCCGGCGTCGTCATTGCGGCAGGTGAGGCCGCCACCGTTGCCGCGGGCACCGCCGTCGTGATTGAACCCGCGTTGCCGTGCCGGAGCTGCCCCACGTGCCTCTCCGGACGCTACAACCTCTGCCCGGCGGGGACGTGCTTCGGTTCCCCGCCCACCGACGGCTTGTTCGCCCGCCACGTAGTGGTGCCCGAAGCCGCGCTTCACGTTCTGCCGGAGAGCGTCCCGGCCGAGATCGGGGCAGCGATCGAACCGCTTGCCGTCGCCGTCTGGGCGGTTGAACGCGCCCAGGTGCAGGCCGGACACCGGGTGCTGATCACCGGCGCAGGGCCGATCGGCCTGCTCGTGGCGCAAGTGGCGGCCTCCCGCGGCGCGTCAGAGATCGTGGTGACCGACGTCAACGACGACCGCCTGGCTGTTGCCGCCCGGTTCGGCGCCACCCGGACCATCAACACCTCGGTGACGGCGTTGGATCTGAAAGACATGGACCGCCTGATCGAATGCTCCGGCAACACCAGGGCCCTGGCTGACGGCATCCTGACACTCGCCCCAGCCGCCCGGGCAACCGTCGTCGGCCAGGCCCGCCCCACCGTCGACGGGATCCCGCTCGGTTTCCTGCAACGCTTCGAAATCGACCTGGTGAGCGCGTTCCGGTACGCCAACGCCTTCCCGACGGCGATCCAGCTCGCCTCCTCAGGGGTAGTGGACCTCCGGTCAATCATCACCGCAACATTTCCCCTCGCCAACGCGGCGACCGCACTCACTGCCCCCGTGACAGACCCCACCAACCTCAAAGTCCTCATCACCTACTGACTCGGCCCAAGTACGGGCCAGCGGACATCCATTCAAAGGAGTATGGAAATGACCACAGCAGCAAACCTCCCGCCCACGCCGGTGGACCAAAGCAAGGTCCGGAAGGCCGCCATCGCCGGACTCATCGGCACCACGCTTGAACTGTACGATTTCGTCATCTACGGCACGGCGTCGGCACTCGTCTTCAGCAAGCTCTTCTTCCCCAACATTTCCCCGGCGGCGGCGCTGCTGGCCAGTTTCAGCACCTTCGCCGTCGGATTCCTGTTCAGGCCCCTCGGCGGGATCTTCTTCTCCCACTTCGGCGATCGACTCGGCCGCAAATGGGTCCTGGTAGTGACCCTGCTGCTCATGGGTGGAGCGACGCTGGCAATCGGGCTCCTGCCGACCTTCGGCCAGGTAGGTCTCCTTGCCCCGATCCTGCTGTGTGTCTGCCGCGCTGCCCAGGGCTTCGGCGCCGGAGCGGAGCAATCGGGCGGCGCAACGCTGCTCACCGAATCCGCCGCGCCTGGAACCCGAGGCAAGCTGGCATCCCTCATCATGGTCGGCGCCGCCGCCGGAACGGCGCTCGGAGCACTCGTGTGGATCGCAGCCCAGTCGCTGGCACCCAACGACATGCTCACGTGGGGCTGGAGGCTCGTCTTCTTCTCCAGCATCTTCGTCACGATCGCCGCGCTGGTCATC
This sequence comes from Arthrobacter gyeryongensis, assembly GCF_039543785.1. Lineage (NCBI taxonomy): Bacteria > Bacillati > Actinomycetota > Actinomycetes > Micrococcales > Micrococcaceae > Arthrobacter > Arthrobacter gyeryongensis. The sequence goes on from NZ_BAABKK010000024.1 coordinate 102,050, forward strand.
CGACGCAAGCTGGACGAATCGCCGGTCTTCGAAGAGATCAAGCAGGCCCGCACGGAACCCCCGGCGCCTCTGCGCGAAGTTGCCAAATACGGCAAGGCCAACGTCCTGCGCGTCATCCTGATGAACCTCGGCGTCAGCACGCAGTCCTACACCATTCAGGTGTTCATGGCCTCGTACCTCATCACCGTGATCGGAACGGACCCGAAGTTCATTCCTCCCGTGCTCCTCATCGGTTCGCTCTGTGGCGGAGTCGCTGCGGTGTCCTTCGGAATCCTTTCCGACAAGATCGGACGACGACGCGTCGTCTCACTCATTACCGGCGCCCTCATCCTCTTCCCCGCCCCTGCGTTCCTGCTGCTCACCACCGGCTCGCCGGTAGCCATCGTATTGGTGATCGTGGTCGGATTCGTCCTGGCATGCCAAGGCGTGGTGGGCGTGCACATGAGCTACTTCCCTGAGATCTTCGGCAGCCGTTACCGCTACGCGGGTGTCACCTTGGGCCGCGAGTTCTCTTCCATCATCGGCGGAGGCATCGCTCCCATGATCTGCGCTGCCCTGCTGGGCATGTTCAGCAACTCATGGATTCCTGTGGCGATCTACATGTCGGCGACCATGCTCATCAGCTTCATCGCCACCCGCATGTCCCCGGAAACCCTCAACCGCGATTTGACCGACCCTGAGGATGCAGCACACGGCAAAAGCGGGGTTGTCCCGGTGACCTCCGAAGCGCAGCACGTCCAGTAGCACCCTAAGGGCTCCCGACGGCGGCGAGTGCCGCCGTCGGGAGCCCCGGCCAACCAACCAAGATACAAAGGACACATCCAATGCTCAGCCTCGAGAACCCGGGCACTGCCTCCCGTCCCGCTCCGTCCGCCATCCTCCGCGACACCAGGGTCGTTGCAGTGCTGAGGGCCCGGCACGCCAAGGACTACGGCCCCGTCGTCGAAGCCCTGCGGGACGGCGGTGTGCTCAGTATCGAGCTGACGCTGAGTACCCCGGGAGTATTCGAGGAACTTCCCCTGCTTCGGGAGCGGTTCGGCGAATCCGTGGAAATCGGCGTCGGCACGGTGACGACGGCTGCCGAGGCCGAAACGGCACTCGACCTGGGCGCCGCGTACGTCGTTACGCCCATTACCGAACCGGACGTCATCACCGCCTGCACCCGACGCGGGGTGCCTGTCTTTCCTGGTGGGCTCACCCCCACCGAGCTCCACACCGGTTGGAAGCTGGGCGCCACAGCCGTCAAGGTCTTCCCCGCCTCCACGGTCGGGCCCGGCTACGTATCGCAACTCCGCGGCCCCTTCCCCGACATCCAGGTGGTCCCTTCCGGCGGCGTCAATATCGAAGACGTACCTGCATGGATACGCGCAGGAGCATTGGCAGTCAGTCTCGGAGGACCGCTCCTCGGCGACGCCTTCAAAGGCGGGAGCCTGACTGAACTGACCGCACGGGCCCGGCGGGTCCGAAACTTCGTTGATGAGGCACGTGAATCCCGATGAGTCACGGAATATATGTCGTCACCCTTGGCGAAACCATGGCGCTCATGGCTTCGGACAAGGCCGGCCCGCTTGCCCATGCGTCCACCATGAGCCTCGGCATCGGAGGTTCTGAGTCCAATGTTGCCATCGGCCTGCAACGTTTGGGTGTCCAGGCCGTCTGGTGCGGCCGCGTCGGCGCGGATTCCCTCGGCCAGCTTGTAGAACGGGAGATCCGCGCTGAGGGCGTGGACGTCCGCGCCATAGTCGACGACGACGCGCCCACGGGTCTGATGATCAAGGAACGTCGGACCCCCACAGCCCAGAAAGTTGCGTATTATCGCTCCGGCAGTGCAGGCTCACGGATTGTCCCCGACGAGGTCGACGAAAGGCTGATTGCCGGGGCCGCCCTGCTCCACGTCAGCGGAATCACCCCGGCGCTTTCTCCGCAAGCCGCTTCCACCCTTCAGTACGCTATCGCCGCAGCCAAATCATCCGGTGTTCCGGTCTCTTTCGACCTGAATTACCGCAGTAAGCTCTGGAACGCCGACACCGCAGGAAGCGCCTACCGCGAAATTATCCCGGACGTCGACATCGTTTTCGCCGGTCTCGAAGAGGCTGAACTCGCGGTCGGGACAGTTCGTGACGCCGAAGAGGCCGCCCGGCGCATCGCGGCCATGGGTCCTCGCCAAGTGGTTATCAAGTTGGGTGCAGACGGCGCGTTGGCATTCGTCGACGGCAAGGTCTTCAGGCAGGGCGCACTGGTCATCGAAGCCCTCGATACCGTGGGTGCCGGAGACGCGTTCGTCGCCGGATACCTGGCTGAATTCGTCGGAGGCTTGGAGCCGGAGGAGTGTCTTCAGACAGCCGTCAGCGCGGGTGCTTTTGTGTGCCTCGTCCCCGGCGACTGGGAGGGGCTCCCCCGGCGCGATGAACTGCCACTCCTCGGGAACCACGAACCGGTCAGTCGATGAGCAAATTCTTTGTGGGGGCCTATGCGGCCGCGCCAAGCCTAAGCGGATGGGATCCTTCGGCTGAAGGCAGCTTCCTCAAATCCGTCCTGGAACTGGACGGCGTTGCCGGCCTCGAAGTCCCCTTCGCGGGGAAGCTGCACAAGGACGACGAATCCTGGTTCTTGCGGCAGTTGCCCGAGCAAGCAGACTTCATCGTGACCACCATCCCCGGGACCATGGCCCGCCTTGGCTCAGACCCCGGCTTCGGCCTGGCTTCAACTTCCAGGGCCGGGCGCAAGGCGGCAATCGACTTCATTCGAGAGTCGCTGAACGCCGCCGGAAGGATCAACGAGAGCCTTGGCCGAGCCGCGGTTGTTGCCGTTGAGATCCATTCAGCGCCTTGGGCAGATGGACAGCGGGCTTCTGCGTCCGCCTTGGCCGGCTCTCTGAAGGAAATATCTGACTGGCAGTGGAACGGTGCGCAGATTGTGCTTGAGCACTGTGATGCATTTGTCCCCGGTCAAGTGCCTTCCAAGGGATTTCTCCCGCTCCACGTTGAAGCGGAGACAGTGCACCGGGTAAACGAGTCAAGCGGCCGATCCATGGGCATTGCCGTCAACTGGGGGCGGTCAGTGATTGAGCAACGCAACCCGGATGCCGCTCCGGAGCACATCAACTTCCTGCGCGGGAGTAACCTGCTCGGCGGGTTTGTGCTCTCGGGCTGCGCAGGGGTTGACACCCGGTACGGTGCGGCCTGGGCCGATGTGCATGTTCCTCCTGCACCCCCAACCTCGCTGCGCGCCCGTCCGGACGACGAATCGCCTGGGGGCTTGGATGTCCTCGAGCCGGGGTCCCTCTTGACGGTGGACCGCATGGAGGAATGCCTGCGCGCGGCGGGTCCGGCGTCCGGCAAGGATTTTCGGGGAATCAAAGTTGCCGCCCCTCCGCACGCAACAGTGGAGCAGCGTGTGGCGGTCATCTCGAAAACGCTCGATCTGGCCCGCGCTGCGGAGAGGCAGGGCGGGCAGGGCAGGACAGGCGAGTTTCGGCCGAACCGTAACCTTCCCCTAGGGCCGGACGATTACGCCTGAGGGGACGAATGTCCATGGTCCGGCAAGGGGGCCTAGACTATACGGGCTCCGTCGGTTCGAAGAAAGCGAGGTGAAACCGTGTCGGATGGCCCTATTGCTGGAGACAGCGATGCCCTTGTAGCTGGTCGGTACAGGCTGGGAACCTTGATCGGCCGCGGCGCCACCGCGTCTGTGTACCGGGCGCAAGATGAGAGGCTAGGCCGCGACGTGGCGCTGAAGCTCTTTTCTCCCCTGCTCGGCGGGCCGGACGAGCTTGCCCGGCATGAAAACGAGATGCGGCTCCTGGCGACTTTCAATCATCCCTCACTCGTCACTCTCTTCGACGCCGGTACCGACGATCGGGACCCGGAGCATGCCCGGACATTCCTCGCCATGGAACTGATTCACGGTCCGGACCTGTATGCCAGACTGCGGGGCCGACCGCTGTCGCCCCAGGACGTAGCCCATATAGGAGCGGATCTGGCTTCGGCCCTGGAATACGTCCACGGGCGCGGGATCATCCACCGCGATATCAAACCCGCGAATGTCCTCCTGCCTGATGCCCCCGTAGGATCCCCCATCCGGCCCAAGCTCACAGACTTCGGGATCGCCCGCATCATCGAGGGAACGCGCCTGACCGCAACAGGCACGATGGTGGGAACCGCCGCATACCTGAGCCCGGAACAGGCCACCGGCTCTGTCCTCGGACCGTCAAGCGATATCTACTCCCTCGGACTCCTCCTCCTCGAATGCCTGACCGCAAAGCTCGAATACCCGGGAACCAGCGTGGAGTCGGCCGTTGCGAGGCTCCACCGCCCACCCCGTGTACCGGACGCCCTGGGGGCGCGCTGGGTTGACCTCCTCACCGCCATGACATTGACTGAACCTTCTGCACGGCCCGGCGCACTAGAGGTTGAGCGAGCACTTCGGAGTGCCTTCGGTTCCGGCGTCCCAGCGGCGATACCGGCTGGCGCCAATGGAGCCACGCAGGCCCTTCCCCGCATGCCCGACCGCCCGCCCCGCACCGCCAAGGCAACCATCCAGATGCGGGTGCAGCCCGAGGCAACGGCGAGGCGAGGGAAGCCCGTAAGCCGCGCGCGCAGCTCGGCGTGGGCTGTCGGCGCCGCACTTCTGACCGCCGCCCTGGTGATCGTTGGCGTGAGCGCCTTCCAGCCGCCTGCTCCCGCGGCCCCGGACCCATCCGTCTCGGCAACGCCCACGCCCACGCCCAACACCCCTACGCCGACGCCCTCACCGAGCATTGAGCCATCCACGCCGGCTGCGCCTGTTCCGGTGGCACCGGCACCGGGACATCACAAGAGCAGCGGCAAGGGAAGTGGCGGTTAGGAACCGGCGCTGAGCTGACGAAAGCTAGCTTAGCGGGTCGTACATGAACTCACGGAGCTCCTGCGGGCAACGGCGGGCCGGACGGCAACGACCCGTTTGACTACCATCCGGGTTCATCGAAAAGGGGAGGGTCGGCACGCCGACCCTCCCCTTCGTTCCTGCTGTTGCTAGATTCCGCCGTCGCGGGTGTCCCGGGTCACGATGCGGTCCCCCGTGACCGGGTCAACCGTGGCGCGGCTTTCGCTGATTCGGCGGGTCCGGCGCGGGCCGAACACGAAAAGGGAAACGATCAAGCCGATGACGCCGACGACCATGAGGATGTAGCCGACCATATGGAGGTCGATGAAAGACACGACGTCTCCGGGGATGGCGAATGCCAAGATGGCGCCTATCGCTATTAGGAAGATGGATGATCCGATTCCCACTGCTGTACCTCCTGCTGAACCGCGGACCCGGCGGTGGCGGGTATTACTAAGGTTACTTTGCATCGCCAAAACTACACGTCAGCACCTCATCCGGCAACCACGCGCCGCGGATCCGGCATCCGAGCGGCATATCGCTTAAAACACTAAGGGTGCTTTGTTTTTTGGTGACCGCCGGGTAGCGTCCATTAGAGGGCGACCATATGTGTCTATTGGGGAGGTCAGCGAATGGCTGGGAAGTTTGAACTGTTTGTCGATGCGCGGGAACGCTACAGGTTCCGGCTGAAGGCAGCGGACGGCACCGTCATGGCGGTCTCGAAGGATTTTGAGACCAAGCGCGCCGCAGTGGTGGGAATCCGCGAAGTGCGGGCATGTGCGGGAATGGGACTGATCACGGACCTGTGTCCGAGCCAGCCGGCCGCATCAGGGGCAGCGCCGGAAGTCTCTTCCCCCGCCGCGGCCGCAGAGGGGCAGCCCCGGGTCCGGAATTGGCTGGGCCGAACCTCTATCGTCCGTAGACGCACCCACAAAGCGCTGACGTCCAAGCGTTGGCTGAACCTGGTCAAATAGCACCCGGTCAAATAGCACAGAACTGCAGAAATGGCCGGGACTCATGAGTCCCGGCCATTTCCATTTCCGTTAGTACGGCTTCATTGCTTCCGGCGGCTGGGTGGTCCATTCGGTCTCGGTGGCCCGCATCCAGGGGTACGGCAGGAGTTCTTCCAAGCCGACGCTTCCAACCTCTCCCCCGGCATCAACCAGGACAGTTGCCTCGGCCCCATAGTTCCGCAGCAGCTCCCGGCAAACGCCGCAAGGATTGGTGACCTGGGGTTCGCCGTATTCGTCCATGCTGACTGCGACAGATGACCGGATGGAGGCTTCCTGCGCAATGCGGGCATTGGCGAGGGCGCTGGATTCGGCACACACGTTGATTCGTTTCGAGCCGATGTGAAGGCCCAGGTAAATCGCCCCTGACTCGCCCCGCATGGCCGCGGCCACCCGATGGTTCTCGCCATGGTGGGCGGTGAGAAGCAGCTGACGTGCCGCGGTGTAGAGCTCCACATCGGACTGGCTGAGGTCGAACGAGATCACATTCCTAGCTTCCAATGAAGATGCCGTTCTTCCGCCGGGCGAGCACGTAGAACACAATGCTCAACACGGACAGGACGGCGACGTAAACCGGGAAGATCCACGATGCATTCATGGACTGGAGCCAGACCAGGAGGTAAGAAGCCGTGCCGCCGAAGATGGCGACGCCAATTCCGTAACCGAGGGAAGTTCCGGCGCCGCGGCAGGACTTGGGCATCAGGGAACTCGTGACGACGTTGTAAAGGGTCATGTTCAGGACCAGAACAACCGAGCCGCCGAGGAGGACCGCGGCGAATCCGCCGATGCCCGGACGGACGTACATGAGCATCAGGAAGACCGAAGGAATGGACAGCGCGCGGGTGATCAGGAACCACTTGGAAATCGACTTGCCATCGGCGAACTTGCCGACCACCAGGCTGCCGACTACCAGCACCACGCCAAGAATGGTGGTGAGGGCGAAGACAGCCGTGGCGTCTTCCTTGAAGCCGCTCCGGGCCGCGGTGGGCAGTCCCGTATTCCAGGCGTAGTTGTAGGCTTGCGCCGCTCCAACGACGAAGGTAATGGCCAGCACGCTTAGCCAATGCTTGCGCACACCGCCCCAAACAGCTTTCGATGAGTTCTCCGCAAGCTCCTCGGGCCGCATGGTTTCCGGAAGGGTCCGGCGAAGGTAGACCACGATGAAGCCGAAGATTGCGCCCACGATGAAGGGAACACGCCAACCCCAGTCGGCCATGACGGCCCCGCTCAACATCAGGCTGCACAGGTAGCTGACCAGCGAGGCGAGGAGAATGCCGGAGTTGACGAAGAAGGAGATGATGCCTGCGACGAACCCTTCGCGTCCCACGGGAACAAGTTCGACGGCGTGCGCGGTGGAAAGCGGAGCTTCGACACCGGTGGAGATGCCCTGCACGATGCGGCAGACCAGGAGGATGACGCCGGCAGCGCCGCCGATCTGCTGGTAAGTCGGGCACAGGGCGATGATCAGCGTGGTGATCGCCATCATCATGATGGACCAGAGCATCACTTTTCGACGGCCGATTCTGTCGGCGAAGGTACCGAGCAGGACACCGCCCAGCGGACGGAACGCGAAGCCGACGGCGAAGACCGCCAAGGCGTTAAGCGTTGCGGCGGTGGGGTCCTGCGAGGGGAAGAACTTTGGCCCGATGAAGGCCGACAGGAGTCCGAAGACCATCCAGTCATACCATTCAAGGGTGTTCCCGAGTCCGAGGCCCAGCAGCCCACGGCGGATTTCCGGAGAGAGCCGGGATTTCCGGGCGCTCTCCGGGCCATTCTTGACGACAGTGTCAGTCATGATTCTTTCCTTCCTCCGCACCTTCGCGGTGCGTGAGGGTACGGATCACCGTTGACATCCAGGGGGTATGGACGGTGATCGAAACTATCATTTTGGCTTGGTTCGGCGGGGCCGAACCAGCTCACCTCATGGGAAGCGAGTTAGCCCAGATAGCTACGCGTGCCTCTTCGTAGCGCTTTGAAGCAAACGGGGACATCCAGTCCGTTAACAGGGAGCGTGGATGGCTTGCTTGGATGCCGCAGGATCAGTAGGGAAACACGAGGGTGGACGTGGGGCTGGGCTGGGCCTTCCGCCAGAAGACTGAAGCGCCCACGTCTCTGATCGTGTTGCAAACTTCCCCACGTGATGCGACTCACTTAACTATATTGAAGATATTCACCAGGTCAATGCTTTTTGATAAATAGCCCGTGCCGCGCCGCCAGCATTGGAGAGTCCGCCGCCGCGAGGACGCCGCTCAACCCGGCGGAGAAGAAAAATTTCACCAAACCATTGATTCGCTAAAATTTTTCACTATAGTTATGTGAGACAGCTCACCGAGAGAAAGCTGGATCATGACCAACGAGATCATCACGGCATCCTCACCGGCCGGCACGAGCGCGCTTCTGGCAACTGTCGGCAACAAGGTCCGCACGATGCGCAAGGACAAGGGGATGACCCTGTCCAAACTCTCGGAAATCACCGGTCTCAGCCCGGCGATCGTCAGCCAGATCGAACGTGGGCTGGCCAATCCATCATTCACCACTTTGGCACAGCTGGCTCACGGCCTGGACATTCCCGTCGGGAAATTCTTCATCGGCCAGGAAGAGACCAGATCGCCGGTAGTCCGCAAGGCCGAACGGCGAAACCTCAAAGGCGTCACCAAGAAGTCCGTGGGAGAGGCCGTTTACGAGCTCCTGACCCCGGACCTCAACGGCGCCTTGGAGGCCCAATGGATCGTGAGCCCGCCAGGCCACGACACCAGCGCCACTCCTTTCCGCCACAGCGGCGAGGAATTCGGCATCATCCTCTCGGGAAGGAAAGACATCTTCCTGGACGGCCAGTGCTACACGCTTGAGGCGGGCGATTCGATCACTTTCTCGTCGGATACGCCTCACTGGTACAAAAACAGCTACGAAGAGGTATGCGTAGCAATATGGGTCAACGCCCCTCACGTCTGGTGATCACCCGGCGCTAGCCGCCGCCTGCTCCCATACACGCACGGACCCTTGGACGTCCGTTCGCAAACATCTCTATTTCCGTGTCCAGGTCCCGCGGGACCTCTACTCGTCATGCCCTCCGCCCGGGCCTGGTTCGTTGCGTGCATCGCCGCGAACTCCTCCCGGGCACCTCGTCTACACCCCGGCAACCGTTCCAACGGCATGCCCGCCGGGAAGTAAGGATCCTCCTCCATGAACTCCTTTGCCAGCACATCGTCACTGGAACTCAGTACGACGACGGCGGATCTCACCGCGCCCGTCATCTCCCGCTCCGCTGTCCTCGTGGTCGGCGGTGGGCCCGCCGGCGTGGCCGCCGCGGTCACCGCAGCACGTTCCGGCGCATCCGTCACGCTCCTGGAGCGCTACTCCTCGCTCGGCGGACTCGCCTCCGGAGGCATGGTCCTGGTGCTCGACGACATGATCAACGGCCAGGAAATCACGGTCACCGGCATCGTTTCGGAGTACGTCGAACGGCTGCAGAAGCTCGGCCTCGCGGTTGTCCCGCCCGCCGATGACCGCAAGACCTCCGAGGAACTCTGGAACAAGTGGGGCCGCTACGGCACCTTCGACTTCCACTCCCACACCAACCCCAAGCCGATTTGCTACGCCGCTGCCTTCGACCCCGACGGCTGGAAGCGTGTCTCCAACGACCTCGTCCGCGAAGCCGGAGTCAACCTCCGCCTGCACTCCTGGTTCTCCCGCCCGATCGTGGACAACGGCGTCATCAAGGGCGTCATTTGCGAGACCAAGTCCGGCCCGCAGGCGTTCATGGCGGACATCGTCATCGACACGACCGGAGACATCGACGTCGCCTCCCGTGCCGGCGCCAGCCACATCAAGGACAGCTACCTCACCACGCTCGTTTTCCGTCTGGGCAACGTTGACACCGCTGCCGCAGAGGCTTTCGAGCAGGCCAACCCGAAGGAAGCCCGCGCCATCAACCGCACCATCAAACGCCTCCTCGGCGGCGCCTGGGAACTGTGGTGGCTCAAGACACCGATCGACGGCGTCGTCTGGTGCAACGCTCCCCACATGACCGGATACGACGGCGTCGACCCGGCGGACATGACCGCCGCCGAGTTCGCCGCACGGGACCGGATCACCGAGGCCGTTGAGTACGTCCGCGCCCACCTGCCGGGCTTTGAGAACTGCTACATGCTCGACGTCGCCTCCCAAATGGGCGTAAGGCAAACCCGCCTGCTCGAAGGCGAATACGTCATGACGAAAGACGACGTCACCTCCCGCCGCCACTTCGCGGACACCGTGGCCCGCGGCCGCGATTACTACTACCCGTACCGCTCGCTGCTTCCCAAGGAAGTGGACCAGCTGCTCGTCGCTGGCCGCCACTACTCGGCCACCCCGGAAGCGCAGAAGATGTCCCGCGAGATCCCGCCCTGCATGGCCATGGGCCAGGGAGTCGGCGTCGCCGCGGCGCTGGCGGTCGAAAACGGCACCCTCGTCCGCGACGTCTCCGCGCTGGACATCCAGCAGGGCATGCGCCGGCACGGTGCGGACCCGGGCGACATCCCGTCGTCGAACGCTACCGTCGATAGTGAAGCCGTGGTGGGGGCATGAGTACCGACACCCTGCTCGACCAGTTTGAGGAAACCACGACGGCGGCGCCCGCCGGCGCTGCCAAGCCCAACAGCATCCCGCTCCCCCTCGACGGAATCAAGATCGTGGACTTCACCCAGGTATTCATGGGGCCGTCCTGCACCCAGCTGCTGGGCGACTACGGCGCGGACATCATCAAGGTGGAACGTCCGGGCGCCGGCGACATCTCGCGCAATTCGTTCCCGGACAAGGACGGCCAGGACAACCCGATCTTCCTGTCCATCAACCGGAACAAGCGAAGCGTTTCCGTGGACACCCGCACCGACGAGGGCAAGGCCGTCCTCCACCGGGTCATGGCCGATGCCGACGTCGTCGTCAGCAACTTCCGTTCCGGCGTGATGGAGCGGATGGGCTTCGGCTATGAGGAACTGAAAGCCGCGAACCCGGGCATCATCTGGGCCTCCGGCACGGGCTTCGGCCCGGTTGGGCCGTACTCCCACAAGGGGGGTCAGGATGCGATCGCACAGGCCTACTCGGGCGTGATGTGGCGGCGCGAGTCCGACGACATGAAGCCGGCCATCTACCCCACCACGCTGTGCGACTACATCACCGGCATGCACCTCATGCAGGGCATCCTGCTGGCGTTGCGCACCCGGGAAACGTCCGGCGTCGGGCAAAAGGTCGAGGTGACCATGTACGACTCCATGCTGCACTTGCAGATGCAGGAGGCATGCATGCAGCTCAACCGCGGCTACGAAGTCAATTGGGGCGCCATGCCGCTGAGCGGCGTCTTTGAAACCACCGACGGCGCCGTTTGCATGGTGGGCGGTTTCACCCCCGATCCACTCGCGCGGATTTCCGAAGCGCTGGGCCTGGAGGAAGACCTCACCCAGCGGCCGGAGTTCGCCAACCTGGAGCAGCAGTTCAAGCACAAGCCGGCCCTGCAGACGATTTTCCGGGAGCGCATCGCGACGAACACCACCGAGTATTGGACCAACCAGCTGGAAAGCCAAGGACTGCTCAACGCCCCCGTCCACACCCTGGAACAGGCCTTGGCCGATGCGCAGACCGAGGCCAACGGCATGATCGTCGAGGCCGAGCACCCGGGCGTCGGCACCGTGAAGATGCTCAACGCTCCCATTCGCTTGTCTGCTACCCCGCCTTCCATCCGTCGCGTGGCGCCGCGGCTCGGCGAGCACAACGTCGAGGTCCTCCTGGAGAACGGCTTCGACGCTGAAACCATCGAGCGCCTGCAGAAATTGGGAGTTCTCCGGTGACTGCTTCGATAGAAGAGAAGGCAATCGTGGACCAGGTCACGCTGACCTTCGAGAACCACGTGGCCACTGTGGTGATCGACCGCCAGCACGTGCTCAACGCGGTGGACGGGACTGCACAGGCCCGGCTCAATGACATCTGGAACCAGATCGAAGCCGATCCTGACGTGCGCGCCGTCGTCATCACCGGTGCCGGCACGCGGGCGTTCTGCGTCGGTGCGGACATGTCCGCCTCCGCCGTGGACAAGACCGGCCTGCAGTACTGGGCGGAGCTTGACCCCAACGGGTTCGGCGGACTGAGCCTGCGCACGAGCCTGGACATTCCGGTCATTGCCCGAGTGAACGGCTATGCGCTTGGCGGCGGCATGGAGATCGTACTCGGAGCCGACATCGTCGTCGCCGCGGACACGGCCCGCTTCGGCCTCACCGAACCGCGGGTCGGGCGCCTAGCGCTCGACGGCGGCATCCACCAGCTGGTGCGCCGCGTCCCCTACACCCAAGCGATGGGCATGCTCCTCACTGGCCGCAAGGCCGAGGCTGCGGAAATGCAATCGATGGGCCTGGTCAACGAAGTGGTTCCCGCAGAGGAGCTCGACGCCGCGGTGCAGCGCTGGGTGGACCAGATCCTCGCCTGCGCGCCGAGCTCCGTCCGGGCCGTCAAGCAAATGGTCAGCAGGACGAGCCACTTGAGCGCCGCGGAAGCCCGCGGCCTCAGGCTGCCGGCCCTCATGGCCGCCCTCGACAGCGAAGACTCCGCCGAAGGCGTAAGCGCCTTCCAGGAAAAGCGCCCGCCTGTGTGGCCGGGCCGCTGAATGCAGCACGAACAGATGCACGACACGGAACTTCAGCACGCACGGAAGGACAATCCAATGCGGGAAGCACTAGCACCCGGAGTGTGGGGCGTCGTTGCCACGCCATTCCAGGGCAGCACCCTCGATCTGGACACCGACAGCCTCGCCCAGTTGGTGGAGCACTATGAATCCATCGGCGCCACAGGGCTGACTGTCCTGGGTGTCTTCGGCGAGGCCGCCGCCCTGACCGCAGCGGAGCGCAGCCTCGCGCTGGAAGTTGTCGTCGAAGAAACCCGATTGCCTGTCGTGGTCGGTGTGACCTCGCTCTTCACGGGCACGGCTGTCGAAGAAATCCGCGCTGCCCAGGCCGTGGCGGGAGACCGGATCGCGGCAGTCATGGTGCAGGCAAATTCGGCACGGCCGGAGGTGGTCATCGCGCACCTGAACGCCATCCACCAATCCACCGGCGCCAAAGTTGTCCTGCAGGACTACCCGGTGGCCAGCGGCGTCAGCATCAGCACGGAAGCGCTCATTAACGTGGTCCAGGCGTGTAAGTTCGTTATCGCAGTCAAGGCTGAGGCCCCGCCCACCAGTGTGGCCATCGCCCAACTGGCGGCCGCCGTCGAGGTCTCCGTGTTCGGTGGGCTGGGCGGTCAGGGGCTCCTCGACGAGCTGGTGGCCGGCGCTGCCGGGGCCATGACGGGGTTTTCCTACCCGGAAGCCCTCGTGGCCTGCGTCCGCGCGTGGCAATCGGGCGGCTACCATGCCGCCCGGGACGCGCTGCTCCCGTACTTGCCGCTCATCAACTTCGAGCAGCAGGCCCGGATCGCCTTGTCCGTCCGGAAGGAGTGCTTCCGTGAGCGGGGCCTCATCAAGGACTCCGGCGTCCGGCCGCCCGCGGCTCCTTTCCCGGAGGTCCTCAGGAACGGAATGCTGACGCATCTGGCTGAAGCGGCCCGCGCTTTGGATCTCTCGCTCGCCCCCACCGCCCACACAGCAGGAAGGCTCTGATGGACTTCGGAATCAGTGGAAAGACCGCATTCGTCGCCGCCTCCACGGGAGGGCTGGGGCTGGCTGTCGCCCGCGGCCTCGCGGCCGAAGGCGTCCGGGTTGCCATCACCGGCCGCCGCGGCGAGCTGGCCGAGAAGATCGCGGCGGAGCTGCAAGCAGACGGCTACAGCGCCGTGGCTGTTGAAGCGGACCTCAGTACCGCGGACGGAGTGACCGCCGCCGTCGAACGCGCCGTGGAACTGCTCGGTCCCATCGACATCCTCGTCCTCAACGGCCCCGGCCCCAAGCCCGGGGCAGCCGCGAGCCTTGGTGCCGACGACATCTCGGCGGCGTTCGAGTTGCTCGTGAAGCCGCACCACGCCCTTGTCTCGAAGATCCTTCCGGGGATGCGGGAGCGGCGCTGGGGACGGATCCTGGCCATCGGATCCAGCGGAATTGTGGCACCCCTGCCCAACCTCGCCGTCTCCAACACGGGCCGCGCAGCATTGGCTGGGTACCTCAAGACACTTGCGGCGGAAGTGGCCCTCGACGCCGTCACGGTCAACATGATCTTGCCCGGACGTATCGCCACCGATCGCGTCGCCGAACTGGACCGGGCGGCGGCCAAACGCCGCGGCACCACGCCTGAGGAGATCCAACTCGAATCCCGCAAGACCATCCCAGCCCGACGGTACGGCGAGCCGGAGGAGTTCGGTGCCGCCGGTGCGTTCCTCTGCAGTGCCCCGGCTTCCTACATCACCGGCGTCGCGCTTCGCTGTGACGGAGGCCTTATCCGGAGCCTCTAGGCGCCGATCTCCGCCCGAATAGCCCTAATGCCCAATCCCAACCGCTAAGCCAAAGGATTACCATGACTTCCACCGCCACCGAATCCGCAACGTCTACCCGCAAGGATGTTGCCGCAGCGCAGCACCTGATCAACGGCGAATGGATCGGAGACCCCGAAATCCAGCGAATCAACCCGGCCCGCCCGGAGGAACTTGCTGCCCTCTCCCCGCGAAGCACAGCCGATGACGTCGACGCGGCCATCACCGCCGCTGCCGCCGCCCAGCCGGCTTGGGCAGCCCTGCCCGCCCCTGCCCGCGGCGCCATTCTCATGGCCGCCGGCAACCTGCTCCTCGAGCGCCAAAGCGCGATCGCCGAGGACCTTGTCCGCGAGGAAGGCAAAACCCTCGCCGAAGCCAAGGGCGAGGTCAAACGCGCCTCGGACGTCCTGCGCTTTTTCGGCTCCCTCGGCTGGGCCGCCACCGGCGAAGTGCTTCCCAGCGGCATCCCGGACACCACCATCACCACCCGGCGCGAGCCGCTCGGCGTCGTCGGGCTCATCACCCCCTGGAACTTCCCCATCGCCATCCCGGCATGGAAGGCCGCCCCCGCACTCATCAGCGGCAACGCCGTGGTCATCAAGCCGGCCGAACTCACCCCGCTCTCGGCGACGCACCTTGCCCGCGCCCTGCAGGACGCCGGGCTTCCCGCCGGAGTATTCAACGTGGTCCACGGCAAGGGCCGCGTGGTCGGAGACGCCTTGGCGCGCGATCCCCGCATCGCAGGGCTGTCCTTCACCGGCTCCACCAAAGTGGGGCTCGGACTCCAGGAAATCCTGAATGCCCGCCGCGCCCGCGTCCAGCTCGAAATGGGCGGCAAAAACGGCGTTCTGGTCCTCGACGATGCCGATCCGCGGAAGGCCGCAGCGGTAGTCGCAGCCGGCGCCTTCGGACTCACGGGCCAGGCATGCACGGCAACGTCGCGGGTCTACGTCACCCCCGGCATCCGTGACGCGTTCCTCGAAGCCCTCATCGCCGAGGCGGCCAACTACACCGCCGGTGACGGGCTCGACGGTGCCAAGATGGGCGCTGTGGTGAGCAGCCAGCAGTTCGAACAGGACCAGGCCGCGGTGCGCACCGCCGTCGAACGCGGCGCCACCCTCCTTCACGGAGAGTACGACGGCGACCCCTCCGGCGCGCTGCTCTTCCCAGCCGCTGTCCTCACCGACATTGCCCTTGACGATGCCGCCGTGACGGAGGAAATCTTCGGTCCGGTGGTCGCAGTCGTGGAGGTCCCCGATTACGAGGCTGGCTTGGCCGCGATCAACGACTCCCGCTACGGCCTCACCGCAGGCATCTGCACCGATTCTTTGGCCCTGGCCACGGACTTCGCCGTGCGGGCGCAGGCCGGAGTGATCAAGGTCAACCGTCCCACGGCCGGCCTGGACTTGAACGTGCCGTTCGGTGGCGTGAAGGACTCCTCCACGAACACCTTCCGCGAGCAGGGCAAGTCCGCACTGGACTTCTTTACTTGGGGCAAGACCGTTTACACGGGTGTGTAGCGCGTCATGACCTACGTGATCGCACAGCCCTGCGTGGACGTCAAGGACAAAGCCTGCATCGATGAATGCCCGGTGGACTGCATCTACGAAGGCGAACGCTCGCTCTACATCCATCCGTCCGAATGTGTGGACTGCGGCGCCTGCGATCCCGTGTGCCCGGTCGAGGCGATCTACTACTCGGACGACGTTCCGGATGAGTGGGCAGATTATGTCCGGGCCAACGTCGAGTTCTTCGAGGAACTCGGAGCCCCGCAAGGAGCATCGGCGTTGGGGAACCTCGGCCGGGACCACCCGGTGGTTGCAGCTGCGCCCGTTCCGGGCTGATGTTAAGCGGCCAGCCTGGCCTGGATCGCCTGTCGAAGCGACTCCAGGCTAGGCAGGCCGGAGAGGCCCCCGGCCGTGCGGTAGACGCGACATGTCATGGCTGGCTCTGCTGCAGACGGGAAGAGGTCAATTCCGTTCACCGTGAATGTCGGGGATCCGTGGAACCCGGACGTTTCGGCCTCTTCGTCGCTCGTGATCTCCCTGGCCGCAATCAAAGCCGGGTCGTTTCCTTCCAGTTCAACGGCCCGGCGGAACAGTTCCCGGGCCGCGGTGCCATGGGGACAGTCCTGGATGGTGAGCAATTCGAAATCCATGACCCCATTATCCGGCACCGCACGGCCAGGCTCACAGCAGGTCGGCGTGATGCTCTGCGACGACGTTCGGGTGGGCCCGAAGACGGTAGCGGAGGGCGTTGTCCCCGTAGGTTTCCAGAATCGGACTGTTAGTCGGGTCAACCGACAAGCCGCGGGCTTTTGCCTGGAACTCCGGGCTCACGGCAAGCTGCGGCATAGTCGCGTCCAGTGCGGGGTTGTAGAAGAACGGAAGCGAAATCCGGTCCGTGCCGCGAAGGGGTGAGATGACCCGGTGCAGGGTCGCTTTGAGGTAGCCGTTGGTGGCCAGTTCCAGCATTTCGCCGATATTGACCACGAAAGTCCCCGGCACTTGTGGCGCGTCGATCCACTTTCCCTGGTACTCGACTTGGAGCCCGCCCTTCCCGGGCTCAACCAGGAGAAGCGTGAGCACTCCCCCGTCACGGTGGGCCCCCACGCCCTGCTTGGGTTCCGGGTTCGACTCCCCCGGATATCTCACAATCTTAAGGACAGGGAAAGCGCGCGCGGCGAATGCCGCATCAAAAGTGTCCTCGGGCGCTCCAAGGGAAACTGCCAGGGCCCGCAGCAACGCAAGTGAGATGGTGCTCAGCCGTTCGGTCCATTCCGAGACAATCTCCCGCATTTCCGGCAACGCATCCGGCCACAGATTGGGCCCCTCCAGGCGCCAATATTCGGCGACGCCAGGGCCCGGCTCAACAGGGTCACGTTCGACGCCGATATCGATCTGCTCGCGCCAGTCGATCCCGCCGTCCGTGAGCTCGCCGCCAACGCGGGTGTAGCCGCGGAATTGGGGGCTGTGGACGTTCTCAATCGCGAGTTTTTCTTCTTCCGGCAGCTCGAAAAAGCGGCGCGACACGTCGAGAATGGCGTCCGTCAACTCCTGCGGGATGCCGTGGCCGGCCAGGTAGAGGAATCCAACCTCATGCATGGCATTGCGCAGTTCGTCACGGAATCTGGAGGCTTCTTCAAGGCCCGCATTCAGGCGGGAGAAATCGATCACGGGCAATGCATCGAGAGTCAAAGCACTTCATCCTTTTCATCGAGTGCGCAATCGCGCGGATGATCCCTTCGCTTCAGTTCGGCTGCTTGGGACGCCACACACCGAAACGGTTGCCGTGCGGGTCCAGGAGGTGCGCGAACTCGATGGCGCCGTTGTCGACGAACGGGATGGCTACGCTCGCACCGAGAGACTCGGCCCTCGCGATCGCGGCTTTCACATCGTCGACTTGCACGTAGAAGATCGCCCACGACGTTCCCTCGAGCGAGGACGTATCCCACAACCCTCCCTTGTCGCCATTCACCATCTGGTAGCTGGCAGGCGAGGACTCACCGAAAGTCCAGTCGAAAAGCGAGCCGTAGAAGGTCCGCGCACTCTCGGGATCTGGCGAACCGACTTCGAAGTAGTTCACTACGGAGGCCATGACCGTTTCCTTTCCGCTTCCACCGCGAATGGACGGAGGCCGCCCGCGAGACCTGGGGGCGGCCTTTTCGAATAGTTAGGGCATGACCTTGTAGAGATCGACGACGGTCTCTTCCGGGGGCGACTCGAATCCGCCCTCGATGCCCGCCTGCATGCGGGGCATGAGAATGCCGTCTCGGAATTTCTCCCAACTTTCTTTCGATTCATGGACAGCCATGATGGTCCAGCCACCGGCCGATGGGCCTGCGGCATGGAAAGTCTGACCATCCGGCAGTAGCCCCTCTCCGGGGTGGACAGCGGCAATTGACGCCTCGTATTGGTCCTGCGTGCCTCCTGGGAAGAAGTGCACGACTCCGTAGGGTGCGGCTTCCATCTCTGCTCCTTGCTGGTGTGGACGGGTATGGACATGCCAAGCAATAGACCCCGCCACCCGGGATGTCAATGAGTTTTCAGGGCCGGGATCCGAATTCGATATTCAGGTCCAGAATTCGTCTGCCTTGGCTGTGTCCTCGAAGAACTCCCGGCCCTCCACAACCTTTCCGTCACGGAGAACGAAGGAGATTGCGGTTGCAATGTCCAGGGTCTTTCCGTCGCTTTCCGCGCGGCTTTGCTGGAGCCCGATGGTGTGGTTTTCCCCACCGACGATGTCTTGGACCGCCGCTTGGAAGGTACCTTGGGAACGCGCTCCCAGCTCGCCGAAATAGGCCAGGATGGCGTCTCGTCCTTGTTTCGTCCCGGACAGCACGCCGTTTCCTGCTGCGTACCAGACTGCGTCCTCCGCGAACAGTTCGCTGAGTGCCGCCAGATCACCTGAATTAAAGGCCTCGTATCCCCGCCGGACCAATTCGGCGTTTTCTGTAGCTCCCATGTTCGGATACCTCTCCGTCATCCTCGTCGGTCAATGGGACGGCTTAAGGCTATTCCCGGGCACGGTGCCTGTCGATGGGGAAGCCTTCAGTTGGGTGACCACGCGACCGCCCGCCGCCGGCAATTCGGTGGCAAGCTTGACCACAAGGGGCCGCACCTAGACGGAGGGTAAGCCGTGATTGATACCGCTGAAGCCGTTCTTCATGACGGCACGACGATTCCCATCACCATCCACGGAAACGGACGCGCCCTGATGGTTCCGGCCCGTTTCGCCCCTTATCCGCCGGAGGAAGCCGAAACGATGCGCCGGTGGGGCGCTGATCCGGATCTGGGACCCAATCTGGTGAACGGACTCGCGCGATCCCACCGCGTCATAGTCGCCGATTATGAAAGCCACCGGATGGCCCACCCCGCGCCGGACACCCTTACTCCACGGAATGTCACGGCTGATCTCCTTGCCATCGCCGATGCCGCTGATGCCGGCAGCTTCGCCTATTACGGCTACTCCTGGCTGGCACTTTGCGGCTTGCAACTCGCAATCCGCACTGACCGGCTCTGGGCGCTGGTGATGGGCGGCTTCCCACCCCTCGATGGACCTTACGGGAGCATGTTGGCGGTCACGCGAGCAGCACATTCTATGTCCACACAATCTGCCGACGTCGTTCCTTCACCGACCGCCGACGTTGAGCCTGGAGACTGGGATTCGGTGCCCGTTCAAACGAACAAAGCACAAACCCGACAATTCGTCACCCTCTACGAGGCCCTTCAAGACTTCGACGATTCCGCCGCCGAAGTCCAGCCGGGTTTGCCCCGTCTTGCCTTCGCAGGATCGGACGATCTGATCGATTACGGCCGGGCATGGGGCAACGTTCACGTAAAGATCGGCGAGCCCCTGACGACACACAAGCAAGAACTCATTGATTCCGGGTGGGATGTCCAAGTGCTTGCGGGCCTCGACCACATCGGAGCGATGCGTAGCTCCGTCGTCTTGCCTCTCCTGACGGACTGGCTCCGGAAAGTCGGCTAGGCCCTGCACTCTTGAGACACATCCGGGCCGGTGGGACGATGAAGCCGTGAATCCCTTCCTCGAATTTGTCAGCCACTACTGGTGGCTGGTCTTTCCGCTAAGCGGATTGGCCGGCGGTTGGGCGCGGTCCTGGTCAAGGGCCAGCGAACGGCGGCACCGCCGTCGGGTGGAGCTCTATCAGCTCAAGAACCGCGTGGCAGAAGCGGAGCAAGCCAGCCAGGCCGAGGTCCTCCGGCTGCAAGAGGCCCATGACGCTGTGAACCGGCGATGGCTCGAATACGAACTCGACGTCGGAAAACTCATCGATTTTCCGGTCATGTCGGATGTCCGCGAACCGCTCACCGTGGCGTTTCTTCGGGCCAAACGGGAGGCTGACGGCTTGCGCCCGGCAACTCCGGGAGAAATCACGACGGCGGCCCGGCTGGCCGAATATCGCACGGCCGTCCGCAGCTTCGAACTGGCGTTCGGCGTGGCAGAGCGGGAAGCCAAACGCATCAAGGACGGCAACTTCACCGGGCCCGAGCGCCAGCGGCTGGCGACGGCCAGGAAGCTGCTCAGGATCGCTTCTGACAGTGCGGCGACGCCGGCAGAGCGGCAGACCGCGTACAAGCGCGCCCGACGCGAATTGGATGGGCTGATTGTCCTGCCCGAAGCGACAATCGCGGCCTTGGAAGAGAAGATCGAGGGAATGCTCGACGCACCAAAGGCTCCGGACTTCCATCAGAGCTGACAGGAACCGATCTCAGTGTCTGACACGACGAATGATCACGTACCTGTGATGCTTCCGATGCCGGGTCTTGAAACGATGTGGAGTCAGTCCCAGCGGGGGCAACCCAAGCGCTTTCCGCCTGGCTGACAAGCGAATATTTGCGTAGATCAGAAAGAGGAAGAAGCCCAGTGCCGGGATGAGCAGCACCAATATCCACGGTAAATTGCCCACGGCACGCCTCCTACGCTCAGTCTCCGGCCCGGCGCAACTGCCGTCAAGAGTGCGATATTCGGTAGTGGCTACCCATCTCCCCTGAGACCAAGGGCTATCCACGGGACCATGCTAGGCGTAGCTTTCTTCTCATCCCGGCACGTCTAACTTGACCCGCAGCCGGACCTACCAGGAGGTCATCATGGACAACCTATTCGGACGCGGCGGACTCGGAGTACCGGAGCCGCTCCGACGCTTCCTTCAAGGAGAATCCGACCCTTCGCTCCGCATCGAGCAATACCAAGAGGGGGACACGCTCGTCGTCAGAGTGGATTTGCCCGGAATCGACCCCGAGACCGACGTCGACATCAGCATTGCCGACGACACCCTGCATATCGAGGCGAGGCGCGAAGAGGATGCCGAACACGTGGACAAGAAGGGCTACCGCACCGAGCTCCGCTACGGCGAACGAACCCGCAGCATTCCGCTGCCCCGCGGAGTGAGCCAGGACGGCATCGTCGCCACGTACGAGGACGGCGTCCTCGAAATCCGTATCCAGCTCCCCGAACAGTCAGAGCCGCAGACCACGAAAATCCGAGTGGTCCGGACGGGTGGCCGCGAGGCCAATCAGTCTCCGGAGGACCTGAGCAACTAGCCCGAGCGAGGACGCGAGCCTAAGGGCCTCCGTCCCGTCCGTTTGGTCGCCGCACTTTTTGGAGCCGCGGGGCTGGCCGCTTGCCCTGCGGAGCACTAGCCTCAAGGGGCGTGACGGGCATCGCGAGGACAGCGACGACGGTGAGCGCGGCACTCACGAGCACCGCGAGAAATACCGCCGCAGAAGCGAATACCACCGATTGCGGATTCTTAGCGCCACCGGGGCTGCCGGCATAGATCGCATTTGCCACGGCACCGAAAACGGCTACTCCAAGCGAACTGCCAATGGATCGCGCGAAGAGGTTGGTGCCCGTCACCACTCCTCGTTCGTGCCATTCGACACTGGACTGGGCCGCGATCAGGCTCGGGGTTGCCAGAAGCCCAAGTCCTAGCCCTGCAACGAAGCAACTGCCTGCGACGAGCACGATGTTCGGTGTGTAGGCCGTCACGGCGAGGGCCGCCGAGCCGATAAGGGTAACGATGATTCCGACCAAGGCTGTTGCCCGAAAGCCGATCCGAAGGTAGAGGCGGCCCGACTGCGAAGCGCTGATCGGCCAGCCGATCGTCAGGGCCGCCAGGGACAGGCCCGCAGCCAATGGCGACACCGAAAGCGCCCCTTGGAGGAAGGTCGGAACGTACGAGGTGAGGCCAAGTACGACTGCTCCGGCTCCAAAAGAGATCAGTGCGGTCGTGGCGAGAAGACGCCTCGAAACGACCCACGGCGGAAGGACAGGTTCAGCTGCCCGTCGCTCGACCAGGACGAAGGCAACAAGCAAAACTGCGCCAATGGCGAATACTGCGATGCTGATCGGAGAGTCCCAGGCCCATGCCTGGCCGCCTTCCAAGGCACCGAGGATGCTCAAGGTCAACGTGACCGTCAGAAGGGCGGCTCCAAGATAATCGACGCGGTGCTTTACCCGTTCGATGTTCTCCTGGAACCTTTGAACCAGCATCCACGCAGCTACGATGCACAGCGGAATGTTGACGAGGAAGATTCCGCGCCAGACTCCAAGCGAAGCGAACACCCCGCCCAGAGTTGGGCCCACAACAGACGATGTTGCCCACACGCTGGCGAGGTAGCCTTGCACCTTCGCGCGCTCGGCGAGGGTGTAGATATCGCCGGCGATGGTAATGGCCACAGGCAGGACCGCGCCGGCACCCAGTCCCTGCACCACGCGGAAGGCGATGAGCGCAGGCATGCTCCACGCAAGCCCGCAAAGGATGGATCCGAGAAGGAAGAGTCCGATACCAGTGAGAATGATCGGCTTCCGACCCGCCATGTCGGAGAGTTTCGCGTAGACCGGGACCGAGACGGCCTGTGCGAGCAGGTAGGCGGAGAAGAGCCAAGGGAACGAGGCGAACCCGCCGATTTCATGAACGATCGAAGGCACAGCGGTCGCCACGATGGTTGCATCGATCGCGACAAGGCCGCTCGAGAGCATCAGGGCTATGAGTATCGGGCCCCGTTCGGAACGAAAGCCTACGCCGTCGCTTTGAGTTGCCATGTGCGGGCCTGTCTTTCCCCTATGCCGCGGCGTATCCTGATTACGTTTCCGGCACCGGCCTCGGCCGGCATATTCTTCGCACACACCATCTATCCCTGCACCCACTCAGTAAGGCGCCATCCATGGAGATGAACATCAGGGACCACTGGGACATGCTCAGCCCCGAGACGCAGCATTGGCTAACCGACAACCCCGGATGCGTGGTCTTGCCGCGAACCATCGCGGAAATAATCCATAAGGAAACCGGCATCACTCCGGATGCCGACCGGCACAGCCAAGTCAGCCTCTCTCCCGAGGATCTGAGCTTCATCCTGGCCAAGGCCGAAGGGGGCACGGTCCGGCCGAAGTGACCGACCCGCTCATTCGTCGCGGTCGTCATCCGCTGGCGCCGATGGAATTGCTGCCTCAC
Source organism: Arthrobacter gyeryongensis (assembly GCF_039543785.1). Classification (NCBI taxonomy): domain Bacteria; kingdom Bacillati; phylum Actinomycetota; class Actinomycetes; order Micrococcales; family Micrococcaceae; genus Arthrobacter; species Arthrobacter gyeryongensis. Next base: position 125,324 of record NZ_BAABKK010000024.1, read on the forward strand.
GTAGCGGTCCCACTGCCCCGTCCGCGCCGTAGTCCCCCTCGGCGTACTGTCCGATTTCCGATTCCGCTGTGCGTCCCGGAACCGCTCCCGCGTCGCCGAGGTCAGCTTTTGCGTAGCGCCCGGATTCTTTGGCTTTCTTACCCAAGGGTTCGGGCAAGCCGCCTTGACTGCCGGCCACGCCGTAGTCGCCTTCGCTGTATTGGCCTTCTACGTCGTTGGAGTGCCGGCCGGGCTCCGTTCCCGTCTTGCCATAGTCGCCCTCGACGTACCGACCCCGAAGTTCCGGTTCCTCGGGAGTTCCGCTCTTCTCTTCGTCAGTGGGTTCTTCGACGGGTTCTTCGACGCCGCTGCTGCTGTCGGTCATGATCTTGCCTTTCCCGCAACCAACCTTGCGTCTCTTCGGCGCCCCTTAAGTTTATCGACGGGCTTTGCGGGGCAACAGGGCGTCAGCCCTGCGGACTGTGAAGTACCACGCCCGGCTCGTAGCTTTCAAGCTGGACGCTGGCCCTCACGAGTGCCCGGAGTTCGGGCAGGCCCCCTGTAACGGCTTCTGCGGCCCGGGCCTGAACCAGGACGTTTCCGAGCGCCGTGGCTTCCACGGGACCGGCCACAACCGTCTTGCCGGTGGCGTCGGCGGTGAGTTGGCACAGCAGCCTGTTCTGCGAGCCCCCGCCCACGACGTGGACCACGGACGTCTGCTTGCCGGACAGTCCTTCGGCGCGTGCCAGGGTCCTCGCGTAGGCGGCGGCGAGGCTGTCAAGGATGCAGCGCACGACGGCGGCCGGCCGGTCCGGGAGGACGGCACCGCCGGAGCGAACCGCGCATCTGATGCGCTCGGGCATGTTGTCCGGGGCGATGAACGCCGGATCGTCTGCGTTGATCTGCGGGCCGCCGGCGGGAAGTGCCGCCGCGGACTCCAGGAGCGCGGCCAGTTCCTCCCGATGCCCTTCGTCGGCCCAGGTGCGTTGGCATTCGCTGAGCAACCACAGGCCGCCCACGTTGCGCAGGTACCTCATGGTGCCGTCGACGCCCCGCTCATTGGTGAAGTTGGCCAATCGGCTTGCTTCATCCAGGACCGGGCTGTCCAATTCCACGCCCACGAGGGACCAGGTGCCGGAGGAAATGTAGGCGAAGTCTTCCTGCTGCGCGGGAACGGCGGCCACTGCCGAGGCGGTGTCGTGCGATCCCACGGCAACCACGGCAGTCTCCGCTTCGAGGCCCGTCCGGGCTGCGACTTCCGGTAGCAGCGTGCCTATGGTCTCGCCTGGCTGGATGATGGCCGGGAAAAGGTTCTTGGGCAGGCCGAGTGCCCTGAAGAATTCTGTGGACCACTCCCCCGTGACGGCGTGAAAAAGCCCGGTGGTGGAGGCATTCGTGGCCTCGGTACGGCGTTGCCCCGTCAGCCTGAAAGCGATCAAGTCCGGGATGAGCAGCGCCTGGACGCCGCGCAGTTCACGCTCGGTGGCGAGCTGGTAGAGCGTATTGAACTGCAGGAACTGCAGCCCGGTGGTGGCATAGAGCCGCGCCGGGTCCAGTACCTTGTGGACGTCCGCGACGGCCGTTCGGCCGCGCTCGTCGCGGTAGCTGAACGGCTGGATACGCAGGGCACCGGCGGCATCCACGAGTCCGTAGTCGACGGCCCACGTGTCGATGCCGATACTGGCGATCCGTTCCCCGCTTGCGGCGGCCGTTTCGGCGGCCGCCGCAAGTCCCGTGAGCACCTCCTCGAGCAGGGCGTCGAAGTCCCAGTGGAGTCCGCCGTCGAGCTCTACGACGCCGTTGGGGAAACGGTGCACTGTTTCGAGCGAGACCGCTTTTCCGGACGCAGGGCCGTCGGTGACACGGCCGAGCATGACGCGGCCCGAGGACGCTCCGATATCGACCGCGGCGAAAACGCCGCCGGCAGTTTCCTTCCTGCTCATCGCAGGAAGGCTGCGGCGACGCCCGCGTCCACCGGGATGTGCAGGCCCGTGGTGTGCGAGAGTTCGTTGCTGGTGAGCACGGCGGCCGCGTTGGCCACGTGCTCGGGCAGGACTTCGCGCTTGAGCAGGGTGCGCTGGGCGTAGTACTTGCCCAGTTCCTGCTCCTCGACTCCGTAGACGGCGGCGCGCTTGGCGCCCCAGCCGCCGGCGAAGATCCCGGAACCGCGGACCACGCCGTCGGGGTTGATGCCGTTGACGCGGACGCCGTACTCGCCCAGTTCAGCCGCAAGCAGGCGGACCTGGTGGGCCTGGTCCGCCTTGGTGGCGGAGTAGGCGATGTTGTTCGGGCCGGCGAACACCGAGTTCTTCGAGGAGATGTAGACGATGTCCCCGCCCATGCCCTGCTCGATCATGACCTTCGCCGCGGCCTTGGAGACCAGGAACGAGCCCTTGGCCATGACGTTGTGCTGCAGGTCCCAATCCTTCTCCGTGGTTTCCAGGAGCGGCTTGGAGATGGACAGGCCCGCGTTGTTCACCACCAGGTCCAGCCCGCCGAACGCCAGGACGGCTTCCTGGATGGCGGCGGCGATCTGGGCTTCGTCGGTGACGTCTGCCTGCACGCCGATGGCGACGTCAGCCCCGCCGAGTTCGGCGGCGACGGCATGGGCGTTGTCCAGGTTGAGGTCCGCGATGACCACGCAGGCTCCTTCCGCGGCGAGGCGGGTGGCGATAGCCTTGCCGATGCCCGACGCCGCGCCGGTCACCAAAGCGATGCGCGTGGCGTGGGACTTGGGCTTGGGCATCCGGGCGAGCTTGGCTTCCTCCAGGGCCCAGTATTCGATCCGGAACTTCTCGGATTCCTCGATCGGGGCGTAGGAGGAGATGGCCTCGGCGCCGCGCATGACGTTGATCGCGTTGAGGTAGAACTCTCCGGCGACCCGTGCGGTCTGCTTGTCCTTGCCATAGGAGAACATCCCGACGCCCGGGACCAGGACGATGGCCGGGTCCGCGCCGCGCAGGGCGGGGCTGTCTTCCTGGGCATGGCGGTCGTAGTAGGCCTGGTAATCCTCGCGGTACGCGGCGTGCAGTTCCTTGAGGCGTGCGACGCTTTCCTCGATGCCGGCGTCGGCGGGCAGGTCCAGGACGAGAGGCTTGACCTTGGTGCGCAGGAAGTGGTCCGGGCAGGAGGTGCCCAGCGCGCCCAGGCGGGGATGCCCGTCGCCTTCGAGGAACTCCAGGACACGCGGATCGTCGCTGAAGTGGCCCACCTGCGGCTTGTCGGCCGAGGCGAGGCCGCGGATGGCGGGAGCCAGCGCTGCCGCTTTGGCACGACGCTCGGCTTCCGGGAGTGCGGCGTAGCCGGGAAGCTTGGCGCCGAAAGGCTCGGCTTTGCCGTTCTCCGCGATGTAGCGTTCGGCCTGCTCGATGATCCAGAGGGAGTTGGCTTCGGCTTCCTCGCTCGTGGCGCCCCAGGCGGTGATGCCGTGGCCGCCCAGGATGGTGCCGATGGCCTGCGGGTTGGCTTCCTTGATCGCGGCAATGTCCAGTCCCAGCTGGAAGCCCGGGCGGCGCCAGGGAACCCACACGACCTTCTCGCCGAAGACCTTGGAGGTCAGCGCTTCGCCGTCCACCGCCGTCGCAATCGCGATGCCGGAGTCCGGGTGCAGGTGGTCCACGTGCGCGGCGTCCACGAGCCCGTGCATCGCGGTATCGATCGACGGCGCGGCGCCGCCCTTGCCGAACAGGCAGTAATCGAAGGCGGCCACCATTTCGTCTTCGCGCTCGACGCCGGGGTAAACGGCCTTGAGTGCCTGCAGCCGGTCCAGCCGCAAAACCGCCAGGTTTTCGGCCTTCAGGGTTCCCAGGTCCCCGCCGGAACCCTTGACCCACAACAGTTCGACGTCCTCCCCGGTGACCGGGTCCGTCTCCGTGCCCTTGGCGGAGGTGTTTCCGCCGGCGAAATTGGTGTTCCGCTTGTCCGCGCCCAGGCGGTTGGAACGGGTGATCAGTTCTTCAACTGTCTTGTTTGTTGTGTTCTGCGTGTTCATGCCTAAGCGCCCCATCCGGCTTGCTGACCGCCCACGCGGTCCTCGTTGATCTTCTTCTGGTAACCACTCGCCTTGAACGCCGTCATCGGGTCTGCCGGCAGGCCGCGCGATTCGCGCCACTCGGCCAGGACCGGCCGGACATCCGTGTAGAAGGCATCGTTGAAGATGCCGTTGGCGGCCAGGACATCCCCTTCGCGCTGCGCCTCGGCCAGTGCGTCCGTGTCGATGAGCAGGGCGCGCGCCGTCATTTCCTGGACGTTGAGCACGGAGCGGATCTGGCCCGGAATCTTCTCTTCCAGGTTGTGGCACTGGTCCAGCATCAAGGCGACGCCCGAATCCTTTCCGAAGCCGCCTCCACGGATGACCTCGTGCATGATGCGGAACAACTGGAAAGGATCCGCGGCACCGACGATCAGGTCATCGTCGGCATAGAAGCGCGAGTTGAAGTCGAAGGAGCCCAGCTTGCCCAGGCGCAACAGCTGCATGACGATGAACTCGATGTTGGTACCCGGGGCATGATGGCCGGTGTCCAGGCACACGAAGGCCTTCTCCCCCAGCGCCAGGGTTTGGGCGTAGGACGTACCCCAGTCCGGAACGTCGGTGTGGTAGAAAGCCGGCTCGAAGAACTTGTACTCCAGCACCAGGCGCTGGCTTTCGCCGAGGCCCGCGTAGATTTCCTGAAGGGATTCCGCCAGGCGGTCCTGGCGGCCGCGCATGTCGTCCTGGCCCGGATAGTTTGTGCCGTCAGCCAGCCAGATCTTCAAGTCCCTCGAACCCGTGGCGTGCATGATCTCGATGCACTCGAGGTGATGATCGATGGCCCGGCGGCGCACCGCGGCGTCGGAGGACGTCAGGGAACCGTACTTGTATTCGTCGTCCTGGAACGTATTCGAGTTGATGGTCCCCAGCCCGACGCCGAGGTCCGCCGCATACCCGCGGAGTGCGGAGTAATCGTCCACCTTGTCCCACGGGATGTGCAGTGCCACGGTCGGCGCAAGGCCCGTCAGCTCGTGGACTTTCGCGGCGTCGGCCAGCTTCTCCTGGATGGACCGCGGGGTGCCGGGCGTGCCGAACACCTTGAAGCGCGTGCCCGAGTTGCCATAGGCCCACGAGGGAACCTCGATGGCCAGTTCCCCGAGGCGACCCAGGGCCGTTTCCGTGGTGTTCATGATTGTGTTCCTTCTGTTGCCTGTGCGTCGTCTTCGAACAGCAGTGCCTTCTTGAATCGATTCCGTCTTGAATCGATTCATTCAAGAATCTACTCACACGGTAGGGCCACTTTCGCTGCGTGTCAACAGACAAACACCCGGATCGCCAGTCGAGGCACGTAATATGGATGAAACAGTTTGATTCGATTCATCAATTGGGAGGTTGAGCGTGCCAAGCGGCCCGGGAGCAAAGCTGACAGACGTCGCCGCCCTTGCGAGAGTTTCGGTTGGCACAGTGTCGAATGTCCTCAACCGGCCTGACCAAGTCTCGTTCGACAAGAGGACCCGCGTTCTTGCCGCCATCGAGGAGCTGGGATTCGTGCGCAACGAATCAGCCCGCTCACTGCGGTCCGGATCCACCAGGAGCCTCGGCATGCTGGTGTTGGACGTGCGCAACCCCTTCTTCACGGATGTCGCTTTGGGGGCTGAGAACGTCGCCGAAGACCACAAGCACTCCCTGATACTGGCCAACAGCGCCGAAGATGCCGGCCGCGAGCAGGCCTACCTGGACCTGTTCGAGCAGCAGCGGGTCCAAGGCGTTCTCATCACTCCGTTCGGGCAAGTTCTTCAACGGCTCGAAAGAATGCGCGACCGGGGTATCCCTTCTGTACTCGTCGACAGGCTCGCAAGCACGGACCAGTTCTGCTCGGTTTCAGTGGACGACGTCGCCGGCGGCGCCACGGCCCTGGAGCATCTCGTCAGCGTCGGTTCAGTGCGCCCGGCATTCGTCGGCGGCCCTTTCACGCTGCAGCAGGTCGAGGACCGGTACCGGGGTGCCGCCGACGCGGCAACCCGTGCGGGAGTCCCGCTTCAACTGTTCGAAACCCCGGACCTGAAATTCGAGCGCGGGCGCCGGATCGGAGATCTCATCGGGAATCTCCAGCCCGACAAGCGCCCGGATGCCGTGTTTGCCGCCAACGATCAGTTGGCGCTGGGGCTCTTGCAATCCTTCGCCGCGAACGGGCTCCGCGTGCCCGAGGACATCGCCATCGTAGGGTTCGACGACATCGATTTCGCTTCGCAGTCGAGCATCCCACTCAGCTCCATCAGTCAACCGAGGCAGCTGATCGGCGAGCGTGCCGCCCAGCTCCTGTTTGAAGAAATCGACGCCGAACCCGGCCACGTCCACAGCCAAGTGGTGTTCACGCCGGAACTCGTTGCGCGGCAGAGCACCTTGCGCCGCTAAGCGGATCCTTTCGATCCGGCCGCTGGCACGAGAGCGTCCTTTTCGGATGAAATGAGCGATATATAGGTCTCCAGCTGGGACCGCAACTGATCCGCTGAGTGGTGTTCCGGCGTCAGCGTGGCCGTGATTTGGGCACCGAGCGCGAATGTCATGATCCCGCCGACGATGTCGTCATCGTTCAGCCCCTCCTTCAGTTCGCCTAGCTCCCTGGCTTCACGGAGCTTGTCGAACAGGGCCTCACGCCATTGCTCCATCGAGGAATCATGCAGGGCGGCCTTCGCCGGGTCCGTCAATGCGCGCTGCCAGAAGGCAATCGCGATTCGCGCCTCGTTGAGCCTCTCGGCGTCGAGCGGCAAAATTTCATGGCAATAGCTGCGCAACGCAGACAGGCCCCGCTGGCCGGCAGTGGAGTCGCTCATGCGGGTATTCGTCTGGTTGAAGACGTGGCCGAAAGCGAACGTCAAGAGATCGTCTTTCGTAGGGAAGTACGGCTTGAGCGCACCGTTGGCAAAGCCCGCTTCCGTTGCTATCTCGCGCATCGTGGCACCCTCGATCCCCCGGCTGGCGATGATCCGCCACGTGGCTTCGACCAGCTCCACCCGGCGCTTATCGTGGTCTACGATCTTCGGCACTCTTTCCCCAAATCTTTTTTCTACAACCGTTGTGACTCAGATTACACGATGCTATTCTCTACACACATAGAAAATAAACCGCCACTCACAAAGGCCTTCCATGAGCACAACCTCCTCTCCAGAAATCGCCGACATGGCTGAGATTGCCGGACTGTCTCCGTATGCCTTGACCAGTGCCGAAGACATCACGGCCGTCAGGGGCATTTTGGCCGACGCCGGACTCTTCGACGAATCCATCCGGATCGCCTACCTTGGCCTCCTTGAGCCACCGCGGAATGCGGAGGCTGTGGACCGCAGGTTCAGGGCGTTCCTACATAACGTTTCATCCGGTGCCGCACAGGACGTCGTGGTCTCTGTGACACACCAGGAAGTCGTCTCGAAAGTCGAACTCGATACGTCAGTGACGGGCGAGCTTCCTGTCATCGAAGAAGAATTCGAGGTGGTCGAAGAGATCCTCGCCCAGGACGAACGGTGGCTCAAGGCCTTGGCTGACCGGAATCTCGACGTCAGCAAAGTCAGGGTCGCTCCCCTGTCAGCCGGGGTCTTTGAGTACCCGGAGGAGAAAGGCCGCCGGATCCTGCGCGGCTTGGCTTTCGTCCAAGAGTTCCCCGGCGACAGCGCCTGGGCCCACCCTGTGGATGGACTGGTCGCCTACGTCGACGTCGTCAGCAAGACGGTCGACCAAGTCCTGGATTTCGGCGCCGTCCCGGTGCCGCAAGAACACGGCAACTTTACCGACCCTGAGCTGACCGGGCCGATGCGCACCACCCAGAAACCGATCCATATCACCCAGCCGGAAGGCCCGAGCTTCACCGTCACCAATGGAAACCACGTCGAGTGGGAAAAGTGGAGCCTGGACATCGGCTTCGATGTCCGGGAAGGCGTTGTCCTGCACAATGTAGCGTTCGACGACGTCGATCGCCGTCGCAGTATCCTCAAGCGCGCTTCGATCGCCGAAATGGTGGTCCCTTACGGCGACCCCTCCCCCGTGCGCTCCTGGCAGAACTACTTCGATACCGGCGAATACCTCGTGGGCCAATACGCCAACTCGCTCGAGCTCGGCTGCGATTGCCTCGGCGAAATCACCTACCTCAGCCCGGTAGTGAGCGACTCGTTCGGCCGGCCACGGGAAATCCGCAACGGCATCTGCATGCACGAAGAGGACTGGAGCATCCTCGCCAAGCACAGCGACCTCTGGAGCGGCGTGAACTACACCCGCCGAAACCGCAGGCTCGTCATCAGCTTCTTCACCACCATCGGCAACTACGACTATGGCTTCTACTGGTACCTCTACCTCGACGGCACCATCGAGTTCGAAGCCAAGGCCACCGGTGTCGTCTTCACAAGCGCCCACCCCGGAAAAGGCTACCCGTACGCCTCGGAGCTCGCTCCGGGCCTTGGCGCTCCCTTCCATCAGCACCTCTTCAGCGCCCGACTGGACTTCGCCATCGACGGCCTGAGCAACAGGGTCGAGGAAGAGGACGCCGTGCGCGTACCCATGGGAGAAGGCAACGAACGCGGCAACGCCTTCGCGCGCCGTCGGACTGTGCTCAAGAGCGAAGCGGAGGCAGTGCGCGAGTCCGACATGGCGGCCGGGCGGGCCTGGATCATTTCCAATCCCGAATCACTCAACCGCCTGGGCGACCCTGTGGGGTACAAGCTCCATGGACAAGGGCATCCCATGCTCCTGGCCGACCCCCAATCGTCCATCGCCCGGCGTGCAGCCTTCGCTACGAAGGACCTGTGGGTGACCCGCTACGACGAGAATGAGCGCTACCCCAGCGGCGACTTCGTCAATCAGCACTGCGGAGGAGCCGGATTGCCGTCCTACATTGCCCGCAACAGGGACATCAACGGGCAAGACATCGTCGTGTGGCACACCTTCGGGCTGACCCACTTCCCCCGCCCCGAAGACTGGCCGATCATGCCCGTCGACACGGTGGGATTCAAACTGCGGCCCGAAGGCTTCTTCGATCGGAGCCCCGTCCTCGACGTCCCCGCATCGAAGCCCGCCGAAGGCGGCCACTGCCACATGGAGGCCCAGAAATGAGTTTAACAACCGGGAAAGAGACCACTCAGGTGGGCCACCCGCATCACCATCGGCGCCGTCTCGGCGTCCCCGCGGTGACCTTCATGATCATCGCCGCCTCTGCTCCGCTCACCGTCCTCGCCGGCGGCGTGACGACGACGTTTGCCGTGACCGGGGTCACCGGCGTGCCGCTGTCCTTTCTCCTACTCGGCGGAACCCTCGCCGTGTTCGCCGTCGGCTACGCGGCAATGAGCCGGTACGTCGTCAACGCCGGCGCCTTCTATTCCTACGTAGCCCAGGGCATCTCCCGGCCGGTCGGCGTCGGGGTTTCCATGGTGGCCCTGATGGCCTACAACGTGATGCAAGTCGGCATCTATGGTCTCTTCGGCTTCACCGTCTCAAGCCTGATCAACGAACGCTTCGGCGTCACTGTCCCCTGGTGGATTCCGGTGCTGGCCTGCATCGCCGTCGTCGCTTTCCTCGGGGTGAACCGGGTGGATCTGTCAGCGAAGGTCCTCGGGGTGCTCGTCGGCCTGGAGTTCCTCGTGGTGATTGTCTACGACGTCGTCTCCTTTGCCGTGGCACCCGAGGGAGTCAGCGGAGCACCGCTCAGCCCGCAGAGCCTCTTTGTGCCGGGCGTCGGGGCGGTCCTCTCCTTCGGCATCGCTGCATTCATGGGATTCGAATCGGCAGCGATCTACGGCGAGGAAAGCAAGGACCCCAAGCACACCGTCGCCCGGGCCACCTACACTGCCGTCGCGATCATCGCGCTCTTCTACGCTGTTTCCTCCTGGGCCATGGCGGTCGGAACCGGACCGTCAGCCGTGGTGGACGCCTCCGCGAAACAAGGACCGGACCTGATGTTCGGCTTCCTCAGTGACCATGCCGGCGTCCTTCTCGCCGACCTGGCCCGCTTGCTCTTCGTCACCAGCCTTTTTGCAGCCCTCGTCAGCTTCCACAATGCCGCAGCGCGCTATTTCTTCTCCTTGGGCCGGGAACAAGTCCTCCCCCGAAAGCTAGGGGCAGTCCGGCGGCACAGCGGCGCACCTTACGCCGGGTCGATCGCCCAGACGGTCATCGCAGTCGTGGTCACGGTGGCGTTCGCAATCGCCGGGACCGGATCGTCACTCGGTGATCTCTACCCTGTCCTGACCATGTTCACGTGGCTGACGAACGACGGCGCGATGGGACTTGTCCTCTTGATGACCGTTGTTTCGCTGGCCGTCATTGGATTCTTCCGTAAGAACAGGCATGACGCTGGAATCTGGACCCGCGTGATCGCCCCTGCCCTGGGGTTCATGCTCTTGGCCGTGATTTTCGTTCTGATCGTGGTCAACTTCAACGTCCTGCTGGGCCAAAACGAGACCAATGCCTTGACGTTCATCCTGCCGGCGACGATCATCGTGCCCGGATTGGTGGGGGTCGCTTGGGCATTCCGCCTCCGCCGAAGCAATCCCGCCGTGTATAGGCGCATCGGGCACGGCGAAGAGGGGCCGGCGGCTGTGCACCTCGGGGCCGAAGAAGACTTGTAGCGACTGGACTGCCGATCGGTGAACGACATGCACATAACCCTTTCGTTGGTCATGCTGGCCTGCTGCGCCCTCGGAATTTGGAGCCCGATGCGCGAAGGCCTGGTCAGGAACCTCAGCCAGTGGGGACCGATGGCGCTTATGCTGGTGGCGATGGCTGACACGACCGTCGGGCCCGGCATTGTTCCGGGCGTCGTGTGGGGACTGCTGCTTCTCCTTACGTCGCCTCTTCCACTGGTGCTCCTGCCCAGGGAGCGACGCGGCGGCATGGAAATACACCGCTCCTTGTCCATGGTGGCCATGTTCGCCATCTTCGTCACAACCCTTCCCTCCGCCCCCTCCAGTTCGATACACCCAACACATGCGCATTCGGGACCTGGCGGAGCGAACCCGGTCCTGGCAGTTGCCCTCGCGGCTGGGGTCATCGCCTACTCAGTCGTCCTGGCGGCCCGAACGCTGCGGCGAAACAGCCGTGGACACCGTCGACACGCATCTGCATCCCTTGAGGCCTTCTCTTCAGCGGGTGCCCTGGGCGCCATGGTCCTGATGGCCGTCTGACGCCTAGAACGTTGTCCTTCGAAACCAATACCAACTCAGAGTGGAGCAAACCCTTGGAAACCCTTCTGGCTTCAATCACCCCGACCACCGGCGAAACCCGGACCATCCTCGACCCTGCCACCGGTACCGCCGTCGGCGAGGCTCCCGTGCACACCGTCGAGGACCTGGAGCGCGCCATCGCCGCCGCCGAGGCGGCCCAACCCGCGTGGGCTGCGCTGGGACACGACGCCCGGTCCGCCGCGCTGCTCAGGGCCGCCGACGCCGTCGAGCGCTCCGCCGAGGAACTCGCCCGCCTGCTCTCCCGCGAGCAGGGCAAGCCGCTGAACGGCCCCAACGCCCGCTTCGAAGTCGGCGCCTGCGCCGCCTGGCTGCGCGCCACTGCCGGCACGCCCCTGGACCCGGAAACCGTGGTGGACGACGGCGAAACACGCGCCGAGCTGCACTACCGGCCCATCGGCGTCGTCGGCGCGATCGGACCCTGGAACTGGCCCATGATGATCACCATCTGGCAGATCGCCCCCGCCCTGCGCATGGGCAACGCCGTCGTCGTCAAGCCCTCCGAATACACGCCCCTGTCCGTGCTCGCACTGGCCGCCGTGATCAACGAAGAGCTTCCCGAGGGCCTCCTCACCGTGGTCTCCGGCGGCCGCGACGTCGGCGAGGCGCTGGCTTCACACCCCGCCATCGGCAAGGTCATGTTCACCGGTTCCACCGCCACCGGCAAAGCGATCATCCGCTCCAGCGCGGACACGGTGAAGCGCCTCACCCTCGAACTCGGCGGAAACGACGCCGGCATCGTCCTGCCCGACGCCGACCCCAAGACAATCGCCGAGGGCCTCTTCTGGGGCGCCTTCATCAACACCGGCCAGACCTGTGCCGCGCTCAAGCGCCTCTACGTACACGACTCCCTGTATGAGGCGGTGTGCTCCGAACTTGCTGCCGTTGCCGCCGCTATGCCCATGGGCGTTGGTTTGGACGAGGCGAACGTGCTTGGACCGCTGCAGAACCGGCAGCAATACGACATCGTCGCGAAACTCGTGGACGCCGCCCGCGACTCCGGCGCCCGCATCCTGCTCGGCGGCAACCCCGACGACGGCCAGCCCGGCTACTTCTACCCCACCACCCTCGTGGCCGACATCGACGACGACAACCCCCTCGTGGTTGAGGAACAGTTCGGCCCCGCCCTGCCCATCATTCGCTACAAGAGCGTTGACGAGGCCATCGCCAAGGCGAACGCGCTCGACGTCGGACTCGGCGCCTCCGTCTGGTCCGCGGACCAGGAAGCCGCCCGCGAGGTCGCGGCACGCCTTGAGGCCGGCACGGTCTGGATTAACAAGCACGGCAACGTCGACCCCCGCATCCCCTTCGGCGGCGCCAAGCAATCCGGCTACGGCCTCGAATTCGGCGTCGAAGGCCTCAAAGCCCTCGGTGTGCCCCAGGTGATCAACGGCTGACCCAACTGACTAGCAGTTGTTGTCGTTTTGAGGCCCCAGAACGACAACAACTGTCAGCTAGTTGGGTAGTGCCGCCGTCGCCTTTGTATCTCCACGTAGGCCGTGACGAGGAGCAGGACAATCACGGCAAGGCCCAAAACGACGGCGGCGGGAACCACAACGCTCACGGGTATGAGCAAGACGGCGGTCACCACTGTAGGCACGGCCCATGGCAGCACTGCGCGCGGAGGCTGACCGTAGCGGAGCGACACGATCGCATTGCACGCATAGAAGAGGGCCAGGCCTCCGCCGAGCGAAATCCCGGAACCGAACGGCAAGTGCTCGTAGGGTGCTGGAATGGCTGTCGCGATCGCCCCGGCGATCGCGGTCACCCCCACCACCAGGAGGAACGGCATGAACAAGGTGGTCTGAAGTATCCCGGCAAAATCGGACCGGGCCTGCAGTCGCTCGAGCCCTGCTGTGATTGTCCCCGTGCCGTATTGGAAGAATGCCCAGCCGAGCAAGGCAACAACGAGGAATCCGAGCGCACCGAGCAGGCCTGCGCCCGGGCCCCAATCGTCAGACACCTCGGTGACGATCGTGAAGATGGACTCGCCGAGGACAATGATGACGAACAAGCCAAGCCGCTCAGATGCGTGCTCGATGTTGATCCCGCCGATACCCCGGTCTGGCCAAAGGCGCGCGCTAAGCGTCATCATTCCAACCTCGACGACGATCGCGGCAGCCCACAGAATGACAGCGATGTGGAGCGGCAAAGAGGCTGAGATGAGCCAGAGGACGGCAGTGCCGCCGTTGTAGATCCAGATGCGCCACGGAGTTTCGGACGAATTCCCGCGGTGCTGGTACAGCCACAAGATCAGCAGGACCACGCGAATGGCAGCATTGGCCAGCGAAAAGGCCCAGGCCCGTTCGCCAAAGGCCCCGGGCGCGGCGGCGGCCATCACGCTCGCCGCTGCCATGGCAGCGAGCATTGCGATGCCCAGCGCCCGGGACGACAAACCAGGCAGGAGGTTGACGACGGAAACGATGTTCACCCAGGCCCACCACGCCGGGAAGAAAAGCAGGACGAACGTACCGAATTCAGCCCATCCAGGATCGCCGTGGATCCCGCGGGCAAGCTGCCCGACGAAGGCCACAAAGACGAGGTCGAAGAACAGTTCCATCCAGTGCACGCGGCGTGGGTCACGGGCCACCTCGTGTGTCAGCGCGCCAGAATCCGACGACTTATCCATCATTGACCCATGCTATTGGCTGGCGAAGCGCTAGTGGCTCCTGGCGCCGAAGAGAGAGGCTGTTCATACAGGTACCCGCAATGCACCCGACAAGGCCTGGGATAGTAGCATTTGTAATGCATGAATACCCTTGCAATGGGCGTCCTGCGGACAGGGAAGTTGGGGACAAGTAAAGGCAATGGATTCGGAACCGGTACAGCCAGAGGTAAACCCGCGATTCAGCAACACCCGGAAACAGAACACCGAGCTTGCCATCCAGCAACTCCGGGACGGCGGGTTCACCACAATTCAGATAGAAGAATTCGTCGAGACCCTGCACCGGATGGAGGCCGACGAGTCGATACTCGCTCCCCTGACAAATGCCTTGTTCGCCATGAACGTCTCAGTCCAATGGCTGATGTAGGAACTGCAGGCACTCCAAGACCCCGATCAGGTTAATCGGACTCGGCATCCTGCTCGATGCGTCGGCGCTGCTCCTCCAGTTCCTTCTCGCCTTCGTCTTCAGCTTCATAAAGCTTGGAGTTGGTGATCCGGAGTTCACGCATCACGGCGTCGAGCTTCACATGGAGGGCGGCACTGTCTCTGTTTTGGGTGTTTTGGATGATGAAGACCATCAAAAACGTCACGATGGTGGTGCCGGTATTGATGACCAACTGCCAGGTATCCGAAAATCCCAAGAGTGGCCCCGTAAACGCCCAGACGATGAGAATGATTACTGCCGCGCTGAAGACCCAGGCGTGGCCGAGAACTTTGGCCACCTTGGTGGTGAACCGGGTGAAGAAATCCTGTCGTGAACCGCTGTCTTCGCTCATTCAGTCATCATCCGCCCATTTCATTCCGACCCAAAGTCTTTCCAACGTTGTAATCTTCAGCTAAGGACGGACGCCGACGTGCGCGGAAGAAGGAAAAGTGGCAGTTACCATGCGGGACGTGGCCCAGGCGGCCGATGTGTCAATCAAGACGGTATCCAACGTCATCAATGACCATCCAAACATCAAAGCCGAGACCCGCGAGCGGGTTTTGCTGGCCATCGAGAAACTCGGCTATCAGCCCAATCTCTCGGCCCGCGGGTTACGGTCCGGACGCACGGATGTCATCAGCCTCATCATCCCGGATCTGAAGAACGCATACTTTGCCGAACTTGCAGACGCCGTGATGACGGCCGCCTCAAAGCGCGGGAAGGTCGTGATCATCGAACAAAGCGGAGGCTCACGGACACGCGAGCTGGAGATCCTCCATGGCCCCCGGATGCGAATGGTCGATGGCGTCTTGTACAGCGTGCTTGGCCTGGGCCAGGAGGACGTGGGCCTCATTGATATTCCGACGCCCATGGTCCTCCTGGGTGAGCGGATTTTTCATGGCCCCACGGACCACGTGACCATGCAAAACATTGAGGCTTCGCAAGCAGCTACGAAACACCTCCTGCAGCGGGGACGAACGAAACTACTCGCCTTTGGCGCCCATCGAAATGAAGTCATCGGCTCAGCCGGGCTCCGTCTGGAAGGTTACCGCCGCGCCTTGCAGAACGCGGGACTGGATTACCGGGACGAACTGGCTATCGATGTCCAGTCATGGCACCGGTCCGACGGCGCCCAAGCCATGCGGCAGGTCTTGGAGTCCGGGCTCGAGTTCGATGGCGTCGTCGCATTCAACGACTCCATCGCCCTGGGTGCCATGCGTGTCATGCAGGACGCTGGACTGAGAATCCCCGAGGATATCGCCATTATCGGTTTCGACGACATCGACGAGACCCGGTATTCGTTACCGACGTTGTCGACCATAGATCCGGGCCGGCGGCAGATCGCCGAGACCGCCGTCGCGATGCTCCTGGAACGGATCGACGGCGCGGCCGAAGCAACGCCCGCCCGCGAGTTTGAAGCGGATTTCAAGGTCATCAGCCGGGAGTCCACTGCGATTAAGTCCGCCGAAGACTCCGCCTAATTTCTTCTTGACATGTAAGTCGGGTCACAGCATCATGGATTTACAACGATTACTTACATCGATGTAAAAGCCTGGGAATCTCCTCTCGCCCCAACCTCCGAGTCCGTCCGGGCCCCCACCAGCATCCATTGGCTGGAGGACGGCCTACCCTCACTGCTCTACCTCCGACGACGACGTCCATGCACGACCGAAGGGAAACTACGTGAACAAGAAAGCAATCGCAGCAGCAGTATCAGTCGCTGCCTTGGCCGCCACAATGGCCGGGTGCAGTGGCGGCGCGGATGCCGCAAGCGCGGGCTCTAACATCACCAATTGCACCAACAAGATCGTCCATGCCGACGCTCCGAAGGTCTCCGTGTGGGCGTGGTACCCGAACATGGCCACGGTCGTGGACAACTTCAACAACTCCCACACCGACGTCCAGGTCTGCTGGACCGTGGCAGGCCAAGGCGGCCCGGAGTATGCGAAGTTCCAAACCGCTATCCAGGCCGGCAAGGGAGCCCCTGACGTGATCATGCTCGAGGCCGACCAGCTGACGGGTTTTGAATTGCAGAACGCACTCGTCGACCTGAGCAAGTACGGCGCCGGAGACGTCAAGAAGAACTTCAGCGCCGGCTCCTGGAAGGACGTCTCGCAAGGCGATTCGGTCTACGCGATTCCGGTCGACGGCGGGCCCATGGGCATGATCTACCGCAAGGATGTGCTGGACAAGTACGGCATCAAGCCGCCGACGACCTGGGCGGAGTACGAAACGGCCGCGCAAAAGGTCAAGGACGCCGGCGGCCCTGCATTCGGAGATCTTGGCAGCAATGTTCCTGCCGCCCTGACCGCCCTCATGGCCCAAAAGGGCGCCGTTCCCTTCACTTATGACCTGGCGGACCAGAAGAACATCTCCATTCACCTCGACAGCCAGCCGGCCAAGGACGTGCTGAACTACTGGGCCGCGCTCGTGAAGAAGGGTCTGGTGGCCACCCAGGACCAGTTCACCACCGACTACATCTCAGGAATGATCGGCGGCAAGTACGCCACGTACATCTCCGCGGCTTGGGCTCCCGGCTACCTCACCGGATCCGGAGTGGGTAAGGGCAACGAGAAAGGAACATTCGCCGCTGCGCCGCTCCCCCAGTGGGATCCAAGCAACCCCGTCTCAGTGAACTGGGGAGGATCCACCTTTGCCGTCACCTCGCAGGCGGGTGACCAGAAGCTCGCCGCCGAAGTCGCCAAGGGCCTCTACGCCGACGACGCCTCCCTCACGGATGGCTGGAAGACCCAGACAATCTTCCCGCTCAACCAAAATGTGCTGAAGTCGGATGCGTTCACCAACAACGCGGTCGATTTCTTTGGCGGGCAGACTGCAAACAAGGACATCTACATCCCGGCCGAGAATGCCTACAAGGGATTCAGTTATAGCCCGTTCAGTGTCTACTACTACGCACAACTGCAGGCCGAGACGGTCAAGATCAACGCCGGCAAAGTCAGCGGGGACGAAGCAGCCACCGAGCTGCAAGGCATCATGGTGAACTACGCGAAGAGCCAAGGGTTCACGGTCAACTGACAACTCCTCCCGTTTCGCCCGGCCCCGCGGCCGGGCAGAACGGGACGGAATCGATCGATAGAAAGTTGCAGGACAACTTATGGCAGTTCACGGGTCAACGGTGACGTCGTTGCCGCATACTTCCAGACCGGACACGGTGAATCCCCCGCCCCCGCCCGAACGCAGAACCCGCACCCGCAGCGACAAGATGAATGCACGGCGCGCCCGGACCGGGTGGCTCTTCATCGCACCGTTCGGCGTGGTTTTCGTGGCGTTCCTTCTGGCTCCGCTTGCTTACGCACTCTACCTCAGCCTGTTCACCAAGGGCCTGGCGACAGGTACGCGGTTCAGCGGTTTGGAGAACTATCTCCACGCTTTCTCGGATCCACAGTTCCTCAAGGGCGTCTGGTTCGTGGTCCGCTTCTCCTTGGTCCTTATCCCGGTCCAAATGGCAGTCTCCCTCGCGGCCGCGCTCGTGCTCGACCACCTCACCACCCGGCTCGCCAGGTTCTCCCGGCTGATGATCTTCCTGCCGTACGCAGTGCCCGCGGTCATCGGCGCCCTGATGTGGGGGTTTCTCTACAGTCCGACATTCGGCCCGCTTGAGCAGCTTTTCTCCTTGTTCCACGCGCCGGCGCCTTTCCTGCTCAGCCAGGACAACGTCTTCTATGGCCTGCTCAACGTTGTGACGTGGCAATGGGCCGGCTATTACATGATCATCATTTACGCGGCATTGCAGGGAATTGATCCGACGCTCTACGAGGCCGCCAAGATTGATGGCGCCTCCGAAAGGCAAGTTGCTTTTCGCATCAAAATACCCCTCGTTTCTTCGGCGCTGGTGCTCATTCTTATCTTTGCGCTGATCGGGACGCTGCAGTTCTTCTCCGAGCCGCAAATCCTAGGGCCGGTAGCGAACGGCAGCATCACCCCGGATTTCACCCCGAACATCTACGCGTTCAACTTGGCCTTCGGATATGCCCAGTTCAACTACGCCTCGGCCATCTCCTTCTCCCTTGGCATCGTCGTCTTCATCGCGGTGTATATCTTCATGTTCGCGACCCGCAAGAAAGGGAGCAATCTCTCATGAGCGCACTAACAACACATCTCCCGGCTACAACCCGGTTGTCGCGGCCCCGTCGCCGCAACGTTGTGGCTCATGTCTTTCTGGGCGTCCTGGTCCTGTATTTCCTGGCTCCCATTTGGTGGCTGTTCGTTGCCAGCACGAAGGATGCACAAGGGCTTTTTGCCGGCTCTTCCGGCGCTATGTGGTTCGACAAGAATTTCAACCTGATCGCAAACATCCAGGAGCTTTTCGCCTACAACGGCGGGGAGTATGTGCGGTGGCTCGGTAATTCGCTGCTCTACGCTGTCAGCGGCGGCTTGGGAGCGACGGCAATCTCGGTCCTGGCCGGTTACGGCTTCGCCAAGTACAAGTTCCGGGGCCGGAACCTTACGTTCGCGTTGCTGCTCGGCGCCGTGATGGTCCCCATGACGGCGCTGGTCATCCCGACATTCATCCTGATGTCCAACCTCAAGCTCACAGATACCGTGTGGGCGGTCATCCTGCCGTCCCTGCTAAGCCCCTTCGGCGTCTACCTGATGCGGGTTTACACCGCAGAAGCCGTGCCCGATGAGTTGCTCGACGCGGCCAGGGTGGACGGAGCCGGTGAACTGCGCACCTTTTTCCAAGTCTCCCTGCCCTTGCTTCGGCCGGCGCTCGTGACTGTCCTGCTGCTTTCGGTCGTCGGGACCTGGAACAACTACTTCCTGCCCTTGGCCATGTTGTCCACGGAGAGGCTCTATCCACTCACGGTGGGCATAGGCCTCTGGGAGCAGCTGGCTTCGTCCAACAACGGGGGTGGCCACTCGCTCTGGAGCCTGATTGTGGTCGGTTCGTTCATTTCCATCATTCCCCTCGTGGTGGCATTCCTCACCCTGCATAAGTACTGGCAGGGCGGCCTGTCTCTCGGCAGCCTCAAATAGGCATTCAAAGCACCCCTTCTCTTTCCGCTACCTCTCACTGAAAGCAGACAATGGTTTCCGCACGCCTTACGATCGACCCACAATTCGCAGTGGGTACTGTCAATCCCCGTCTCTTCGGTTCGTTTGTTGAACACCTTGGACGCTGTGTCTACGACGGCATCTACGAACCCGCTCACCCCAACGCCGACGCAGACGGTTTCCGCACTGACGTGATTGAGCTCGTCAAGGAACTCGGTGTCTCCACCATCCGCTACCCGGGCGGCAACTTCGTCTCCGGGTTCCGCTGGGAGGACAGTGTTGGACCCAAGGAACACCGCCCCCGCCGCCTTGACCTCGCTTGGCACTCCACCGAAACCAACGAGATCGGCATGCACGAGTTCAGCACATGGCTGGAGAAGGTGGGCAGCGAACTCATGCTGGCCGTCAACCTCGGCACCCGGGGCACGCTGGAAGCTTTGGACCTGTTGGAGTACTCCAACATCCGCTCCGGGACGGAGCTGTCGGACCGCCGCGCCGCTCATGGCCGGGCGGAGCCTTTCGGCGTCAAAATGTGGTGCCTCGGCAATGAAATGGACGGCCCGTGGCAGTTGGGCCATCGCTCCGCTGACGACTACGGCAAAATCGCATCGCAGACCGCGAAGGCAATGCGCCAGCTGGATCCTTCAGTTGAACTCGTGGTCTGTGGCTCATCCAGCGCCCATATGCCCACCTTCGGAGAATGGGAGCGCGTAGTACTCACCCACTCCTACGAGGACGTCGACTACATCTCGTGCCACGCCTACTACGAGGAAAAGAACGGTGACCTGGACTCGTTCCTTGCTTCCGCTACCGACATGGACCACTTCATTGAATCCGTTGTGGCAACAGCGGACCACGTCAAGGCGGTCAACGGGAGCACGAAGACCATCAACATTTCCTTCGACGAATGGAATGTGTGGTACCTCGAGCGGTTCCATAAGGTCGACAAAATCGCAGGGCTGGACAACTGGCCCAAGGCGCCACGGCTGCTCGAGGACGCGTATTCCGTGGCCGACGCCGTCGTCTTCGGCAACCTGCTGATCTCATTGCTCAAGCACGCCGACCGTGTCACCTCCGCCTCCCTCGCGCAGCTGGTCAACGTGATCGCTCCCATCATGACCGAACCCGGGGGGCCGGCGTGGAAGCAGACCACCTTCTTCCCGTTCGCATTGACATCCAATCTGGCCAAGGGAGTCGCCCTGGATGTGAGGCTGGAAGCGGACACATACAGCACGGAGGCCTACGGCACCGTCCCGCTCATCGACGCCGTCGCGACCCACGACGCGGACGCAGCTGCGACGTCGGTCTTCCTGGTCAACCGATCACGGACTGACGAAGCAACAGTCACCATCGACTTGACGGCGCTTGACGGCGCAATCGTCCTGGGTGCCCAGACGCTTTCGGACGCGGACGTCTACGCCAAGAACACACTCGAGGATCGGGACCGCGTGGGCTTGCAGCCGAACAAGAGCGCCGCCGTGCGCAACGGCGTCGTCGAAATCACCCTGCCTCCCGTCTCCTGGACGGCGCTGAACCTCGGCTGACTTCGCTGGATCAGTCAGTGCCACGCGACATCCCGGTCCGAAAACCGGGATGTCGCGCCTATTTTGCAGCACCGCGGATTGAACCTCTTTTGGAGACAGCCGCCCGGTGGGACGATTTTGACATGAGCGAAAACGACGACCAAAAGCTCGTGTCCCCGGCTGCCCGCCAAAGCCTTCCCAGGGAAAAGGGCGCTTTCGTGGAGGAATACGAACACCCGACCACCCACCAGATGCGCATCATCGGTCAGCGGCGGACCGAGGCGGAAGCCAAGCTTGAGCGGCAACAGCGCAAGGCCCGGGAGAAGTTCCACGAATAAAATACCCGCTTAGGCAGCCGGAGCCGAGTCGCGGTCTTCGCCGGGTGCCCGCCTGGTGACTGGTAGCTTCAGACGTTCCGCGGGCCAAGACTTGAGCCGAGGCCAGCGGCCCAATCGCGCGTCCAACGCAGCGAGCGGGAGCACGCTGTGGACAATGTAGTCGCACGCCGCCGGGCCTATCATCACCAGATCCTCGCATAGTTCTCCGCGGTGTCCGGGAGCGATGCCGGCCGCCCGAAGGCTGGCCCTGAACGTCCTGGCTCTCACGGGTTCCGAAGCCTTAAGTCCGCACCAGCTGACGTACAGACCATACAGTTCTTCGAAGCTGAGGCCGCCCTCTCCGGAATTCCGGGAGACGCACTCATTGAGGAAATTATCCAGCGGTACTTTCGTCATCGTTGCCCCCTGCGCCTTGGCAGCTCACCGGCTGCGTTTCCATAGCTACAGCTAACAATGTGATCCAAAACAAGGAACCTACCTGAATACACAGAAACTTAAGGGCGTCAGTTGCCCTTGTCAACTAGGTACTCACGCGTGAAGGCCCGGCGATGATCCCCACAGACAAGCCGGTAAGCTTTTCCGTTCACAGCCCGCCCGCGAGTTTGTAGTAGGCGGCGTTCCAGGCGAGTTCCTTCTTGAACTGCCGGATGGTGGTGCCGTCGTCAATGGTGAGCAGTTCGGTCCGGGCAATTTCGGCGAAGTCTTCGAACACGTCCATGCCCACCTGTGTGGAGAGCACGGTGTGGTGCGCGGCGCCTGCGGTGAGCCACGCGGCGGCGGAGGTCGCGAAGTCCGGCTTCGGCTCCCACAGTGCCCGGGCGACCGGGAGGTTGGGCAGCGGTTCGTCGAGGTCGACGACGTCGACGGCGTTCGCCACGAGGCGGAACCGGTCGCGCATGTCCGAGAGCGCGACGACGACGCCCGGGCCGGCATCGGTGTCGAAGACCATCCGGACGGGGTCTTCCTTGCCGCCGATGCCCAGCGGGTGGATTTCCACGCGCGGCGTGGTCGCGGTCAGGGAGGGGCAGACCTCGAGCATGTGCGCGCCGAGGATCTTCTCCTGACCGGGCGTCAAATGGTAGGTGTAGTCCTCCATGAGCGAGGCGCCGCCAGGCAGTCCGGCGCCCATGACCTTCGCTGCCCGGACCAGGATCGCGGTCTTCCAGTCGCCCTCGGCACCGAAGCCGTAGCCGTCGGCCATGAGCCGCTGCACGGCCATCCCGGGAAGCTGGCGCAGCGCGCCCAGGTCCTCGAACGACGTCGTGAACGCGACCGAGCCGTTCGCCTCCAGGAAGGACCGCAGACCCAGTTCGATCCGGGCGCCGTAGCGCAGCGAATCGTGCCGCGCACCGCCGGCACGCAGTTCCGGCGCGACATCGTAGAGGCGCTCGTACTCCGCGACAAGGGCGTCGACGTCGGACTCCGGCGCAGCGTGTACGGCAGCGGCGAGTTCGTTGACGGACCAGGTGTTGACCGAGACGCCGAAGCGCAGCTCGGCTTCGGTCTTGTCCCCTTCCGTGACGGCGACGTTGCGCATATTGTCACCGAAACGCGTCAGCTTCAGGGACCTGACGGCGGCCCAGCCGGCGGAGGCGCGTTGCCAGGCACCCACCTGGCGCGTGACCTCGGGGTTGGAGACGTGCCCGACGACGGTCTTCCGCGGCACGCCGAGGCGGGACTGGATGTAGCCGAACTCGCGGTCTCCGTGGGCTGCCTGGTTCAGGTTCATGAAGTCGAAGTCGATGTCCGCCCACGGCAGGGCCACGTTCGCCTGGGTGTGCAGGTGCAGGAGGGGCTTGCGGAGCAGGTCCAGTCCCTGGATCCACATCTTGGCCGGGCTGAAGGTGTGCATCCAGGCCGTCACGCCGATCACGGCGTCGTCCGAGTTGGCTTCCAGGGCCGTGCGGCGGATCGCGTCCGCATCCGTCAGCACGGGCTTCCAGACCAGCTTGACGGGAACATCGGAGGACGCGTTCAGGGCGGCGGTGATTTCCCGGGACTGGGCAGCGACTTGCTTGAGGACGGCCTCGCCGTAGAGGTGCTGGCTGCCGGTGAGGAACCAGACTTCGTAGTGCTCGAGGGACGTGTTGTGGGCGGTGGGCATGGGTTTCTCCTTGAAAAGTTCGTGGGTTGGAAGGTCCAGCGGCAGCCGCGTCAGCGGCCGTAGACGTTCTGGTAGCGGCTGTAGAGGGACTCGATCTGGCCGGCGTCGATGGGCAGCGGTTCACCGAGCTGCCGGGAAATGTGGACCGTGCGCGCCACTTCTTCGCACATCACGGCGGCCTTCACGGCGGAGCGGGCGTCCTTGCCGATGGTGAACGGGCCGTGGTTCTGCATCAGGACCGCCGGCGAGTGGGAGGCCCTGAGTGTTTCCACGATGCCGCGGCCGATCGAATCGTCCCCGATCAACGCAAACGGGCCCACCGGGATAGTGCCGCCGAATTCGTCCCCCATCATGGTCAGCACGCACGGGATCGGCTCACCGCGCGCGGCCCACGCCGTCGCGTAGGTGGAGTGGGTATGCACCACGCCCCCGACGTCGGGCATGTTCCGGTAGACGTAAGCGTGCGCAGCGGTGTCCGACGACGGCGAAAGGTCCGGGTTGCTCCACTCCCCGTCACCATCGCCGGCCACAGGCACCCCATGGAGATCGGTGACCACCATGAGTTCGGGGGTCAGCCCATCGTAGGAGACCCCCGACGGTTTGATGATCATCAGGTCATGGCCGGGGACGCGGGCCGAGACGTTGCCCGCTGTCCAGACCACCAGTTCGTAACGTGTCAGTTCGGCGTGCAGCGCGCAGACCTCGCGGCGGATCTTGGCGATCGTGTCCAGCAGGGCGCTCATGCGTTGCTTCCTTTCAGAACGGCATCCATTTGCGCGGTTTGGTGTGCCGAGCGTTGGATCTTCTTGAGCCGGTGCATGACCTCGTTCGCTCCGCGGCCGAAGTAATCGTGCAGGGTCCGGTACTCCTTGAAGAGTTCCTCGTAGGCGGCGACGTTTTCCGGGATCGGCGTGTAGACGGCGCCTGGTTCGGATCCCATGGCGGCCGCGGCCGCCCGGATGTCGGCATACTTGCCAGCAGCGACGGCGGCGTGGATGGCCGAACCCAGCGCAGGGCCTTGGGCGGAGCCGATGGTGGAGAGCCGCAGTCCGGTGATGTCGGCGTAGATCTGCATCAGGAGCTTGTTCTTGAGGAGCCCTCCGGCGACGATGAATTCCTTCACGGGCACTCCCGAGTCGCGGAAGGCGTCCACGATGGTGCGGGTGCCGAAGGCCGTGGCCTCCAGGAGCGCCCGGTAGATGTCCTCCGGGCGGGTTGCCAGCGTCTGGCCGACGACCACGCCTGACAGCTCGTGGTCCACCAGGACGGAGCGGTTGCCCGAGTGCCAGTCCAGCGCGATGAGCCCGTGTTCGCCGATCCCTTGACGGGAGGCGAGTTCGGTGAGGTATTCGTGGATGCCCAGTCCCGCTGCTTCGGCGGCTGCGTGATATTCGGGCGGCACGCCGTACTTGGTGAACCACCCGAAGATGTCGCCCACCCCGGACTGGCCGGCTTCGTAGCCCCAGAGCCCCTCCACGATCCCGCCGTCGACCACTCCGCACATGCCCGGCACTTCGTGCAGCTCGGAGCCGTTCATGACGTGGCAGGTGGAGGTACCCATGATCGCGACGAGCTGCCCGGGCTCCACGGCCCGGGCCGCCGGCGCGGTGACGTGTGCATCCACATTCCCGACCGCGACGGCGATGCCCTCACGCAGGCCGGTCCACCCGGCGGCTTCGGCCGTCAGGTAACCGGCCGCATCCCCCAGCCGGCCAACCTTGCGTTCGAGCTTGGCGGACACGAATTCTTTGAAGCCAGGGTTCAACGCCGCGAGGAAGGCTTCAGACGGGTATTTGCCGTCCTGGTAGATGCCTTTGTACCCGGCGGTGCAGGCATTCCGCACATAGTTCCCGCACAGCTGCCAGACAATCCAGTCCGCGGCCTCGACCCAATGGTCCGTCTCCGCGTATGCGTCCGGATCCTCCTCAAGGAGCTGGAGGCCCTTGGCGAACTCCCATTCAGAAGAAATCAGCCCGCCGTACCGTGGCAGCCAGGCCTCACCCCGCTCGGCGGCCAGGGCGTTGATGCGGTCGGCCTGCCCCTGGGCCGCGTGGTGGCGCCACAACTTCACGTACGCGTGCGGCCGGTTGGCGAATCCGGGGAGTTCGCTGAGCGGAGTGCCGTCGGCCTTCACCGGCACCATGGTGCACGCCGTGAAGTCGGTGGCGATCCCAACGACGGCGGCCGGATCGATCCCGGCGTCGTGCACCGCGGCGGGAACCGCATGACGCAACACCTCCCGGTAGTCCTCCGGCACCTGAAGCGCCCATTCCCACGGAAGCCCGACCGCTGTGCCATCAGGTCCATCAGGTCCATCCGCCAGATCGCCAGGCAAAGCCTCGGTGATGACCGCGTGCGGGTAGTCGAACACGCCGCTTCCCAGTTCCTTGCCGTCCCTGACCCGCACCACGACCGCCCTGCCGGAAAGCGTGCCGTAGTCCACGCCGATGACGTAATGTTCCTTGCCGTCCGCTGTGACGCCCATGAAAATCCTCCAATAGCCTGCCCGCAGCCTTGCGGACTCGTCCAATTGTGAACGCTAACAAATCACACGTCAAGATGTGGTGATCAACGACCGGCCGGCCGGCCCAAGTGAAAAGAAGCAGTCAGACGGGGGCGGAAGTGCTTCGGCGCACTACCAACTCAGGCTCCACCACGGTGGTGCCGACGCTTTGCCCGTCCTCGATGCCGTCCAGCATGAGGTCCATGCAGCGCCGCCCGAGTTCTTCGAAGTCCTGGCGCACCGTGGTCAGCGGCGGCGTGAAGTAGCCGGATTCGGGTTGGTCATCGAATCCCACCACCGAAACGTCCCCGGGCACGCGGACGCCCGCCTCGCTGAAGGCCCGCAACAGGCCCAGGGCCATCTGGTCATTTCCCACAAAAAGCGCCGTGGCGGTCCTTTCAGCCGCGAGTTTCCTGCCGATGTCGTAGCCGCTGCCGGCACTCCAGTCCCCCACTACCAGCAGATCATCCTCAAGGCCCGCGGCCCGCAACGCTGCGCTCCACCCTTCGGCCCTGGCCACTCCGTCGATCCAGTCCTGCGGGCCGGCCACGTGTCCGATCCGTCGATGTCCTTGATCAAGCAGATGCCTGACGGCCAGTTCCGCGCCGTGCTTCTGGTCCACCATGGCTCCGCTGACGGAGGCGTCGCCCAGCGATCCCACGGCCACCACGGGAACCCCGGCGTTCACTTCAGCCAACGCCAGCAGGGTCTCCGAATGCGGCACGATGACGACGATCCCATCCACGGACTGGTCCAGGAAATGCCGGACTGCATCAAGAATCGCCTCGCGATTGACCGTCCTCAAGGCTGCGATGCTGACGAAATAGCCGGCATCCCTCGCTGCCTGCTCGACGCCCAGCAGGGTGTTCGCCGGGCCGTACTGCGCCAACTCGCTCGCCAGGACGCCGATGGTCTGGGAACGGCGGGTCACGAGGCTCCGCGCAGCAGTGTTGCGGCGGTAACCCAGTTCAGTGATGGCCGCCTCGACACGCTCACGAGTGCCCTTGCTGACGTTGGGGTGGTCGTTGATCACCCGGGACACGGTCTGGTGCGAGACTCCCGCCCGTTCCGCCACGTCCTCAAGCCGTGGCAAGCGCCCGCTGCTTTTTGTCATGGAGCTATTCTGCGCGACTTGGTGGCCAAGCGGCGAACGTGGCCGTTGCGAGTCCGGGCTGAGCTACCGGCCAGTACAGGACCATAGGCGCGGCGGGGATAGACTCGATTCAAGCCCACCAACCACCATTTGAGGAGCCCCATGCGCGCCACCATCATCCACGGTCCCGGCGACATCCGTGTTGAAGACCGTAACTACCCCACGGTCCAGCTGCCCACCGACGTCGTTGTCAAAGTCACCGCCTCCTGTGTCTGCGGATCGGATCTGTGGCCGTACCGCGGCGTCAAGCCCACCCACCAGCCTTCGGCCATTGGACACGAATTCATCGGCACGGTGGAAAGCATCGGTGACGACATCACGGCCTTGGCGGTTGGCGACTTCGTCATCGCTCCCTTCCTGGTCAGCTGCGGCGCCTGCCCGCAATGCTTGAACGGCGTCACCGTGGCCTGCGATCACTTGGCAGGTTGGGGAGGCAAAGATGACAGCGGGCACGCGATCGACGGCGGGCAGGGCCAGGCCGTGCGCGTACCCCTCGCCGAGTCGACCCTCGTCAAGGTTCCCGGCGTCACGGAACCCGACGACGCCCTCCGCGCGAGCTTGCTGACGCTTTCCGACGTGATGGCGACCGGCCACCACGCCGCTCTCGCGGCGAAGGTCGGCCCTGGCAGGACGGTCGTCGTCGTCGGCGACGGCGCGGTAGGGCTCTGCGGCGTGCTCGCAGCGAAGCGGCTTGGAGCCGAGCGGATCATCGCGATGTCCCGGCACGCCGACCGTCAGGCGATTGCCCTCGAGTTCGGGGCCACGGACATCGTCGCCGAGCGTGGCGACGACGGAGTGGCCAAGGTCCGTGAGTTGCTCGGAGGCGTTTTGGCCGACTCCGTCCTGGAATGCGTCGGGACCAAGGAATCCATGGAACAGGCACTGCACAGCGTCCGGCCGGGCGGCGCGCTCGGTTTTGTCGGCGTCCCGACGGGCGGAGCCGAAGCCCCGCTGCGCTACTTGTTCGACACGAACATTTCGATTGCCGGCGGCATGGCTCCGGCCCGCACCTACATTCCGGAACTGCTCGCCGACGTGCTCGAGGGAAAGATCAATCCGGGCCGGGTCTTCGACACCGTGCTGACCCTCGAGGAAGCCCCCGAGGCCTACCGCGCCATGGATGAACGGCGCTCCATCAAGGTCCTGCTCACTCCCTGAGGGCAAGGAATTAACCCGCAGGTCCTTATGGGATAGGCGGACTGTGGCGTACGCGCGGGAACGGCGAGAGAATCCATATAGGAAGGCTGGCCTGAACCCAAAGGAGTGGACAAAATGATCACTGGTGCCGATGCGCGCCCGGTGGTTAGTCACGATGGGTATTTGCCCATCGAGGATCACGGACTCATCGGTGACGGGTCCACCTGCGCTTTGGTGGGGCGGGACGGCGCGATTACCTGGCTTTGCCTGCCGGAGTTCGACAGTCCCCCGTTCCTGGCCGGGATCCTGGATGTGGAGTCAGGCGGCCGTTTTGAAATAGCCCCTGTCCACACCGTGGCATCCTCCCAGCGCTACACCGAGGACTCCTGCGTGCTGGTCACGTCCCTCGTATCCGATCGTGGCGTGCTGCAAGTGACGGACGGACTCACGCTGCGTGCCGGCGCCGAGTTGTCGGAACCGGTACCGGCCGGCCGCTCCGAACTCCTGCGGCATGCGAGGGCCGTGGGCGGCGACGTCCCGCTGCGGATCCGCCTGATACCGAAGGCCGGCATCACCTTTGACGCCTTGGCCACCGGCTGGAGGTTTGATTGGCTGCAAGACGGAGTCCAGGAGGTCTACCTATGGTCTTCCGTTGAACTCGTGCCTGACGGCCGCGGCCTGTCCGCCGAATTGACGCTTCGCGCGGGAGAAACGCTGACCATGGTCCTGCACTGGTCCGGGCGGTTCCGGCTCCGTCAGCATCCCGAGAGCAAGAAGCTCATTGACCAGACCGTGTATGCCTGGCGCCGGTGGGCATCGAACCTGGATTGCGAAGGCTCCCAAGCGGAGTTGATGAAGCGTTCGGCCCTGACCCTGAAGATGCTGGACCACGCGGAGACGGGGGCCATCTTGGCCGCCGCCACCTCGTCGCTGCCGGAGTGGCCAGGGACGTCGCGGAACTGGGATTACCGGTACACATGGGTGCGCGACGCCTCGTTCTCCAACTACGTGTTCAGGCGCATCGGCGACCCCAGTGATGCGGACGTATTCCTCGCCTGGGTCCTGACCAACGTCGAGCGGGACGGCGTCCCGCACGTCATGTACGCCCTCGACGGCTCCCAGCCGCCCGATGAGGTACAGGACCCGCACTTGCGTGGATACCGCGGCTCGGCCCCGGTCCGGTGGGGAAACGGCGCCCGCCACCAACTCCAGCACGATGTGTACGGTGAAATCGTCGACATCGCGTATCAGTGGTCGGGCAGCGGCAAGCGGGTCGATGAGCGGCTCTGGGCCGCATTGGTCCCCATTGTGGAAATGGCCATCAGGAGCTGGCGGCTTCCGGACTCTGGGCCTTGGGAAATCCGGGACAAGAGCAGGCCCTTCACCTACTCGGCGGCGCTGTGTTATGTCGCGATCGACCGCGCCATCCAGATCGCGCGCAGGGACGGGCTTCCCTATCCCAAACGCCGATGGGAGGCCACCGCCCGTCAAATCCGGCAGGCTGCCCTGACGCAATCATGGGATCCCAGGCGGCGCACCTTTACCGAGAACCTAGGTGGCAACGGCGGCCTCGACGCGTCCCTCCTGACCCTTCCCGTCCGCAACGTCATTGATTTCGACGATCCCCGGATGGTTTCCACGACCAAAGCGATCGCGGCGGAGCTCGACGCCGGCAACGGACTTTTGTTCCGCTACCTGCCATCGGTTTCTCCCGACGGTCTGCCCGGAAGCGAAGGGGCGTTCCTCCTCTGCAGCTTCTGGCTGGTGGATAACTTGGCCGGACAAGGGCGCGTGGATGAAGCCCATGAACTCTACGAGTCCCTCTGCAGCCGTGCGAATTCACTGGGCCTGCTACCCGAGCAGATCCACCCGGACACCGGAGAGTTCCTCGGCAACTTCCCGCAGGCGTTCAGCCATGTGGGCGTGCTGGCCAGCGGCCTGCGCCTGCTGAAAGCGGAGCGGCGGGCCGCAAAGGCTGGCACCACCACGCGGAATCAGAGCTAGCGGCGAGGCTGAAGCCGATGCGTGCTTGGTGGGTCCGGGAACCAGCTCCGATTGAATCCGGGCCGCTTGTTTGGGGGGAACGGCCCGATCCTCAACCAGGAGTGCATGAGCTCCTGGTCAGTGTCCGAACCTGTGGAGTCTGCCGCACGGATCTTCACCTCGCCGAGGGTGACCTTGCGCCGCGGATGCCGAACGTCGTACCCGGCCACGAAGCGGTAGGAATAGTCAGCGAAACGGGCGAAGGGTGCGTGAGGTTCCGGCGCGGTGACAGGGTCGGAGTGGCCTGGCTGGGGGGAACATGCGGGAGCTGCGCTTATTGCCGCCGCGGCGACGAGAACCTTTGCCTCTCCCCCGTCTTCACGGGTTGGGACAGAGACGGTGGCTATGCCGAACAACTCACGGTGTCTGAGGAATTCGCCTATGCCATCCCGCCCCGGTTTTCGGACGAACAGGCGGCCCCTCTGCTGTGCTCCGGCATCATCGGGTACCGTGCGCTCAAACGGGCCGCTGTTCCGGAAGGTGGCCGGCTGGGCATCTATGGTTTCGGAGGATCCGCCCATCTCACGGCGCAGATGGCGCGCCACCAAGGGGCTCAGGTCTACGTGATGACCCGCTCGGAGTCGGCCCGCGAACTGGCGCGGGAGCTGGGTGCGGTGTTTGTGGGCGACGCGTACGAATCCCCGCCAGACCCACTCGACTCGGCAATACTTTTTGCCCCGGTCGGGGACCTCGTCCCTGCCGCCCTCAAGGCATTGGACCGGGGCGGTACCCTCGCCATTGCCGGCATCCACCTGAGCGACATTCCGCCCCTGAACTATTCCGCCGATCTCTTCTATGAGCGGCAGCTCCGCAGCGTCACCGCCAACACCCGGGCAGACGGCGAAGAGTTCTGGTCCTTGGCCGCGGAAATCCCGCTGGCTCCCACCACGACGGTGTATCCATTAGCGGAAGCCGATCGGGCATTACGGGACCTGGCTGGGGACCGCATCACCGGCGCTGCCGTCCTGAGGGTCTGAACTGCACATGTCCCGTGTCACAGACGGGCATACCGGAGCAAGAGACGGCGATCGGCGGGTCCCATGACGGCCCGCCGGTCGGTATTACCGCTGTTCAGCGTTTCAACGCGTCAGCACTCAACACGTCAGTGCGAAGGGCTGACCATGTGATGCCGGTGTTCCTCGGCGCTGGGCTTGATCGCCGTTGCGGTGACGACGAGCGCCACCAGGCCAGTGATCCAGGATGTCCAGGCGACCCCGGCTTGCATGGAGTAAGAGCCTAGCCACGGAGAAAGGAACAGCAAGGCACCGAAGGCTGCCTGCACCCACTCCATGACCGGCGTTCCGGGCATGGCCAGATTGATGACACCGCTAACGATCAGCAAAGCGCCGAACACGACCATCAGGGCAGCCGACGAGCCGGCCGCCATGGTCCAGATGACCGACAAAGCAGCATAGAGACCGGCGACAACCGTGACCCAATCCTGCCATCGCGTCCATTTCTTCATTGAACCCACCTCTGTGATGTGGACTGCATCCCGGGGTACCGGGCAGTACTCCGGTACTGATGTAACAAATTCCGCGCGCAGCTACTTCCCGACGAACGTCTGCGGGATTGGACGGCCGTCGTCGAACCCTCCTGCCGCGCACGAAGCCTTGCTAAGAGCGGACTTCCGGTCTACAACGTAGTCATAGAGCAACATCGACGGACACGCCCGGCGTCGCCCAGCACGTCCGTCCGGAGAGGACCCCGTGATATCGAGTCGCTGGTCGTAAAGTCGCAGTCAGCCAGAAGCTGACCCAGCGACGTCCGTTGGTGCGAACCGCCGTGGCCTCCGGCGTGGACTTGCGTCCGCCGCCAACGCCCAGGTTCCGGCCCGACCCCGCCCGGTCGCCTGCAGTCGCAACCAACAGAAGGAAAGAAATGTTAAACATGAAGGTCCCGGCACGAGGCGCCGGAACCGCCTTCATTGCAACCCTCGCTATCACGGCACTCGCCGCATGCTCGAGCACGGGTACATCTTCCTCGTCGTCGAGCACCGCGAGTTCCGGAGGAGCGGTACCGCAGATATCTGCGGATGCGTTCACGGCCGATTTCTCGGCGATGAA
The DNA here is from genome assembly GCF_039543785.1 of Arthrobacter gyeryongensis. Taxonomy (NCBI): domain Bacteria; kingdom Bacillati; phylum Actinomycetota; class Actinomycetes; order Micrococcales; family Micrococcaceae; genus Arthrobacter; species Arthrobacter gyeryongensis. The sequence goes on from NZ_BAABKK010000024.1 coordinate 157,465, forward strand.
ACAGCTCACGTCGCTTGCCTCGCAAGGCAAGGGCATGGTGGGCGTGCTGCTGCCGGACACCACCACCTCCGCGCGATACGTCACTTTCGATGCGCCATATCTGAAGAAGGCATTCGAAACCGCCGGACTCGACTCCTCCAAGTTCAAGATCGACAATGCCCAAGGCAGCGCTAGCACGATGCAGACGCAGGCCGAGGCTGACATCACGGCCGGGGCATCCGTGCTGCTGGTCGATGCTCTCGACTCCGGTTCGGGCGCGGCCATCGAGGCCGCCGCCACCGCGCGCGGCGTCAAAGTGATCGACTATGACCGGCTCGTCAAAGGCGGGGCAAAGGATCGCACCTACGTGAGCTTCGACAACGTCAAGGTGGGTCAGCTCATCGGCCAAGGCGAAATCACGTGCATCGCTGATTGGAAAGTCACCAAGCCGAACATCCTGGTCATGGATGGCGATCCGACCGACAACAACGCGAAGCTGTTCGCCGAAGGCTACAACGGCGTGCTCAAGCCGCACTTCGACAATGGCGAGTACGTCAACGTAGGAGAGCCAGCGGGTACGTGGACGCCGTCAGTGGCACAGACGACGTTCGCCCAGCAATACACCGCACACCCGAACATCAACGCTGTGGTCACGCCTAACGACGACAACGCGAATGCTGTGATCGCCTACCTGCAGAGCAAGCAAATTCCCGCCAAGACCTTCCCGACGACTGGACAGGATGCATCCCTGTCCGGCCTGCAGAACATCCTGAAGGGCTACCAATGCGGAACGGTGTACAAGCCGATCTACTTTGAAGCCCAGGCGGCCGCCGCAGCAGCGCTCTACTTGCGGGCAGGCGTTACCGTTCCGTCAACCCTCGTCAACGGCAAGACGACGGACGACACCGCGAAGTCCGACGTCGGATCGGTCCTGCTGACCCCGCTGTGGGTGACCACGAAGAACATGGCGGACACGGTGGTCAAGGACGGTGCTGTAACGAGTTCTTCGCTGTGCATCTCGCAGGTAAAGGACGCGTGCACCGCGGCAGGTATCCAGTAGTCCGAACGATGAGTGAGTTGGCAGCCCCGGACCCCGCCTCTGTCAGGCCCCTGCTCCGACTGGAGGGCATCGACAAGAACTTCGGGCCGGTGCAGGCACTGGTCGACATCACCCTCGAGGTGCCGATCGGCAAGGTGACTGCGCTTGCCGGCGACAACGGCGCGGGCAAATCCGTATTGATCAAATGCATCGCCGGCATTCACGCCCCCGACGACGGGCAGCTGTTTTGGGAAAACCAGCCCGTGCGGTTGAACTCGCCGCACGAAGCCGCGTCGCTCGGCATCGAAACCGTGTACCAGGACCTGGCACTGTGCGACAACCTCGACATCGTGCAGAACCTGTTCCTCGGCCGCGAACGCCTGCGACATTTCCTCCTCGACGAGGAAAGCATGGAGATCGCGGCCCGGGAGACGCTCGCGAGCCTGGCGGTGACAACAGTACGGTCGATCCGGCAACCCGTCGCGTCGCTGTCCGGAGGGCAACGCCAGTCGGTGGCGATCGCGAAGTCGGTGCTGTGGAACTCGAAGCTCGTCATCATGGACGAGCCCACCGCGGCCCTCGGCGTCGCCCAGACGGAGGTCGTCCTTCACCTGATCCGCCAGCTCGCCGATCGTGGCGTTGCCGTCATCGTCGTCTCGCACAATATGAACGACGTGTTCGAGGTCGCAGACCGCATCGCTGTGCTCAGGCTCGGGCAGCTCGTGGCAATCCGGCCGGTCACGGAAATGGACCGTCAGATCGTGGTCGACCTGATGACCACCGGGTTCTCCGATCGGGCAAGGCCGGAACTCGCGCCGCCACCGCAGTCGAACCGTCAGCTCACCGCAGCCACGGGTCCGCTCCCGTCGGCGGCAGCCGTGCTCCAAGACGAGCCGACCACGGCAGCCGCCAAGCGGAAGGCCGCATTGGCCTTGAACCCGGACATCACCGCGACCTCGCTCCCCGAATATTTCCGCTCGGCGTTCGCGCGGGTCCGGGGCGGCGAGAGCGGAGTGCTGCCGGTCCTCGCGGGCTTGTTGCTGATCTCGATCCTGTTCCAATCGCTGAACCCGAACTTCCTGACTCCCGGGAACATGGTGAACCTGCTCATCCAGGGCTCCGTTTTCATGCTGCTGGCGATGGGCCAGGTCTTCGTGCTCCTGCTCGGCGAAATCGACCTGTCCATCGGGTACGTCGGTGGTGTAGGCGGAGTCATCATGGCCGAACTAGTGCAGGAGTCCACCGGCTGGCCGTGGTGGGCGGCGATCGCCGTCGGCCTGCTTGGCTGCGCGGGGATCGGCTTGCTTCATGGCACGATCATCACCCGGCTCGGGCTGCCGTCGTTCGTCGTCACACTTGGCGGCCAGCTCGGCTGGCTTGGCGTGATGCTCATCATCCTCGGCAGCGGCGGCGTGGTACCCATCAACGACACCGTCATCAACAACATCGCGAGCGGCAACCTCAGCCCGGTCACCAGCTGGATCCTCATGCTCGTCGTCGTCGGGGCGTTCAGCGCGTGGACGTGGCTGCGGGACGCCCGGCGGCGCAACACCGGGCTCGTCGCGCCGCCCGCCAGCGTGAGCGCCCTCAAGATCGCAGCGGTGCTCGCCGCGGGTGTGGCCATTGTCTGGCTCTGCAATACGGACCGGGGAACCCTGGTCGAAATCAGTGGCGTTCCGTGGGTCCTTCTCGTGGTGCTCGGAGTCCTCGCCGCATGGACACTGCTGCTTGGGCGAACCCGGTTTGGCCGTTACGTCTACGCCATTGGCGGCAACGCCGAGGCCGCGCGGCGGGGAGGCGTGAACCTTGCCCGCATTCGCACCCTGGCCTTCATCCTCGCTTCCTTCACCGCAGGAATCGGCGGAATCGTCTACGCGTCGCGGCTCCGTTCCGTCTCGACGTCGTACGACGGCGGCACGCTGGTGCTTTACGCCGTGGCCGCCGCAGTGATCGGCGGGACCAGTTTGTTCGGTGGCCGCGGCAAGGTGCTGCACGGGGTCCTGGGCGGACTGGTGATCGCCACGATCGATAACGGCATGGGCCTGCAGGGATACAGCGCACCGGCCAAGTACGTCGTCACGGCGCTGGTTCTCGTCGCGGCCGTGACGATCGACGCCGTCGCGCGCCGCGGGCGCTCCCGGACGTAGCCGGCTTGTTGAATGGCCGGGCCCGGAGGCAGCTACCTGGCCGGTCTGGACTTGGACAATCGGCAGGCTTAACGTTCAAGAGAGGCTGGCTTCCCGGAAGGACGGCCCCATGGCCATCCTTGAGGCCAGCTCACGCAAGTCCAAGGGAGGAAAGATGCAAAAGGTTGAAGAAGCGATTGACGTGGCCGTCCCCGTCCATACGGCTTACAACCAGTGGACCCAGTTTGAGTCGTTTCCCCGATTCATGCCCGGTGTGGAATCCGTATCCCAGTTGAGCGCCACGACCAACCATTGGGTCACCAGGGTTGGGGGTGTGGAACGGGAATTCGATACGGAAATTGTCGACCAGGAACCCGATGACCGGATTGCCTGGCGCAGTATTGACGGCAAGTCGCACGCCGGCATCATCAGGTTTTCGCCACTGGACGCCAACCATACGCACGTCAAGGTCCATTTCGAATGGGCTCCCGAAACCGTCGTGGAGAAGGCCGGGGCCGCGCTCAAAGTTGACGAGATGCAGGTGAAGGCGGATTTGAAGAAGTTCAAGGAGTTCATAGAGTCGCGTGGAAACGAAACCGGACAGTGGCGCGGCGAGGTGAAGGAGTAGATGGCTGACCGTGGACCGGTGCTTGTCGTCGGCGGCACGGGGATGCTGGGCAGCCAGGTGGTGTCCGGGCTGCTCACGGGGGGAAAGCACGTCCGCGCCTTGGTGCGGCCTGGTTCGGATGCGAGCCTCCTTGAGGAGCTAGGGGCCACGATCGCCCGTGGCGACATGATGGACCCGGAGTCGCTCGTGAGCGCAATGGACGGCGTGGACGCCGTCATCACCTCAGCGGCGGGGTACACCCACCATCGGGAGGGTGACAGCCCCGTCATTGACACAGTGGGCAACACCAACCTCGTCGATGCCGCCAGCCGCGTCGGTGTCCGCCGATTCGTCCTCACGAGCATCCTCACTTGCGACCAGACCCCGGAGGTGCCGCACTTCTGGCACAAGAAACTGACCGAGGACCGATTGGAAGAACTCGGGGTCCCGTTCGTGGCGCTGCGTCCGGGCGCTTTCCTTGAGCAGATCGCGCGATTCGGCGACCCTTTCAGCGAGGGGCGGCTTACGTGGTTCGGGTCCCCGAGCGTTCCCTTGACCTACGTTCTCGCCAGTGACCTCGCCGGGTATCTCGCGGCGGCAGTAGACGCGAGCGGCGTCGAAGGACAGCGCATTGACATCGGTTGGGACCGGCCGGTGACCATGCAGGACATCGCCGATATCTCTGGCCAAATCCTCGGCCGAAAGATTGAGCTCGTCCTCACCCCGATGAACCCGCTCAATCCGATGGCGAAGGACCTTGGGGCGATGATCGACTGGTTCGGGACCGGCCGCTACGTCGCCGATACGTCACGACAACGCGAGGTCTTCGGCCCACCGCCAACCGCGGAGGACGCCGTCGCGCGCCTGCTCACCAGCCTCGGGCACAAGCTTGACTAAGCAATGCCCGACGGCGGGCGGTCGTGCCGACTGTTGCTCCGCGTTGACTCGGGTTAGCTCACGGCGGGCAGCGCGTCGGGGATGCGGGGCTTGGCGTTGCCGGCGAAGGTGAACTTGGCGTCGTCGCCTTCGCCGTCCACATCGACCACCACGATGTCACCGGGGTGCAGCTCGCCGAAGAGGATCTTCTCGGAGAGCTGGTCCTCGATCTCGCGCTGGATAGTGCGGCGCAGCGGCCGGGCACCCATGGCCGGGTTGTAGCCGCGCGTGGCCAGGAGGACCTTGGCGGCGTCCGTGAGTTCGATGCCCATGTCCTTATCGGCCAGATGCTGTTCCAAGCGACGGATCATCAGGTCGACGATCTCGATGATCTCGTCCTGGGTGAGTTGCGGGAACACAATGACGTCGTCGACGCGGTTGAGGAACTCGGGACGGAATTGCTGCTTGAGCTCCTCGGTGACGCGGGCCCGCATCCGGTTGTAACTGGTGGTGGTGTCCGTGCCGGACTGGAAGCCGGTGGCCACGCTCTTGGAGATGTCGCGGGTGCCCAGGTTGGTGGTCATGATGATCACCGTGTTCTTGAAGTCCACCACCCGGCCATGGGAGTCAGTCAGGCGGCCGTCTTCCATGATCTGCAGGAGCGAGTTGAAGAGATCGGCGTGGGCCTTCTCCACTTCGTCGAACAGCACCACGGAGAACGGACGACGGCGGACCTTCTCCGTCAACTGGCCACCCTCGTCGTAGCCGACGTAGCCCGGAGGGGCACCGAAGAGGCGGGACACGGTGTGCTTTTCCGAGTATTCGGACATGTCCAGCGTGATGAGGGCATCCTCATCGGCAAAGAGGAATTCCGCCAGGGCCTTGGCGAGCTCGGTCTTGCCGACGCCGGTGGGGCCGGCGAAGATGAACGAACCACCCGGACGCTTGGGGTCCTTCAGGCCTGCGCGCGTGCGACGGATTGCACGCGACACTGAATTAATCGCCTCATTCTGCCCGATAACGCGCTTGTGCAGTTCCTCCTCCATCTTGAGCAGGCGGCTGGATTCTTCCTCGGTGAGTTTGAAGACCGGGATGCCGGTGGAATTCGCGAGAACTTCGGCAATCAGCTCCTCGTCGACCTCGGAGTTGCCGTCTGTGCCGCCGGCCTTCCATCTGAGCTCCCTTTCCCTGCGCTCGGCGACAAGTTTCTGCTCCTTTATGCGCAGCGAGGCGGCCCCTTCGAAGTCCTGGGCGTCGATGGCGGATTCCTTCTCCATCTTCACCTCTGCGATGCGTGCATCCATCGCTTTGAGCTCCGGCGGACGGGTCATGCGGCGGATGCGAAGCCGTGCACCCGCTTCGTCGATCAGGTCGATCGCCTTGTCCGGCAGGAAGCGGTCCGAAACGTACCGCTCCGAGAGGCTCGCCGCGGCCGCCAGTGCGCCGTCGGTGATGGTTACCCGGTGGTGCGCTTCGTAGCGGTCACGCAGGCCCTTGAGGATCTCTACGGTGTCGGCCACCGACGGTTCCTGGACCTGGATCGGCTGGAAGCGGCGCTCCAAGGCGGCGTCCTTCTCAATGTGCTTGCGGTACTCGTCCAGTGTGGTGGCCCCGATGGTCTGGAGTTCACCGCGGGCCAGCAAGGGCTTGAGGATGGACGCGGCATCGATGGCACCTTCTGCGGCGCCGGCACCCACGAGCGTGTGGATCTCGTCGATGAAGAGGATGATGTCGCCGCGGGTCCGGATTTCCTTCAGGACCTTCTTCAGGCGCTCTTCGAAGTCACCACGGTAACGGGAACCGGCCACCACGGAGCCCAAATCGAGCGTGTAGAGCTGCTTGTCCTTCAGGCTCTCCGGCACGTTGCCCCGGACGATCGCCTGGGCGAGGCCCTCGACGACGGCAGTCTTGCCGACGCCGGGCTCACCGATCAGCACGGGGTTGTTCTTGGTCCGGCGGGAGAGGACCTGCATGACGCGTTCCATCTCCAGCTCGCGGCCGATCACGGGATCAAGCTTGTTTTCCCGCGCGGCCTGGGTGAGGTTGCGGCCGAACTGGTCCAACACCACCGAACCCGCGGGCGCAACCTCGGCCTGGCTTGGTCCGGCGACCATTCCACTGGGGTCCTTTCCCTCATAGCCCGAGAGCAAGTGGATGACCTGCTGGCGGACCCGGCCTAGGTCGGCACCAAGCTTGACGAGGACCTGTGCGGCAACGCCTTCACCCTCGCGGATGAGGCCGAGCAGGATGTGCTCGGTGCCGATGTAGTTGTGGCCAAGCTGCAGGGCTTCGCGGAGGGCGAGCTCAAGCACCTTCTTGGCGCGCGGGGTGAACGGGATGTGGCCGGACGGGGCCTGCCGCCCCTGGCCGATGATCTCCTGTACCTGCTCGCGGACGCCATCGAGCGAAATGCTCATCGACTCGAGCGCCTTGGCGGCAACCCCCTCACCTTCCTGGATCAGACCCAAGAGGATGTGCTCGGTACCAATGTAGTTATGGTTGAGCATGCGTGCCTCTTCTTGGGCAAGCACAACAACGCGACGGGCACGGTCCGTAAATCTCTCAAACATTTCGCCACACTCCTGGCAGCCGCCTACCTTGATGCTACGTCGCCGAGGGCCTTCGTGGGGGATCACCGGAGGCAGAATTTTAGATACCGGGCCGGCCGGCCGCACGCCTCTTCTCCACAGACCCTCCAGACCGTGAAGAATGAGAACAACCACCAAGTAGAGGGAATTACCATGAGCACCCTGAAGCAACGCCTGCATGCCGACGTCGTAGTCCACATGAAGGACCGCAACAAGACCGCGCTCACGACGGTGCGCAACGTCCTGGGCGAAATAGAGACGCGTGAAAAGTCCGGCAAGACACCCATCGAGCTGGACGACACGCAGGTGACGGCCCTGCTGCAAAAGGAAGCCGCCAAGCGCAGGGACACGGCCCGCATTTACACGGATGCCGGCGAGGCCGAGCGCGCTGCGGCGGAAATCGCCGAAGCGGAAGTCATTGAGGCGTACCTGCCCAAAATGTTGACGCCCGCGGAAGTCGAAGACATCGTCGACGAGGCAATCGCCGCGTTGAAGGCCAGTGGCCAGGAGCTTACGATCAGGCAGATGGGCGCTGTGATGAAGCCCGTCACAGCAAAGGTCGCCGGCCGCTTTGACGGCAAGGCGGTCAGCGAAATCGTCCGGACCCGACTCGCATAGATTCACCGGCACGCAGGGAGGAGCAGCCATGGCCGCCATCATCCTGGGATGGAATCCACGGCTTGGAAACGACTGGAACTACGAGGCTGTGACCGAGCAGGTCGCCGAAACAGGCCAATTCCTGGAGCGGTGGAACGTCGGGCAACACCGGAAGATCCAGCCAGGCAACCAGGCATGGCTTCTCCTGCAAGGCGGGGGCCCTCACGGACGGGGGCTGATCGGACACGGCGTCGTCATGTCCGAAAGCTATGAAGCGCCACAACGCACCGAACGCAAGAGCATGGCGCGGTACGTAAGCGTGGCCTTCGATGCACTGCTCCCCCTCGGCGGCCAGATCCCGTTGAGTGTCCTCTCCAGAGAAGTGCCGGACGTGGCCTGGAATACCTTTCGTGGTTCGGGACGGTTCATTCCGCCGGAATCAGAACCTGGCCTTCAGCACGTGTGGCGGGAGCACAGTCCAGCGGTCTCTGAGCCGTGCCAGATTGTTCCAGGGACCTACCCTGAAGGAGCCGTCAGCAGGATTGAAACGAACCGCTACGAGCGGGATCCTGAAGCCCGCCGGATCTGCCTGGCTTTCCACGGGACGTCTTGTGCCGCTTGCACTTTCTCCTTCGAAGTAAGCTACGGGGACATCGGCAAGGACTTCATCCACATCCACCACGTGGTTCCCGTTTCACAGCTTGGCAGCGACTACCGGCTGGATCCCATAGCGGACCTTGTGCCGCTGTGTGCCAACTGCCACGCCATGGCACACAGGGGCGTGGGTACCCCTCGGACAGTGGCGGAATTGCGGCGGGCCATCGCCGCCGCCGGGCACTTGCCCGGCCAAATCGTCGATGACAGAGCACTGGCAGCCCAGGACGCCGCACACCGGATCCTCGAGCAGCGATGACCAATGGCCGTCCTTTGCACTAGCCAGCCGAGGTTCTTCCCCGTATTTTGGTTAACCACACCGTGTAGCGAGCACCACACACTGTTAGTCAGATGATCCATTTGCCGGACTAGAAATCACTAGGGGCGCAACGCCGCGCCCCAGACCCGGCGAAACCTACCGGGCGTCACGCGCCGCCCGCTGTTCAGGAGGATACGCATGACCGGGATGTTTGAACTCTTCATCGATGAGGACACGAGCTTCAGATTCAGGCTCAAAGCGCCGGACGGAACAGTGGTAGCCGTCTCCAAGTCCTTTCCTGACAAGCGTGCTGCGGTGTGCGGCATCAGCGACGTCCGCGAATATGCTGGAATGGGCCTGATCACCGATCTCTGCCCCGAAGTCCCACTTCGCGGACCAGCGCCCACGCCGCCGGCTCCCGTTGTCAGGCAAACCACTCCTTCAGCTATGCCGCCGCTTCCCGCCCCGCCGCGGCACCATAGTCCCCTCCCCCAAAGAGATCGCACCCGGCCCTGGCGTACTCCCGCCCTGGTCGACCATCCTGCACCGGTTTAGACCAGGCGTGAAGCCATTGCCCGCGCCGCGAGAACCCGCAGCAGTGGCTGTGCGTTCCTGATGGCGTCGTTCCTGTCCTCGGTAAGATCACTGATGCATTCAGCCGCACAGATCCCGTTGCTGTGGAGGCGCGATCTTGTTTCGGCCTGAATGATGCCGCTGAGGGCGACGACCGGAATGCCCCGACGCATTGCGGCCCGGGCTACCGCAATTGGCGCCTTTCCTTCCAAGGATTGATCGTCGAGTGAGCCTTCTCCAACGATCACCAGATCTGAACCGCTCATGGCGGCATCGAGGCCGATGAGTTCTCCGATGAGTTCGATGCCCGGGACGATCCGGCCAACACCCGCCGCAAGAAAGCCCACGGCAAATCCGCCCGCGGCGCCCACGCCTGGCGTGGCTGAGGCGTCAACGCCGAAAGCGCCGAAGAAGAGGCCGTTCCATCTCTCAAGGCGGCGTTCGAGGCGTTGAACGGTCACCGGGTCGGCGCCCTTCTGGGGTCCGAAAAGGCGCGCCGCCCCTCGTTCGCCGAGAAGGGGGACAAGTACGTCTGTGGCAATGACCACTTCGGCGCCTGCCAGTCGTGGGTCGAGAGTCGATCCGTCAATCGCGGTCCCGTACACCACGTCATTTCCCTGTGCGATCACGGCCCCGCTTGGATCGAGAACCGTCAGGCCAAGAGCCGAAAGCGCCCCCACGCCCGCATCGGTGCTGGCAACTCCGCCGGCAGCGAGGATGATCTTGCGGAATCCGGAGTCGAGGGCATCGAGAACCAATTGACCCACGCCATACGTTGAGGCACCTTCAGCTGTTGCTGCAGATGGTTGTGGAATGAGCTGCAGTCCGGCGGCCTGGGCCATCTCGATGACCGCCGTGTCCTTGAGCGAGGCCCAGGTCGCTTCCACTGGTTCGCCAAGCGGGCCGCTGACGGTGAGATGGTGGAGGTCTGCCCCTGCGGCAACAAGGGCATCGATCGTCCCCTCCCCGCCGTCCGCGACAGGAAGGACGGTGATCTCACTGTCAGGAACGGCGTCAAGTACGCCTGCGGCAATCGATTCGGCGGCTTGCCTGGCGGTGAGGGACCCCTTGAATTTGTCGGGAGCGATGAGAATTCGCAGCGGTCGGGAAAAAGGCCGCGCATCATGCGTGGTGGTCAATAGCTTGCCCTTCCCCCGGATAGGTCGTAAACGAAGCCGGTCGTGTACGAAGCTTTGGGCGAGATGATGTACTCGATCAGCGCGGCGGCCTCCTCCGCTGTGCCCAGCCGATGCATGGGGATTCGTTCGAGGTCTTGCGGAGTAGGCGGGTGTCCGCTCACCAACGGGGTATCGATTTTGCCAGGTGCTATTGCGTTGACGGTGACTCCGGTCGTGGCATATTCCCGTGCTAAGGCCTTCACCAGACCTGTGATTCCTGCCTTGCTGGCGGAATAGCCGGTCATCCCGGCTACGCCCTCCTTTCCCGCGGTGGACGAGAAGTGAACGAGCCGGCCGAAACCGTTCGCCGCCATATGAGGAAGAACCGCTTTTGACAGTGCGAACGCACCAACAAGGTTCACCCGGAGAAGCCTGTCGAACTCTTCGAGGGTTTCTTCGGCGGAGGGTTGAACTTTCCCGAGGATTCCTGCGGTGTTGATGACTACATCCAGGCCTCCGGCCAAGGAGATAGCTTGCTCGACAGCCTCTTCAACTGATTGGGGTTCGGAAACATCGATGGGAAGCTGAGCGTATGGCGTTCGAGCTGCCGGCCATTGGGAGGTCGGGAGGTCGGCGCCGATGACTCTGCCTGCTTTCGTACTGAGCAGTTCCGCGGTTGCATGGCCGATTCCGGACGCGGCGCCTACGATCAGGCAGCGGAGATCGGAGAATGAAGGAGTTGCGGCCGGCATCTGCGCGGACGGATCGGCCCCGGTGAGGGCGGGTTGCTCTGGTGGGCCATCGGCTAAAGTCCTTGTGCTCGGAAGAATGCCGTCGCCCGTGCTGCCGAAAGGTCGGGCTCAGGGAACAGGCCGATGCCGTTGGCCGCGTCAAAGAGGTCCGCGAGGTGGAGGATCGAGCGGCCGGATTCGAGCCCGGCGACCATCCTGAAGTGGCTTTGCCATCCGGTGAGGTAACTGAGCCAGACGACGCCCACTTTGTAGTACTGTGTCGGGGCTTCGAAAATAAGCCGGCTGAGAGGGACAATAGGTTCCAGGATGTCGCGGAATCCCCTGACGTCTCCCTCGTCGAGTTTGGCAAAAGCCGCAGACGCGAACCGAGGCACTGCGGCGAAGGCGCCTAGGAGCGCGTCGCTGTGGCCTTGTTCGTCCCCGGCGATGAGATCGGCGTAGTTGAAGTCATCGCCGGTGAACAGACGGACCCCGGCGGGAAGCCGCCGGCGGAAGCCGATCTCATGGTCCTTGTCGAGCAGCGAGATCTTGATCCCTGCGACCTTTTCCCTTTTCGCGCGGATGAGCGCCAAGACCGTTTCCGATGCATCAGCGATGGTAGGGGCGCCCCAGTAGCCCTCCAGCGAGGGGTCGAACATGGAGCCCAGCCAATGCAGGATCACGGGCCGCGTGGCCGCGTCCAGTACCTTGCCGTAGACGTTGAAGTAGTCGTCGGCCCCCCTCGCGGTGCGGGCCAGATGGCGGCTGGCCATCATGACGACGCTGCCCCCGGCTGCCTCGATTTCGCCCAGCTGCTCGATGTAGGCGTCGGTGATTTCTTCGAGTGTATGAGGTGCGGCGTCCAGTTGGTCGGTGGCGATTCCGACGACGACCGAGCCGCCAACGCTTTTGGCTTCGGCAAGTGTGCGCCGTGCGAGTTCGAGCGCTGCTGCCGGTCCGAGCCCCATTCCGCGCTGGGCGGTATCCATGCTCTCCGCGACACCAAGTCCAAGGTTCCAGAGGGAATGCCGGAGGTGGAGAGTGGCATCCCAGTCGATAGCGGTCGGAGATCCCGCGCCGGACCGGAGCGGGTCGGCGACGACGTGCCCGGCCGCGTAAGCAATACGGGATGTGGGCGGCGCCGTCAGTGTTTCCAGCGTGGCAGGCTGGGCTAGTTCCAGGGTCCGATGCCGGCCGGAGATGGCGGGCAGCTCAATGGTGGTCCGGGTCTTCATGCGGGTTGACGCTCCGATTCGTTGAGGGGTTCGCCGACATAGCGGTTGAAGCTGGAGACGGTGCGCTTGATGATCGTCTCAAGGGGAAGCTTCCAGATGTGTTCGTTGAAAATTTCGACTTCGATGGGTCCGCTGTAGCCGGCGTGGCGGATCGAAGCGGTGAGGGGTGCTAGATCCATTTCGCCGTCCCCTGGAAAGAGGCGGCCGTTCATGTTCTCCGGGACAGGAAGGGGCAGTGCGAAGTCGCTGACTTGGTAGCCCGCGATCCGCGGACCCGCGGCCAGCACATCGTCATGGAAGCGGCTGTCCCAGGACGTGGCATAGGCATCTATGAGTAGCCCGACAGTGTCGGCGGGGAAGTCCGCGATGACCCGCAGCCCCTGCGCGATCGTTGTCACGATGCTCCGCGTGCCGACGAACAGGGGGTGCAGAGGTTCGAGCGCGAGTCTCACGCCGGCGTCGCGGGCGTACGGCTCCAGTTCCTCGATGGCGGCCCGGAGCCGGACTTCAGCGTGCTGAATGCTGCGGTCGTGTGCCGGGAGACCGCCGGCGATAAGCGTCAGCATTGGACTGCCGACCTCGCGGGACAGCTCCAAGGCCCGCTTGACTCCTTCGAGCGCCGCCCGTAGATCGGCGCCTTCCTTGTCCGCGAGGAATCCAGCCCTGCAGACGGAGCTGACCGACAAGCCTGTGTCGGCGAGCAACCGCCGGGTGCGGGCGATTCCGATCTCCTCCACCGGTTCGATCCACAAACCGATGTGCCGGATGCCCGCTTGCATTGCCGCTTCGGCTGTCTCAGTCAATGGATAGGGGCGGGTGGTGGCCTGGTTCAGGCTAAGTTCCACCGTTTCGCTGCGGACGTGCGTCATCGGGATGTCCCCGCTTCGGCCAATGAGTGCGACAGATGGGTGAAGTGGCGCGAACCCACAGACGCGGAGCGGATTTGAACCGGTAGCCCTGTACGAGCCGATTCATAGACGGCGGCGACGATCTGGAGCGACTTCATGGCTTCACGTCCGGTGACGGCTGGTTGCCGTCCGGAGCGAATGGCATCGACGAAGTCGGCCACTTGGACTTTGTGCAAGGGCAGGAGCCGTGCGTTGACTTCCGCCACAGGGATATCGCCGCTCAAACCATCCGGGAATACCGTCCCGGCCCGTTCCTCGCCGGGTATTGCCCACAGGTCGTTCACCGCGTCGGAGCCTTCCGGGTACTCCGTGACCTGCACCGTCGCACCGTTGCTTCCAGTGACGACGATGCGCGTGCCAAGGTTCGGGCTGGCGGCGACCGTAGCGCTGAGTGTCGCTATGGCTCCGGAGGCAAAGGTGATGAGCGCAGCCGCGGTGTCTTCGACTTCGATGGTGTCGCCGAGGACGAAGGAACCGGCCTTGGCGCTGACCTCCACGGGGTCCCCCATGAACCACTGAAGGAGGTCGATGTTGTGGATTGCCTGGGTCATGAGCACTCCGCCGCCGTCGGCAGCCCATGTGCCACGCCAAGCGGCTGCATTGTAGTAGTCGATGCCGCGGTGCAGGAGTACTTGGCAGTGTCCAAGCATCGGTGTGCCGAGGCGACCGTCGTCGATGGCTGTCCGGAGCGCCCGGGCGCCGGGCCAGAAGCGGCGCTGGAACACCACTCCCAGGGTGATGCCGCCCTCTTCGGCGGCGCTGACCATTCGTTCAGCGGCGCCGGTGTCGGTGGCAATTGGCTTTTCGCACAGAACGTGCACTCCTGCGGACGCGGCTTCGGCCACGACGGCCTCGTGCGTCGGGTGTGGGGTACAGACGCTGATGGCGTCGATTCCCAGGGCTATGAGTTCCCTCACCGAGGGGACAGCGCGCGCGATGCCACGTTCGGCCGCGAACACTTGTGCGCGTTCGACCGCGACATCGCAGACTCCGACGATTTCGACGTCGGGCAACGCGGAGTAGGACTGGAAGTGGTTGTCGGCGATGTTGCCGCAGCCGACGATTCCTACGCGGAAGGGGTGGTTCATGGCTACTCTCCTGAGGGATTCGACGTGGAAGGATGTACGCGGGCGGCGGAAATCGGGGCTCCCAGTTGTTCCAGGGGCACTTTGAAGGTTTCCTTTGCGGTGAGGGCGCTGGCTGCGGCCATGAGGGCGATGACGGCGGAGATGGTGGCGACCGGCATCCAGTCGCCCGGGTGGCCGGCCGTCAGCGCGGTGTAAATGGTCGGCGCGAACCCGGCTGCGATGAGGCCGATCTGCAAGCCGAGGGCCATGCCGGTCTGGCGGACCTTCAGGTTGAACATTTCCGCGAAGAACGACGGGTAGGTGGCGTTGATGGCCGCATAGGCGAAGGAAACCGAAAGGAATCCCGCCACGAAGAGCAGTGGCACGTTGCCGGATTGGATGGAGGCGAAGTACGCAAAGATCATGGCGGCGGATCCGATGTTGCCTGCTATGAATACCGGTTTCCGCCCGATCCGGTCAGAGAGGGCAGCGAACAAAGGCTGGGTCACGAGGGCGCACACGTGGCTGACGATGAGGACCCACAGCATGGTGCTGCTCGGGACAGCATAGACAGACGTCGCCAACGAGAGCGCAAAGACCTTGATGACGGTGTCAATCGCGAACGCAAGCGAGCAGAAGGTGACCCGTACGATGGCACCCCAATGCGAGCGGAACACTTCGAGCACCGGTACCTTCACCAAGGCGTGCTCCTCCTTGGCTTCAAGGAATGCTTCCGGCTCGGTGAGCTTCGCACGGATGATGAGACCGGCGACCGTGACGAGGGCGCTGAGGAGGAACGGAATGCGCCAGCCCCAACTGAGCAGCTGGTCTTTGGGCAGTGCGGAGATCGGTACGAAGATGAGGGTGGCCAGGACGAAGCCTCCGACGATCCCGTTGGGGGCCCAACTCGTGAAGAAGCCCCGGCGCCCTTCCGGCGATACCTCGATGGTGAGTACTGTAGCCGCGGCAGTCTCGCCGCCGACGGAAATGCCTTGGAGGATGCGAAGAGTCACCAGGAGGACTGCCGCCCAGACTCCGATCTGGGAGTAACCGGGCAGGCAGCCGACCAGGAAGGTGCACGTTCCCATGAGGATGAGGATGAAGACGAGGACCTTCTTGCGTCCGATCCGGTCCCCGAAGTGTCCCAGCAGAATCGCGCCGATCGGCCGGGCCACGTAGGAAACGGCGAAAGTGGCCAGGGCTGCCAGAGTCGCAACGCCGCCCGCTTCCGGGAAGAAGACTTTGCCGAAGACGAGGGCGGCAGCCAAGGCGTAGATGTAGTTGTCGTAATATTCCAGCGTGCCGCCGGCCATGCTTGCGATGGCAGCGCGCGTGGGACTGTTCTTGACCCGCGGCGGGTGGACCGCCGTGGTGTGCAGGGATGTGTTCACTGACTTCTCCTTCATTGCAGATTCAGTTGCCTGATACCCCTTGGGGACTCCGGCTAGGGGATGATGAGGGTCTTGCCACGGCCGAGGCGGCCTTGTGCAAATGCTTCGATCGCTGCCGGGGCGTCGTTGAGGCCCTGGACAATGTCGTTGGGGATTGCTGCCAGACCGTGGCAGGCGACCAAGGCGGCCGCCGTCGAGAGGTCTTCCGAGGTGTAGCAGAAGGTTCCGGTGAGGGTGAGTTCCCGCCGGACGAGGTCTTCCGTTGGTGGAAGGGCCCCTCCTTTGGCGAGTCCTGCCACGCAGATCGTCGAGCCCGGTTCCAGCAGCTCCATCACGGCGCTGACGCTGGCGCCGCTTCCCACGGTGTCAATGGCGACATCCCAGCGCTCCGCGGCTCCTTCCCCCGGGGCGAGGGCGATGACTCCGTAATCCGTGATCGTCGCGCGGCGAACGGGGTCGGGCTCGATGACGGTGACGCTTTCCGCGCCAAGGCTGCGGGCCTGGAGTGCGGACGCCATGCCGATCGCCCCGCCGCCGACGATCACCAGGCGCGCGCCGGGTGAGACATTCGCGCGGGCGCAAGCGCGCACTCCGACGGCGATGGGCTCAATAAGCGCCAGGGCCCGTGGATCTGCGGGCCCCGGGACAGCGACGGTGTTGACGGCGTCAACCGTCACGTAGCTTTGCAGACCGCCGTCGACGTCGAGGCCCATGAGTTCGCGCCGGCGGCACAGTCCACGCGAACCTGTTGCGCATTCCCGGCATTCGCCACAGACGAGGTTGGGATCGACTGCCACTTGCTGGCCGACGGTCCGGATCGTCACGTTCGGGCCGACCTCCACAACGGTGCCCCCGAATTCGTGACCGGGAACAGTTCCGGACCGGACGCGGTTGTTATGCCCGCGCCATATCGCAGCATCCGTGCCGCACACACCAACGCTTTCGACGCGAATCACTATCTCGTCCGGACCCGGCGGAGTCGGCGCAGGCCGTGGCTCAACGACGAGCCGTTCCGCGCCCGTCCAGGCAACCCGGTGGGCCAACGTCGGGGCGCTCATGGCGCAGAAACCAGTTCGTCGGCCCCGTGACCGCGCACGATGTGGGCAAGGGCGGCGTCTGCAGCGCGGCGGCCGAAAACGAATCCGAAGACGATGCCACCGACGTACCGGAGGTCCTGGGCTCCCCCGGCGTCGGCCCCGGCAGCGAACAGTCCGCGGATGGGAAGGTTGTCCCGGTCCAGGACCCGGCTGTCACCGTCCACTCGCAGTCCGCCGAACGGAATCGTGATGCATGGCTGCACCTCGATTGCCCTGAAGGGACCCTTCTTGAGCGGACTCGGGTTCGCAGGCAGCGGTGCGTCGAGCGCCACGGACTCGCCGTCGGAGGCTCGCTGGTAGCTTTCCAAGGTGGCGGCCAGGGCGGCGCGGTCGACACCCCAACTGGCAACGACCTCGACGAGTTCCTCCAGGGTGTCCGTTTCCGCGGTCCGGGAGCCGAGCTTCTTCGCTTCGCCATGACGGTCAAGCGCCATGCCGCTGGGGTACGGGACAGCGAGGGCGCGATTCTGCTGGACCTGGTCATCCCAGATCAGGACGCCGCGCTGCCCCGGCTCCCGGACAAGGAATTGGTTGGAGACTTCGTCGCCGAGCGACTCATCGGTGAATCGCAGGCCGCGCCTGTTGACCAAAACGCCGTAGGCGGAGAAATACAAGGTAAGGCGGAGGAATACCTCTGGCGAGACCGGCAGCGGACTCGGCAGGGTGTGGCCGTAGAAGCCGGACAGATGGCGGCTCGCCGCTCCCCCGGCTGCGGTTCCGAGGCGAAATCCATCACCGACTGAGTGCGGGTTGCTGCGAACAGCTATGTCGTCGGCACCGTTGCCAATGAACTTCTGCTTGAGCTCGGGGTCACCCTGGAACCCACCTGTTGCAAGTACTGTTGCCGCACCAAGTGCGCTCTTTTCTTCTCCCTCGTGGGTGAACGTCACGCCTGCAACCTTGCCGCCGTCGATGATGAGTTCGACGTCGCTGACTCTGGTGAGCAGACCGCCGCCGCTGGCATTGATTTTCGCGGTCCACCTGGCGAACAGGTCAAGGATGTCAACCTTGCAGGCGCGACCCCATTCGAGGTGATCGCGCCATTCTTCGCTGACGCTGACACCGGCGGCACGCACATCCTTCACGGACTGCTCGTAACCTTCTACCACAAGTGGTCCCAGGACCGGATCGCCGTCGGGCTGGATGCGGCGAAGGACATCAACATTCGGTGCCGTCCAGAGAATGCCCGCTGAAAGCGCCGCAGACCCTCCCGCAGCCGCGCCCTTCTCAAGCAGGAGAACGCGTCCCCCAAGGTCCACTGCCCGGTTTGCCGTTGCCAAACCTGCTGCCCCCGCCCCGACGACGATCAGGTCAAAAGGCTCCGTAATGTCTGTCATTTGTCTCTCCTTTGAGTTTGTCTCCTGCGGATAACGTTTACCGTTAGCGGCAAGATTCGTGCCCTAGCAATGGATAACGTTTTCCGTTACGCTAGTTCCACCCGGACCTCCTGTCAAGAGGGGCGCCGGAAGACATTGGGAATCGTCAGCTTCGGTTGCGGTTAGGCTGGAGCGTCGATCACATCAAAGGAGTCTGGACATGGCCACGTTGCGCGAGATAGCCGAACTGGCGTCCGTCTCGGTAGCCACCGCTTCACGCGTGCTCAACGGCTCGGCGGAGAAGCACCCGGTGTCCCAGGATGTGCGGGCCAGTGTGCGGGCTGCAGCGGACACTCTGGGCTATACGCCGAGCGCCACGGCCCAGGCGCTGAAGCAACAGCGCAGCAAAATCATCGGCGTCATTGCCAGCGACATCCTCGATCCATACTTCGCAGAGATGACCCGCGGGATCGAGATCGAAGCGGCCAAGTTCGGATATGTCACCATTTTGGCCAATGCCAACCGCGACCCGGAGCAAGAGCGGACAAAATTCCGCGTCCTGCGTGAACATCAAGTCTCCGGGATCGTGTTTTGCGGCAGCGACATCGAGGGCTCACCCGGAACCGCGCAGCTCGCACGCGAAGTGAACCTCGCCGTAAGGGCCGGTACGCGGGTAGTGGCGCTCGCTCCCCGGGGGTTTGATTCCACGAAGATCGTCATCGACAACGCCGCGACGGCGTACGAACTTACCCAATACATGCTTTCGCTTGGGCACCGAAAAATTGCCTTCATCGGAGGAATCCCCGGACTCTCCGCAGCCGAACAGCGAATTGTCGGCTACCGCGATGCAATGTTCGAAGCACAGGCCCCTGCACAAGTCCTCGGCTTGACCGGCATGAGCCAGGAATCGGGAAAGCGCGCCGCCGAGGAACTGACCGCATCGACGCAACTTCCGGACGCGATCGTCTGCACCAACGATGAGGTGGCCGTCGGCGTTCTCGCGCATCTTTGGACTGTGGGGTACAAGATCCCCGAAGACGTGTCCGTCGCCGGCATAGGTGGTACTCGTGGTGGTGCAGTCTTCGGCCTCACGACAATGACGCTCCCTCTGGTGGAGCTCGGCGGACTTGCCGCCCGTTACATCGCCACCGCGGGTGGCTCATCAGACGTACCGGCTCCCCCCAGCTTTGGGCTGCATATCGGATCCACCTCTGCCCCGCGCGGACAATCCGACTAAACGGGCGAGCGGGAGGACATCCGACCGCGGCGGCCCTTGTCCCGGCCCCGCGCCGCCGGGTGTAATGGACGCACGACGGCGACTCCCGCCGTCGTGCGTCGAAGGAGCCGCAATGTTCACCAGCCCGTACGCTGATGTCGAGATCCCCGACGTCACGATCTATGAGTATCTGTTCGGTAGGCTGGGCGGCGAGGACCTTGACAGGATCGCGCTCGTGGACGGCACGTCGGGCGCGGAAATGAGCTACGGGCAACTCGTCGGCCGAATCGACGCCACAGCAGGCTGGCTCGCGAGCCACGGGGCCGGCCGCGGGACCACAGTGGGCCTCTTCTGCCCCAACGTGCCGGCGTTCGCGGTCGTCTTCCACGGGGTCCTCCGCGCGGGAGCCGCCGTCACCACGGTCAACGCGCTGTTTACCGCGGATGAAGTCGGCAGCCAACTCAGCGACGCCGGCGCCTCCTGGCTCTTCACGATCTCGCCCTTCCTTGAGCGGGCGGAGGCCGCCGCTCAGGCTGCCGGGATCCCGGCGGAACGCCTCGTGGTGCTCGACGGCGGCGAGCCCGCTGCCGCCGCGGGGCATCCGTCGCTAGCGGACGTGCTCGAAGCCGCTCTTCCCGCACCGACTCTCAGTGTCGATCCGCACGCCGCCGCCGTCGTGCCCTATTCCTCCGGCACGAGCGGCACGCCTAAGGGTGTTCTGTTGAGCCAGTACAACCTCGTGGCGAACGTCGCACAGTCGCGTGCCTTTTTCCGTGTGACTTCTGACGACGTGCTGCTCGCCGTCCTGCCTTTCTTCCATGCCTACGGCCTGACAGTACTGCTCAATCTCGCCCTCGGCGAGCGGGCCCGGCTCGTCACGATGCCGAAGTTCGACCTCGCCGAGTTCCTCCGGATCACGCAGGACCACCGCTGCACGTACCTCTTCATCGCGCCGCCCATCGCCGTCGCGCTCGCGAAGCATCCGTTGGTGGACCAATTCGACCTCTCGTCCGTGCGCGCCGTGCTTTCGGGTGCGGCGCCCCTAGACGGCGAGCTGGGGCACGCTGTTGCGAAGCGGCTCGGGTGCACGATGCTCCAGGGCTACGGAATGACCGAGCTGAGTCCCGTGTCCCACGCCATTCCGCGTGACGGCGCCGAACGCGTCCCGCTCGACTCTGTGGGCTACACCGTGCCGAACACGGAGTGCAAGCTCCTCGACCCGGCAACGGACGAAGAGATCGAAATCCCGGCCGAAGGACCTAGCGCTCCCGGACAGCTCCTTGTCCGTGGCCCGCAAGTCATGCTCGGCTACCTGAACCGGCCCGACGCAACCGCCGCGACGATTGATCCGGATGGCTTCCTCCGTACCGGTGACATCGCCACCGTCACTGCCGACGGCGTCGTGACGATCGTCGACCGGCTCAAAGAGCTGATCAAGTACAAGGGCTATCAGATTGCGCCGGCCGAGCTCGAAGCCCTCCTGCTCACCCACCCCCTGATCGCGGATGCCGCAGTCATCGGCATCCACGCGGACGACGGCGAAGAGGTACCGAAGGCGTTCGTCGTCCGGCAGGCGGGGGCCGAGCTCGGGGACGGCGATGTCCTGGAGTTCGTCGCCGGGCGGGTGGCGCCGTTCAAGCGCGTGCGATCGGTGGAGTTCGTCGATGTGATTCCCAAGTCGGCGTCGGGAAAGATCCTCCGGCGGGAGCTGCGAGCGAGGGCCTAGGGATGCGTGCCGGCTCCCTGGCAATGTGCGTGGCTACGCTTGGCCCTGCGAAGCCGGCGGGACGCGCAGGCTTCCATACCTCTCCATGCGGTGCCACCGCAGGTGGACCCCGGCCAAGGCCGTCACTACCGACTGGATGACCACGAGGTACATGAGCTGACGATAGACGAACTGCTGAAGCGGAAGTGTCCACAGTGGGCGCAGCGACTCATTGTCGAGCCTGAACGCATAGGCCGCCATGAGGAATTGAACCAGGAGGAAAACAAGCCAGAGCGCCCCGATCCGGACCGGATCAAGAAAAACCAGGCCGTAGATGGCGAAGACATCAACGATGGGCGCGAACAAAGGAAGCAGCACCTGGAGGACCAGGAGGTAGCCAAGACCACGCCGGCCGAGCTTACCGGCCTGGCCGCCCTGCACGACCGCGCCGCGGTGCTTCCACATGGCTTGAAGCGTGCCATAGCACCAGCGGTACCGCTGCTTCCAGAGCGCTCCCAGGCTCGCGGGCGCCTCGGTCCAGGCCCTCGCATCGTCCTGGTACACGACCCGCCAACCGTCACGACACAGCGACATGGTCAGGTCCGTGTCCTCGGCAAGCGTGTCGTCGCTGACTCCGCCAACCCGGAAGAGGGCGTCACGGCGGAAGGCCCCAATAGCCCCCGGAACGGTCGGCATGCACTCCGCGACATCGAACAACCTGCGGTCGAGGTTGAAGCCGACGACGTACTCGATGTGCTGCCAGGCGCCGAGAATCCCTCCGCGGTTGGCAACCTTGGTGTTCCCCGAAATTGCGCCCACTCGAGGGTCGGCGAAGGGTTGAATGAGCGCGTGTACCGTTTCCGGTTCGAAGACAGTGTCGCCGTCGACCATCACCACGAGATCGTGGCTGGCAGCGGCGAGCCCGGCATTCAACGCGGACGGTTTGCCGCCGTTCTCTTTCCGGATCAATGTGACGCCCGGCAGGCCGAGCCCTTCCACGATGTCCGCGGTATCGTCGGTCGACCCGTCGTCAACCACGATGATCTCCACCGGATGGCTCGAGGCAACGATCGATCGGACCGCGGCTTCGATGCCGGCCGCCTCGTTGTACGCCGGGACGATAACGCTGACCGGCTCGGTAACCTCAGGCCGGACCGGCACGTCCACCCGGCGTCGACTGCGGGCGGTCGCCAAGGAACGGCGCGCCGCTCTGCGGTGGCGCGCTGCGCACACCACCACGAGCACGGCCCGGACCACCGTCACAACACCGGCCGCAACGAGCGCCCAGGAGATCGCGGCGATGAAGAAATCGCTGAGCCGTATTCCCCACACCAACGCGTTTCCGCTGACCTGCTCACCCACCGAGGCATCGCCCATGCTAGCGATCCCGACGGCGTCGCCCGCCGTTGTGACCCGGAAACCTTGATCCGCGAACTTCGTGAGGACGGAGTCGAGGGCGGCGACCGTCTGGTCCCGGTCTCCACCGCCGTCGTGCATCAAAAGGACCTGGCCCTTCGGGCCGGACGGGGCAAGGTTCTGCTCGATCGCGGCGACTCCGGGCCGCTGCCAATCCTCGCTGTCTTGAGTGGTGAGCACAGTGAGATAACCCCGGTCCGCCGCGGCGCGGATCGCAGTCCACGTCCCGTCCCGGACCGCGTCGTTCTCAGAGCTGTACGGAGGCCGCAAGAGCGTCGCGGCATGGC
Source organism: Arthrobacter gyeryongensis (assembly GCF_039543785.1). Taxonomy (NCBI): domain Bacteria; kingdom Bacillati; phylum Actinomycetota; class Actinomycetes; order Micrococcales; family Micrococcaceae; genus Arthrobacter; species Arthrobacter gyeryongensis. The sequence continues at coordinate 180,250 of NZ_BAABKK010000024.1, forward strand.
CCGTAATGCCGGCGATCACTTGCTGGTCGCCCTGTACCTCAAGCTGTTGGCGCCAAGGCGGGGCGCTTCCAAGGTCCGCATGCGTCAAGGTGTGCACGCCGATCTCGTTGCCGTCAGCAAGGATGCGGCGCACGAGGTCGGGATTGTCGATGGCAGCCGAACCGACGACGAAGAACGTGGCATGGACGTGGTGCTTGCGGAGGACATCGAGAATCCGGGGCGTCCAGACCGGGTCCGGGCCGTCGTCGAACGTCAGGGCGAGCGTGTGATCCGGCGGAGCCACGGTACGAACGGTCCCGCCACGCGCATCGACCACCGGGCCGCCGTGTGACACCGCGTCCGGGACACTAATCGCGGAGCCGCCCGCGGGCACCGAGTCATCGGCGATCCCGGCCAGGTGATGCATGTACCCCTGCACGACGAGTGCGACACCCAGTGCCAACAGGACGGCCAGAAGGATGAACCAGTGCGCCCTGACACTGACCGGAGCAGTGCGCTTGCTCAGGCGGCGCGCACTCACGGGTGCGCCGGCGTGGACGGTCGCGTGGCCTGGCCCGGAGCTGCCCCGCTCTTGCCCGGACTCGTCGGCGACGTGCCCGGCGCGGGGGGTGCAACCGGCGCAAACGAGGCAGCATGCTGCGCTGCCGCACCATTGATCGGTTGTGCCACAGCAGCGGGTGAAGGAGAAGTCACCGGAATACCGAAAGCGGCCGGCGTCGAAGGCGCAGGCAATCGGCCCTCGCCCGTTGGGAGCCCGTCCGCGTTGGAAGCCGGAGTCGATGGGGATGACGGAAGATCACGGGCTGCCGGAGCGGCCGGTGTCGCTGTGGGCTCCGGGGCGGCCGGGAAAGGGAGGAACGGCGCCGCAACGTTGGGCCCTCCCATGAACGCAACCAGCAAGAGGATGACGTAGCCTCCTGCGAGCCCAAGGGCTCCGAGCCCAATAAGCTTGAGCCTCCGTAGGCGTCGGCCTGAGGCGTCGACGAAGACTGGCCCACGGGGCGACGCGGATCCGGGCTGATCGGACGTTTCATTAAAAGCTGCCATCGGGCACCAACCTTAGAGGATTCTCATCCGGTAGCCCAAAAGCGTCATATTCGACGATCCTCCGGGTTCAATGTTCAAAACGGCTAGCGCTTCGCGAGCGTTCGCAGGAGTTTCAGGGCCACGGAGATCGAAGCGAGGTCCACCTGCCCGGGCTTGGTGACCTCCACGAACGTGTCCTTGATCCTTCCCAGTTGTTCCTGGCGTCCGCTCTCCCACTCCACAATGCGTTCCACGGCGGAGGCACCCGAGGCCCCGCTCGTCCGGGTCGTCCGCATGACGGAAATCGTGATGTCGACGACGGCCGAATATGCGTCGTCACGCAGGGCCGCGCGGGCCAGGGCTTCCCACCGGCTTTGCCGCGGCAGGTCGGTAATGCGCAGCAACAATGTTCCCACACCGATCCAATGAATGACTGTGTGGTACATGTCGGCAATGGTGGTGAGGGGTTCATCCACCTGCTCCGCCACAAGCGAGATGTCCAGGAGCGAGAAGCTCTCCAGCAAATCGGAGGCGCGCCGCCCCAGATCTCCCGGCAGCCCGACGTCGTTCCAGTGCGCCAACCGTTGCTCGGCGCGGTCAAGGTCCGAGCCGCGCAGAAATTCCGTGGTCCGGGTCCGCAGCAGGTCCAGGGTCGGCCCGATCCTCTTCAGGGCGTCGGAAATGGGTTGGTCCCGATGATCGTGGGTCACGTACCACCGGACAGCCCGGTCGAGGAGCCTGCGCAGTGGAAGGGCCACCGAGGCAGCGTGTTCGCTGGGAAACCCGGGAGGCAGGCTGGCGATCCTGTCCACGAACCGCTGCAGCTCATAAGCCTCGCGGACAACCACGAAGGCCCTGGCCACGGCCGCGGCGGTGGCTGTGGTTTCCTCGATGGCGCGGAAGGCGAACGTGATCCCTCCAAGGTTGATCATGTCGTTGGCCACCACGGTGCAGATAATCTGCCGACGCAGCGGATGGGAGTCCAGCTCAGCATCAAAGCGTTCCGACAGTTGGCGGGGGAAGTAACCTCGGAGGACCCGCTTGAACCAGGGATCGTCGGCGAGGTTGCTGGCAGTGAGCTCCCCGGCCAGTTCGATCTTCGCGTAGGCGGCAAGCACCGACAGTTCGGGCGAGGTCAACCCTGTGCCTGCCCGCAGCCGGTCCTGGAGTTGTTCCGTGCTCGGCAGCCCCTCCAAGCCGCGGTCCAAGTCGGCGGCGTTCTCGAGCCAGTCCATGATCCGCTCAAAGCCGGGGCTCAGCTCGAGTGCCTGGTGCCGGTCGTTGAAGAGGAGGACGTTCTGGTCCATGTTGTTTGCCAGAACCAGGCGGCTTACCTCATCGGTCAGGGAATGCAGGAAGCCCGTACGTTCCTCAGGCCCCATCTTCCGAGCCGCAATCATCCGGTCGACGAAAATCTTGATGTTGACCTCGTGGTCCGAACAGTCCACGCCGGCGGAATTGTCTATCGCGTCGGTGTTGAGGAGGACGCCGGCGAGGGCCGCCTCTATCCGGCCGCGCTGCGTGAAACCCAGGTTCCCGCCCTCCGCCACGATCCGGGCCCTCAGCTCGTTGCCATTGACCCTGATTGGGTCGTTGGCTTTGTCACCCACGTGTGTTTGGTCCTCCGTGGACGCCTTGACGTATGTGCCTATGCCGCCGTTATAGAGCAAGTCCACCGGCGCCCGGAGAATGGCCTGCATCAGGGCGTGGGGTGGCAGGGATACCGTTCCCGGTTCCAGGCCGAGGGCGGTCCGGACCTGCTCCGTAATCTCGATGGCTTTGGCCCGGCGGGAGTGGACACCCCCGCCTTCGCTGATCAGCGAAGGATCGTAGTCAGCCCAGGACGAACGGGGAAGACCGAAGAGACGCTTGCGTTCTTCGAAGGAATTTGCCGCGTCGGGGCTCGGGTCAAGAAAGATGTCCCGATGGTCGAATGCCGCCACCAGACGGATGCGCGGTGAGAGCAGCATAGCGTTTCCGAACACGTCGCCGCTCATGTCTCCGATGCCGGCCACGGTGAAGTCTTCGCTCTGTGAATCCACCCCGAGCTCGCTGAAGTGGTGTTTCGCGGATTCCCACGCGCCACGGGCCGTGATGCCCATCTGCTTATGGTCGTATCCCACGGATCCTCCGGAAGCGAACGCGTCGCCGAGCCAAAAGCCGAATTCCCGGGCCACGGAATTGGCTGCGTCTGAAAATGACGCTGTTCCCTTGTCGGCGGCAACCACCAAATAGTAGTCATCGCCGTCATGTCGCACCACGCGGTCCGGAGGCACCACCGATTCTCCCTGCCCTGAGGCGAGCAAATTGTCCGTGAGGTCCAGCATGCCCTTGACGAAGATCCGGTAGCATTCCAGGCCCTCAGCGAGCCAGGCCTCGCGGTCCATGACCGGGTCCGGCAATCGCTTGGGATAGAAGCCTCCTTTTGCCCCTGTTGGGACAATGACGGAGTTCTTCACGTTTTGTGCCTTGACCAGTCCCAGGACCTCGGTCCGGAAATCCTCGCTTCGGTCTGACCACCGCAAACCCCCGCGAGCCAAGTCCCCGAAGCGCAAGTGGACACCCTCCACCCTTGGCGAGTAGACCCAGATCTCGTACTTGGGCCGCGGAAACGGGGCACCGGCGATGGCTGCAGGATTGAGTTTGAAGCTCAGATGGGCCTTGTCCAGGAAGTAGTTGGTCCGCGTTGTGGCTTCCACAAGGTTCATGAAGGTGCGCAGCAGACGGTCCGCGTCGAGGACCGGAATGTCGTCGATGGCGGCCGTCAACTCCTTCTTCGCGTCAGCAGTTTTCCAGTCGCGATCGGACCCGTCCAGTCCTGGATCGAACTTCGCTTGGAACAGGGCCAGGAGCGCACGTGTTGCCCGGACGTTGCTGATCAGGGTGTCTGCGATGAATCCGTAGGAGTTGGTGGTCCCCAGTTGCTGGAGGTACTTCACGTAGCTTCTCAGGATTGCGGTTTGCCGCCATGCAAGCCGTTCCCGGATGACGAGTGCATCGATCCGGTCCGATTCGATGTCCCCCCGCATGGCGGCGGTGAAAGCATCCGCGAGCAGGCTGCTGGTTTCCGCAGGGTCGACGCCGTCGGGATACTTCACGCCGAGGTCGTAGAGAAACAGGTCCTGGCCGGTACCGCGCCGAAGTTCGAAAGGCCGCTGGTCCAGCACTTCGAGCCCGAGGTTGTGCAGGAAGGGCAGGATCTGCGTCAGGCTCCTGGGCTTTGTCAGGTAGAGGCGGATCCGGGCGTCCTCCACGAGGGTGCGCGAGGCGCCCTTCCTGACGTAGACCGTGAGCAGCGGGTCCCCGAATGGTCTGCCGCCTGTACCGTCCAGGTCGAACGTCTCGAAATTGATGATGTCTTCGACCGCGGCTTCCACGTCGTAGACCGCGCGATAACTGGGGGGAAATGCTTCCGACCAGAGGCCGGTGAGCCTCGCGGCCTCCGACGCCGGGAAGCGGTCACGGATTGCATCGTCGAGCCCGTCCGACCAGGAACGGGTAGCAGCGATCAGGCGCCGCTCCAGTTGGGAAGGGTCGACGGCGGCGGTACTTGACGCCGGCGCGTCCGGCGCTGCACCTACATGGATCCGGAAGAACACCCGGGCCATGGGTGACTCGGTCAGGCGGACCTCGAAATCGACAGAGTCCGCCTTGAACGCCCGCCTGAGTTCTTCTTCCATCAACAGCCGCACCGCCGTGCTGTAGCGGCGGCGCGGGAAGAAGACGAGCGCGGACACGAACCGTCCAAAGCTGTCCGGACGAAGGAACACGCGGATCCGCTGCTGCACCTCCGCCCGAAGAATTTCGTCCGTCAGGCGCGCGAGATCATCCGCTTCGATGTGGAACAGTTCGTCCCTCGGAAAGGTCTCCAGGACAGCCATGAGGTCCTTGGCCTGGTGGGATCGGGGCGTAACCCCCAGTCTTTCGCTGACCGCCTGGACTTTCTCCCGGAGTACCGGAATCCGCAGGACCGACTGGTGCGCGGCGCCCGGCGTGAACAACCCCAAGAAGCGCCGTTCGCCGGTGGTCCGGCCGGCCTCATCGAACACTTGCAGGCGCACTTCGTCCAGGTACGAGCGCCTCAGGACCGTGGACCGCAGCTCCGAGGTGGCAAACGTGAGTGCTTGGGACCGGCGGATATTTGGTACGCCCGGCCCGGCGCTTACGGCGGCGTCCCCCTGCGCCCGCCTCAACAGACCGAGCGCGGAACCTTGCCGCTCGGCGAGCTCTTCCTGGCCGCCCGCCGTCGTGAGCTCAAATTCGGCGTAACCGAGAAACAAGAAGTTGCCGTCGTCAAGCCAAACGAGCAACTCACTGAGCTGTTCCGGTGCCGGCACCGCGGCGCGCGGGAATCCGTCCACGGAGGCGGCTGCTTCGGCAACCTTCCCATGGATGGCGGCCGCGTCGTCGGAGGCAACCCGAACGTCATCCAGCACCCTCTGCAGGTTTTCCGTTAGTTCCTTTGCGGCCGCCGCATCCGGCAGCCTGCCGATTTCCGCGGCGATCCAGACCTCGGTTTCCCCGGCCTCCGGCGGGGTCCCTCCCGAAGCGCCCGCCGCGGAAATTTCAAGGCAGACTTCCAACAGCTCGTGGGACAGCGGGTCCCGAAGCACCCGAAAGGCCGGATGAACAAGCAGGTTGATCGATGTGTCGCCGCGGGTGAGCTCCGCCGTGACGGAGTGGACCAGATACGGGATGTCCTCCGTCACCACTGCGACAACGCTGGCATCCAGTTCGGTCAGGATCCCGACGGCGGCCTGCCCGGGCGCGCGCGACGACGCCACTTTCAGATGGTGCCCGGCCCGCGCCCGGAGCGTCTCAGGACTATGGCTCCGCAGATCCTCCGGGGGCACCTGGGCATAGTATTCGGCCAGGAAAGTTTCGCCGGGCTCAAGGGAACCCGGTGATTCCGCCTCCCCCGCCGGCACCGATTCGCGTGTCATGTCAGCGCGCCTCCACTGCGGGTGCCACTCGCAAACTGGGGTTGACGATCCAGCCCCCGCGCCTCCTTCATCATGGCTGGCCGCACCGACCCCGTCCAGTGCTGCAAAAAAGATTCAGGACAAGACGCGGGCGCGGGCCGCATGGCCCGCGCCCTGCTACCGGCGTCTGCGGACTAGTGCTTCCTGAAGGCGCCTTTGATCTTTTCGCCTGCCAGCTTCAGATCGGCCCTGACCTGACGGGCCTTGCCCTCAGCCTTCAGCCGGTCATTGCCGGTGGCCTCGCCTGCCGCTTCCGTGGCCTTGCCGTGGAGTTTCCCGGCAGCGTGATGGAACCTCTCACCCCAACCCATAATGGCTCTCCTTAGTCGGCGGCCCGCGGCGGGACACCGCGAGGCCGCACTTAAATTGTAGGTACGGAACTGCGGCAAAGGCAGGTCCCGGCGTGAGGCCTTGCCGGTCAGGAAGCACGGATACGCGTCCCGTACCATGGGGCGGATGGTGTTCATACGGCTATACCGCGAAGGCAAACTCGAACGTGACGATGTCAGGGCCCACGAGATCGAAGCGCTGGCCCGCCAGGATGACGTGGTGCTGTGGATCGACTACACGAACCCGACGGCGGATGACCTGCTCGGCGTCGAAACCGTGTATGGGCTTCACCGACTCGCAGTCGAGGACGCCGTCCACGATTTTCAGCGGCCCAAACTGGACCGATACCCGAACCACCTGTTCCTTTCGGCTTACCAGGCGGCGCTAAAGCCTGGCACCGGCGAACTGGCCGTCGTCGAGATCTCGGCATTCGTAACCCATAACGCCCTGGTGACGGTGCACGGGCCCGAGTTCGACACCGACGAACTGACGGCGCACTGGGACTCGGAAACCGACCTGGCCCAACACGGAGTGCCATTCCTCTTCTGGGGCCTGCTGGACATGATCGTCGACGGGCACTTCGACGCCGTCCAGGAACTCGACGGCTACATCGACGCCCTCGAAGAGTCGCTTTTCGACGACCACTCCCCCGATCATGACCTGCAACGTAAGACCTTCGAGCTCCGCAAGAACCTCGTCCGGCTCCGCCGCGTCGTCCTGCCCATGCGTGAAGTCCTCAACACGCTCCTCCGGCGGGAAGACCTGGTCGGCTGCAGCCCGGCGATGCAGCCCTTCCTGCAGGACGTCTACGACCATGTGTTGCGTGCTTCGGAATGGACGGAATCGCTCCGCGACCTGGTCACCACCATCCTGGAAACCCACATCAGCATCCAGGGGAACCAGATGAACCTGGTCATGAAGAAGGTCACCAGCTGGGCCGCAATCATCGCCGTCCCCACTGCCGTGACCGGCTTCTTCGGGCAGAATGTGCCCTTTTTCGGCTTCCAGAGCGATTACGGCCTCTGGCTATCCTGCGCCCTCATGGCCGGCGGTTCAATCTTCCTGTACCTCGCCTTCAAGAAGCGGGACTGGATCTAGCTGGTTCCCCCTGGAGGTCTTCCGTCCTACTGATCGGCCTTTCGGGCCGGAAGCACCAGGAGCGCATCTCCGACCGCGCGTTCCGATCCGCCCGACGGGCTGTTCTGGACTTTCCCATCGGCAACGGCTGTTGTTGAGCCGCCGCCGTCGAGGTTCATGGCCTGGACCATGCCGAGTGACACCGCGACGTCAGCCTCTTCCTTCAGGCTCAACCCAAGCGAGGAAGTTGAGCGTCCGTCCGCGGTGACAAGCATGGTCCTGCCCTGGGCATCGGTCCCGGCGAAGGTCCGGGGGTTCCGCTTGTGGACCCAGCCGTAGTAGAAGCTGTTTCCATCGTTGGGATGCACCATGCCGTCATGCCCGGCAGTGACGTCAACGCTGCCGTCCTTGACGAGCAAGGGTCCACCGTTGACGACGCTGGTGGCCTTGTTGATGTGCAGGGGCTTCCCGTCCTGGCCGAGCAATCCAGCGTCGATCTTGAGCTTCGCGCCCACGGGAGCGAGTGCACGGAGCCGTGCGACGTTGGTTCCAGTGGCCTGGATGGTGTGTCCGCCGGCTGGCACGGCCGCGCCACGGGTTTCGGCGACGGATGTGACGGTGTCGTGGCTGTCCACCATCACTTCAAGGCCAGGACCGGTTGGCGTGGACGGCCCGAATTCCGGTGTGAACGTGACGAGTTCGTTGGAGTTCGTGCAAGTGACGTCCTGAAGCGGGCCTGAGGTAGGCAGGTCGTTGGCGCCGCCGCAGTTGCGGATCAGGCCCGGTACCCGGTCGATACCGTCCAAAGTCGCTTCTCCGGAAGGGGCCGAGATTTTCCCCGACCAGGTGAGCCGCTGGATATTGCTGGCGTTCTTCTTTCCGTCAATGACGAGGGCCGGGCGGTCCGCCACGGCTTCGCTGAGAATCTTGCCTCCGTACACACCAACGCCGGCGGGGTCGCCTTCAGCGCCGGCCTTCGGGTCGAAGACGAAGAAGCCTGCATTCACAGCGGCGAGGGCGTGGGCGTCCGATGCCAGCTGGCTGGTGGTCTCCCGCTTCTCCAGGTCCGGGCCGAAGGAGGCGGCGAGCTGGCCCTGGTACGTCCCAGGGTCGATCGTGATGACGTCAAGATTCCACGGTCCGCGCGTCGTCGTGCTGGTTTCGGAGTCGCCGTCCCAACCGGTGTAGATCACTGAGGACGCGAAACCGGCGGCTTTGATCTTCGCGACGACGGAGGCGCCGTCCGCCTGAGCGGCAAAATGGCCGGCGCGGACCCGGTAGCCCAAGTCGCCGCCGGCGTCGGCAAGCTGCGGCGACTGGACATGTTCAACGCGGGCATCGACGCCGGCGGCCTTCAGCTTGTCGGCTGTACGCTGCGCAGTGGCCTGGCTTGAGAGCGCCGACGCCGGAGCATCCGGATCCGGCGAGTCAGAGGGGATGGCTACTTCGGCCGTCCAGAAAAGTGAAGAGTCGGCTCCGCCGCGGCGGATTTTGGTGAGTGTGACGCCGGGGGCGAGGGTTGTCATTGTCCGGGTCTCGGGGAGGTCAGCCGCACCAATGTTAAGGTGGGCGCCCTGATCAGTGCTCTTGCCACTTGTCCGGACATCGTCCGCATGGGTGGGACCCACGGGGCTGAGGAGCGCTGAAAAGACGGCCAGAACGAGCCCGCCAGTGAGGGCACTACGACGTTTGAGGGAGGCTTTCATGCGTCCACCGTATAGAGACCAGACGGTCGCCCGGGCCGGTTTTCGGGTTTCGCAAAACCTATTGACCGAACCTTCATGCCACGTTCACTTGCCGGCCGAGTTGCGACCTAGGGCCAGAATTCCCGGTTCCGCCACATCCCGACGGAAGGCTTGGGAACCCGGCTTGACCAAAGGGATTCCAAGGAAACATCGTTTGGCACAGCCTCGTCAGGATACGACTCATGACTGGCAACTTGCGATACGTCGTATGGCTCGTCAGGCGACTGCTGGCTCATGGACACAACTCCCCCTTGGTATTTGTCCAGATTGGCAAGGGTACGAGCTGCCCCTCAGCCCCCAGAGGCACAATAATATGAACGGCTGACTAATGAAAGAGTTATTCGCGGTTAACTGAACAATTTTCGGTGGAATCACGGATTCCGGGATTGATCGAAGCCGCATTGGTCAAGGCAGAATGGAGGGCATGCCCCTTACTACGCTCGCCCTCGTCCGCCACGGCCAGACAGACTGGAATGCCCAGCGCCGGCTGCAGGGATCGACCGATATTCCGCTGAACGACGTCGGCCGTGGCCAAGCGCGCGACGCCGTCGCCGTGCTGTCCGGTTACGAGTGGGACGTCGTTGTTTCGTCACCGCTGAGCCGGGCCGCGGAGACCGCCGAGCTGATCGCCGCAGGGCTGGGGCTCAGCGTGGACCGGCACGTGCCGGAGCTCACCGAGCGCCGCTTTGGACCTGCCGAGGGCCTGCAGGCAGGACCTGGACTGGACGCACTTCGCATCCCCGGTGGCTTCCAAGGGGCGGAAACCGAGGAGGAGGCAGCCTCCCGCGGACTTGCCGCGCTGGAGGCGCTGGCCGAAGAGTTCCGCGGCCGCCGGGTCCTCGTTGTCGCCCACGGAACGCTCCTCCGAGTGAGCCTCGGCCGCGCCGTCGGCCGCACTCTGGAGAGCATCGACAACGCCGTGCTCAACCTCGCCCACCACCATGCCATTGACGGCTGGCAACTCGAATACTTCAATGGTGAACCCGTGCTGGCTACCATTCCCGGCTGAGCAGGACCGAGCCCGGGGCATATCCACCAGGACAGCGGCATGGGAGACTGTTCAGCACTGACAGGATCTTCGAAGGGGATGGTCACCGTGGCGGTAACAGGTCTCAACGCCGTCCAGCACATCGTCGTCTTGATGCTTGAAAACCGATCGTTCGATCACATGCTCGGATACCTCTACGCCGATTCCGCCAACGTATCTCCCGTGGGGGACCCGTTCGAAGGCCTGACCGGCACCGAGTCCTGCCCCGGCTCCGATGGCAGTCCGGTTGAGGTCTATCAACTGACTCCCTCGACCCCCGACGTCTACTTCATGCCGGGCGCCGACCCCGGAGAGGGCTACCAGGCAACGAACGAGCAGCTCTATGGCAGCGCCGGCTCGCCGAAAGCGGGGACGGTTCCCTCCATGACGGGTTTTGTGACCAACTATGCCGGCGCCATCAAGGACAACCTAGCCAAGGGCTGGCATGTGGTGCCGGGAACAACCGAGCACATGATCATGGGTTGCTTCACCCCTCAGACACTGCCGGTGTTGTCGGCTATGGCGAAGGGATTCGCCGTGTGCGACGCCTGGTTCGCGTCGGTTCCCACCATGACGATGCCCAATCGGGCCTTCGCCTGCGCCGGCACCAGCCAGGGCAACTTGGATGACAAGGCCAAGCGGTTCACCGTGCCGAGCATCTTCGGGCACCTGGGCAACCATGGCATCCCGTGGAAGATCTACGGCGAAACCAAGCAGCCCCTGACGAAACTCGACTTCGACGACACCCGGCACGCTCCGGCGTCGAACATTGGACTGTTCACGGACTTCCAAGCCGACGCGGCAGCCGGGAAGCTGCCCGCATACGCTTTCCTTGAGCCGTCTTGGTCCTCGACGGGCAACAGCGAACACCCCAACTACAACGTCGCTCTCGGTGAGGAGTTCCTGCTCGACGTCTATCGCGCCGTCCGCGATGGGCCGGCCTGGGACTCAACCCTGCTCATCATCACGTATGACGAACACGGTGGCTGCTACGACCACGTCGCCCCGCCATGGGGCGCGACGCCGCCGGACGATGCCCCGGGGGAGTTCGGTTTCGATTTCACCCGTTTCGGGCTACGGGTACCGACGGTACTGATCAGTCCGCTCATCCCCGCCGGCACCGTGTTTCGAGCGCCCGGTTCTGCACCGCTCGACCACACCAGCATCCTTGCGACGATCGAACATCGCTGGAATCTGCCGGCCCTCACCCGCCGCGATGCAGCGGCGCCCGACGTCGGCGGGGCCTTGAGCCTCACCATCCCCCGGACCGACGACCCCCTCGCGGGGGTTCAGGCACCTACTCCCCCGCCGGCCGCACGGGCGTTGGCGGAACAGCCGTCCCACCTGGAGCAACTGCGCGACGAGCTCCTAGCGCAAACGTAGGACCGGATTTGGCGGTGTGTGTCCTGTTCAGGCCGCGGTTTCGTCGGAGGGACCTATGCCGGCCGGCGCCGTGCCTCCGCGCCCGGTCCACGTCTTGATGGCAGTCCACGCGACGGCGGCGGTCGGTACGGCTAACAAGGCCCCGACAATGCCTGCGAGCATCGTCCCGATGGCCAAGGCGAGCAAAATGGCCAGTCCATGGATACTCAGGACCTTGCCCATCAAAACGGGTTGGAGGAAATGGTGCTCAAGCTGGTTGGCCGCGATGAGGACGGCGAGGACGATGAGCGAGGTCACCGGACCATTCGAGATCAGGGCGACACCCACAGCGAGGGTACCCGCCGCGGTGGAGCCAACGATGGGAATGAACCCGCCGATAAACACAAAAACGCCGAGGGGCAGGGCAAGCGGGACACCGAGGATGGCCAGCATTGTCCCGATGATCACGCCGTTCACCGCTGCGATCAGAGCCGTGCCGCGGACGTAGCCTCCCAGAACGACGGCGCTTCGTTCCGCGGCCAGATGGGCCTTACCGCGGTGGGCCGCCGGAAGGAATCCGAAGAGGAAGTTCCTGATTTTCTCGCCGTCCTTGAGGAAGAAGAACAAGATCACCACCATAAGAACCAAGCCGGCCAGGATTTCAGCGACCGTCCGCGCGCCGGTCAGCGCTTCGGCACCAAAGCTACTGCTCGTGAAGAAGCGCTGGATGGAATCGGCCACGGAGCGGAGCTGCTCGTCGCTGACTTTGAAAGGGCCGTTGTTCAGGAATTGGTGCAATTGCTCGATGCCGGCAGTGAATTTCACGGCAAGCTCCTTGGATTGCGCCCTGATAAGAAAGACGATTCCGGTGATGACTCCGCCAAAGACTGCAAGGATCCCCACGAACGACGCCGCAACGGCGAGGGCCCGGGGCCACCGGTGTGCAGTCAGCCAACGCACAAGAGGCGAAATTGCCGAGGCGAGAATGAGCGCGATTGTGACCGGGATCATGACGAGCGGCACGCTGGTCATCGCCCACAGAATCACTGACACCAGGGTGATGACCAGGAGCATCTGCCCTGAACGGATCCCTGCCCGGCCAAGGCCGTCGGACCACATCGCTGACATTGTGGGTTTGGTCGGCGAATTGTTGCTTTCAGTCATTGGAGTCCTTCCTGGTGATGGTTCCGGCAGTGAACGCCACGCCGTCGTGCCTTCAGACGTGATGCGCTAAGAACGGTCGAAGCCCTTCCCCGCAGCCGTGTCGATCTTGATGTTCCCTGCGGCTGCAAGTACCTGAAGTTCCCGAAGGATCTCCAGTTGCTGGCTGTTGATGGACATGAGCAGGTCAATCTCCTCTTTGGATTTCACGTTGGTGTCATGATCGTGCCGGGACATCACCGCGGCAATCGCATCCTGACGCTTGGCGGCGATGAGAAGGATGGCTCCTTGCAGCCCAGCCAGCATCGAGAGGAAGAGATTCAACAAGATGTACGGATACGGATCCCAGGCGTTGTTCGCCAACGCCCAGCTGTTGATGGCTGCCCAAAGGATCATGAACCCGACAAAGCCGCCGACGAACGGCCAACTGCCCATCCCGTTCCGCATGACATCCGCGGCGCGTTGCCCCTTCGTCAATGATTCCTTGTGGTTTTCGTGCCAGGTCTTTCCCTTATCACTCATGCCTCACCCTAACGGCGCACTCCGATGGAGCCGCAATTTCGCCCGACCGCTAGCTCGCCACGAGCACGGCAGTCCCTGCGTCCGTCGAAAGGTATGGTTCGCCGGTGTGTTGGTTATCCACGGGTTCAAGATGGGTGACGCCCGTTGCATATGCGACGACGCCGGCGAGACTGCCGGTGCGTTGGTGGGCTTGCCGTTGGCGCGCGGCTCCCGTGCCTTGGCTGAGGATCCTTTGCAATCCCTCCTTGGCGTAGAGAGCGTCCCCGGTCTCTTCGAGGGCATCACGGACATGGGAGTGGAGTGCGGCGAGGACATGCTTTGCGGTGTCGGGCCTGTGCGTTTTCGCGTCGAGCAGCTCCCCGTGCAGGCCGAACCGGCTGGCCCGCCACGTGGCTTGGCGCAGGACGGCGGCAGAAACCATGTCCGGACGCTGTCCGGATTTCCATTCCCGGGCGGCGGTATCCACCAAGGCGCGCACCAAGGCCGCGATCAGCACGGTATCCCGGGCATCAAGGCAAACATCCGAGACACGGATCTCGACCGTAGGGTGCCGGGCGGATAGCCGAGCGTCGAAATCCGGGCTCATGATCACGCCGGTTCCCGACAGGTCCGCCACCAAAGAGTGATAGGCCGCGGCAGATCCGAAGACCTCGGTCGGACCGGCGCTGGACCATCGATTCCAAGCTTGGGTCCGGAAACTGGCGTAACCGCTGTCGGCCCCGTTCCAGAACGGTGAATTCGAGCTCAGTGCAGTCAGCACCGGAAGCCAGGACCTGATCCGGTCCAGCACTGCGACACCTTCCTCATCCGAGTCAACGGAGACATGGACGTGATATCCGCAGGTCAGCTGCTCTCTGGCAGTCATAGCGAACTTTTCCAGCAGGGCGTCGTAGCGCTCGGTTTTTGTTGCATGCGGAATGACCGCCAGCGGCGACGTCGCGAGGGCGGCAATTCTCGCGCCCGCCTTCCGGGCAAGCGAATCGGCGTAAGAGCGTCCGGCACGTATTTCAGCGCCGAGTGCACTCAGGCTGCTGTGCGGGGAGGTGATGACTTCGATTTGCTCCTGCTGAAGCTCGATCGCCAACGTCGGGCCCAAAGGAGGAGCCACCGCCTGGGGACCGGAGCTATGAAGGCGCAAAATATCGCCGGCGAGGGGCACGGGACTGCCGTTGACAGGATCTACGATCAGGAATTCTTCTTCAACACCAAAAGTACGCACTTGCCAAGTGTGGGCCACAAAAGCTACCCCCAACGACCACAAGTCGCAGGACCTCTAGAATCAAGCGTCTCTGGTCAGTTCCGAGACGCGCAACTGCTGCTAGCTGGCCGGCGTCACGACGTCTTCCAAGACTGACCGGTCGAAGAATCGGATCTCACCGGTCGCCTGGAAAAATACGGGAACTACAGATGTGTTCGCGTCCTTCGAGGTTTCGTAGATCTCCGGTGCGCTGCCGTGTTTTCGGGCGATCGTTCCTACCAACTCGGTGCCGCGAACCCTGACGGTTCGATATTTGTAGCTCATGTGGACCCCTATCCTCAGCCAAGGCAAACGCTACTCCTGTGGCGCGCGGTCGGCAGCAGGGCCGGGACCAGCTGCGTTGAGTTTGATTATCCTTCGTCGCAGAGCAAGTGGTACCAGCTGTCGGCGAGCACTTCGAGGGCGTGGTCCCGGTTTGGCTCGTACTTGCGGCGCGTCCAGAGCGTCGCGACGTAGTCCAGCTGGGTGAAGGCGAGCGTTCCGCGGATGTGATGCGTTTCTTCGGGGAAGCGGCCAGCCAGCTGCATGCCGCGGACGATGTCGGAGATGACTTCCTCATGCCATCCCTCCACCAACGTCCGCACCTCGCGATCGACCGCGGCGGCCTCGTCGAGCACATCGAGGTACGGACGGAAGACCGGCCAGAGCGCAGCGCGCGACTCGAGCCAGGCGAGGATTCCCGGCAGCTTGCCCTCCCGCACCACGTCGACAAGCTCGACGGCGGTCGACGCCTCGTCAGGGCCGTCCGAGCGGTCGAGTACGGCGTTGACGCGCCCCATGAAGTCCTTCATCAGGTCACTGCGCGAAGGGTAGTACGCGTAAAAAGTCACCCTTGTGGTGCCGGCAGCAGCGGCGATCTCGTCGATCGTGGTGGCAGCGTAGCCCTTATCTGTGAAGAGTTCGAGCGCCCGCTCCACGATCATGTCGCGGGTCAGCTGCTTCTGGGCTTCTCGCAACGACGACATAGGTCAATCCTAACCGTGGTGTTCGGCAATTGGGCGGAGGAAGAGCAAAGGATGCACGTCGCCAAGCGGCCTGACATGCCGTAAAGGAGGGCTAGCGTCCTGGAATCTGGCCATTTATGTGAGCTAGCGTCCTGGAATCTGGCCATTTATGTGAGCGCGCGTCCCTGTGGAGGTGCGCCGCTGGTTCCGTGAGGGCCCGACGGCGACAGTCTCCTTGCGCTGTCGTCGCGCCGTTGCCCCTCCCCCTCCAGACGCTCGCTCACCTTTGGGGCGTTTCCGGCCGACGCTCGCTCACACCATGTGAGCTAGCGTCCTGGAATTTGTCCACATATCTGAGCGAGCGTCCTGGTTGACGGCAGGTCGCCCTTCAGAGTTTCAAGCCCTGCGCGGGAAAGAACGCTCGCGGGCCGACGTCGGCCAGCCGGCGCAATTTCGGGACAGGGATCCGGTAGTTGATCGCCGCAGCGGTACCGGAGCCGTCCTTGTCTTCCCAGCGCAGGAGCATCGAGTCCCTGTCCTCCCCCGGCTCGCAGTAATCCGGTGCGCCGACCACGGGGGTGAAGCCAACCGACTTGAGCGACAAGCCGAAGGCCTCGGTCCAGAAGTACGGCTGGAAAGTGAACTCAGGCGCCGCGTCGCCCTTGAGCAGCCCGACGGCGGCGGCCTTCGCTTGGTCGATGGCGCTCGTCCAGAGGGGCACCCGCCTTACCCCGCGACTGCTCGGGAAGAACGCCACGTCGCCGGCGGCGACGATATCCGGCCGGAGCCGGCCCCGGGTATCGACCCGCAGCGCGCCGTCGAGGAGGAGTCGGGTTCCGGCCAGCCAATCGGTGTTCGGTTCGTCGCCGACGGCGGTGACCACGAGATCCGCCTCAAGCTCGGTGCCGTCGGCCAAGACAACCCGCGTCCCGGCGTCGGACTCCACCAGAAAGGCCTTCCCGCCGACGACCACTCGTAGGCCCTGCCTCATGGCCGCGGAAGTGAATGTATCCCCCAGATAGTCGCCGAGCTGGCCTGAGAGGGGTTTCGCGTCGGCGACGAGCGTGACTTCGCAGCCAACGTGCAGGCAACCCGAGGCGACCTCCATCCCAAGCGGGCCGCCGCCGATCACAACGACTGAGGGACGCGATGCAAGCCGTTCCCTCAGCAGGATCGCATCCTCGATGGTGCGCAGCGTGAGTTCCCGGGAGGAGCCCTTCCCTTGTCCTAGCGCCGTGAGGCGTTTCGCCCGGGAACCGGAGGCGATGACTAGGCCGTCGTACGGCAGTTCATCGCCTCCGTCCAGCTGAACCAGCCGGGCGTCGACGTCCAGCCCCGTCGCGCTGATGCCGAGCAGCTCGCTCGCTTCGTGGCCTGGCTTGGGAAGCTCGTGGGCCTGGAGGGCGTCGACGCTGCTCCCGTCAACGCTGCTCCCATCAGCACTGTGCAGCAGCGCCTTTGACAGAGCGGGACGGCTGTACGGTTGGTGGCGCTCGGCGCCTACCACCGTCAACTCGCCGTCGAAGCCCGCCGAACGCAACGAGTCGCAAGCCGTGAGCCCGGCGATGCCGTTGCCCACCACCACAATCCTGCGCATGGTCATGCCGCAGCCAATCGAAGCGCCGCCACCGGGCACACCCTGACCGCCGCCTTTGCGGCATCAAGCCCGGCCCCCTCCACGTCGGGCACATCGATGACCAGTTCGCCGTCGTCATCCAGGTGCATCAGCGCGGGCGCGGCTTCTTCGCACAGGCCGTGGCCTTCGCAGCGCGGACGGTCCAGTTCGATCCTCATGCTGCCACCACCTTTTCAACCCGGAGCACCTCGAAGCTCCGCGTTATATTGCTCGGCTCGCGGACCTCTTCGGAAAGGGTCAGGCTCTTCACCCTGCGGGCAAGCGCTTCGATGATCGCATGCGCCTCGAGTTTCGCGAGGCCCTGGCCGGCACAGCCATGCGGTCCATAACCGAAGGAGAGGTGGTCCACGGGGTTGCGTTTCACGTCGAAGGTGTCGGGAGCCTCGTAGTGGCGCGGGTCCCGGTTGCCGGCGCCGAAGAGGATGCCGAGCTGGGCACCTGAAGGAATCGTGACTCCGTCGATTTCCACGTCACGCGTTGCCTTGCGCCCCCAGATGTGGACCGGCGCCCAATAGCGCAGCACCTCGGCGAACGCGGCGGGAACCAGCTCCGGGTGCTCCCGGACCAACTCGAACTGATCGGGGTGGTGGCCGAACAGCGCAACGATGTTGCCGATGGAGGCAATGGTCGTGTCGACGCCGGCACCAAGGTACTGGTGGATGATGTGGCCCGCGGAGCCCGCGGGAATGTCCCCGCGGGTCTCGGCGTCGAAGATGCCGCGGCCGATGGAGCCGGGAGTGAGGTCGTCGGCGGTGACCGAGGAGCACCAACCGTAGAGCTCGCCAGCGATCGGGAAGCTCTCCTGGGTGCGCTGGTTCAGCGGGCCGATTACCTGCATCGCAGCCTGGCCCCACCGCAACATGTTGTCCTTGACGTGACCGCTGAAGCCAATGAGGTCGGCGACGATTTCGATCGGGAAGGCCCGGGCCAGGGCGTCGATGGCCTCGAAACTGCCGCTCGTAGCCAGCTCCGCGACGAGCTTGTCGGCCTTTTCGTCGATCACGACCTTGAGGCCACGAAGGGCGCGGGGGGTGAGGTTTTGTGACAGCGTGGCGCGGAGCTGGGTGTGGGTCGGCGGGTCGGAGGCCAAGGACGTGCCCTGTAGCGCCTCGTTCACCATGGGGTTGAATCCGATGCTGGTGGACGAGAAGGCTGCCGGATCGCTGAGAGCATTGCGGATGGCGTCGTAACGCGTCAGGACGTACAGCTCGTTTTTCGGAAGGTGGACCACGGAAGCCTGCTCGCGGAGCGCGGCATATGTGGGATAAGGGTCGACGAGGATGTCGTCATCCCAGATGTCGATGTCTGATTCGATGGGTGCAGTCATGGTTTTCTCCTTGCGGATAGTAAATGGTCTGGTCAGCGCCGGAGGTCTTGGACGGCGGCCTCGGCGCTTGCTTCGGCGGTCTCCGCGATAGCGACAGTGGCAGGCCCCGAGGATCGTGCTGAGATGAAAAGGGTGAGAACGGCGGAGAGGGTCGCCGCGATGCCGGCGGAGAGGTAGACGGTCTGGAAGCCCTGGCCGAGGGACGTCCCTGCGACCCCCTGGATGCGCGGCTTGGCGGCGGTAAGAGCCTTGACCATGCCATCGACGGCTTGGGCTGGGGCACCGCCTGCCGCTGCCTGGCCGGAGAATTGGGCGACGACGCCGTCCCAGCCCGAGAGGAAGCCCAGAGGCGGCACGTGCGCCAATCCGGTCACGGCATCTGCGGGCATCCCGGCTGCCCCGAGGATCCCGGCAAGGGGACCCGCGAAGACAGTGGCTCCGATGCCGAAAGCGATGGCTGAGCCGATAACAGGGCCTAGGGCGAAGCCGAGGTCGCGCAGAAGATTCGTCGTGGCGGACGCCATGCCGATCTGGCGGGCCGGGACGGTGTTGATGGCCACGGCGGTAACGGAGCCTACCGTGAGGGCAAAGCCGATACCCAGTACGAGCAGAGGCAGAATGAATGCTGTCCACGGGGTGCCGCCGAACGTCTCCGGAGTTCCGAGGGCGAAGGTCGAGAGCCAGAACCCGGAAACGGCCATGAGAGCGAAGCCCGCTGTGAGTACCCAGCGTGGAGCAACGTGGTGGATGAGCCACCCGACAACCGGGATGAAGGCGAATGCCGGCCCTTGGATGAAGACGAACAACACTCCGACTTTCCAGGTCTCTGCCAGGGCCAGGCCGCTGACGGCGACGCTCGTGCTGAAGCAGATCGCGAGGAAGGCGAACATGCCCGTCACTGCCACAATGCCGGTGATCGAGTAGGAGCTGTTGTTGAACAGCGAGAGGTGGATCAAGGGGTGCGCGGTGCGTGACTCGATGACGACGAAAGCGACGAGCAGGATTCCGCCGGCGATGTAGCTTGCGACCACCTGCGCGCTGCTGAGGCCGGCGTCGACCGCCGTCACCGTGGCGTAAAGGACTGCGATGAGGCCGACGGCGAGGGT
Organism: Arthrobacter gyeryongensis; assembly: GCF_039543785.1. NCBI lineage: Bacteria > Bacillati > Actinomycetota > Actinomycetes > Micrococcales > Micrococcaceae > Arthrobacter > Arthrobacter gyeryongensis. Next base: position 199,753 of record NZ_BAABKK010000024.1, read on the forward strand.
GAGTTGGCCGGGCATGTCGAGTTTGCGCCCCTCGGCGGCCGCGGAATCTTTCGCCCGGGCCGCGATGAGAAGCACGACGACGGCGACGGCTGCCGCGATCAAATACGCCGCCCGCCAGCCGCTGAAAGTGTTCGGGGCGCCGGGCCCACGGCCCGCCACCGTGAAGAACTGCGCCGTGAACCCGGCGAGAACCGGGGAAATCACCGCGCCCAGTGACAGGAATCCGGCCCAGGTGGCAATGACCTTCGCCCGGGCGCGGTGGTCGGGAGTAATCGCCGCGATCATGGAGAGCGAAATGGGAAACAGGATGCCGGCTCCGATCCCGCCGATGGCCTGCGCCACGATCATGATCCCGGTGGAGGGCGCCATCGCTGCCATGACGGAGCCGACGATGCTGACGGCAGCGCCGACATAGAGCAGCTTCTTGCGCCCGAAGATATCGCCAAGAAGTCCCCAACTGAGCTCAAAGACCACGATGCCCATCAGGAACATGCCCGCGATCCAGGTCAGGCCGGCACCCGAGGTATGGAATTCCACAGCAAAGGTGCCGCTGAGGGCCCCTGGCAATGCGTTGGTGATCTGCGCGAGGGTGACCGCGCTATAGGCGGCCACGAAGGTGGCCCGAACAGAGCCGCGGCTCTGGACGGAAATGGTCTGACTCATCGATGAAACTCCTTTGTTCCGTTCGATCTGGTTCACGGGGACTGTATGAGACAGTGTGGAGTTAATCCTTACAGCATGTCAAGGAAAATTACTGGATAGAATTTACTTGACATGATGTAAAGCAAAGTGTGATGCTGGCTGCACCGCAACGGAGCGACGGCATGGTCACACTCCGCGGCGTCCCTGCATTCAGAACCCGATCTTTAGGGAGAAGCCCCGTGAGTCACACCAAACCCGCCGGCACAGCCGACACGATTGATGCCACCGGCGGGCCAGCCGTCAACACGGTCCTGGGTCCCGTACCTGCATCTGAGCTGGGCGTCGTGGCGGTCCATGAGGCCTTGTTGTCGGTACTCCCGGGCGCCCAGTACGCTCCCGACATCTCCATGGACCGGGCAGCGATCTTCGAGGCCCTGGCTGCTAAGCTCACGGATTTCCGCGAGCATGGGGGCCAAACGATCGTCGACAGCACCGGAATGTTCCACGGACGCGACCTCAAGCTCTACGAGGCGCTCTCCCGCTCCACCGGTGTCCACATCATCGCCTCCACAGGCTTGGGCCCGGAGGAAGAACTCGGCGGGTACTTCCTCACGCCACAGACCAACCCGCCCACCCCGTGGCCGGCCGAAAAGTTCAGCGATCTCTTCGGCAAGGAGATCAGCGAAGGGATGGTGGTCCCCCGGCTTGAGCGCCGCGCCCCCGCAGGCATCGTTGCCACCGTCGCCGATCGTGCCGGGATGACGCCCACCGAGGAAAGCCTGTTCCGCGGCTCCGCGCGCGCCGCCAAAGACACCGGCGTTCCGCTCTCCATCCGCTTCGGCGCTGACGCCCTCCATGATCTGGACATCGTCCTGGAAGAGCAAATCGGTGTCGAGCGGGTGCTCGTCGGCGACCTGGACCGCAAGGACGCCGCCGGCTCCGCGCTTGAGGTGGCCCGCCGAGGAGCATTCGTCGGCATCGACCACGTGGGCTTGAACGACCATCCTGGCTACCTCAGCGACGACGAACGCACCGAACTGGTGCTCCAGCTCGTGCACGCCGGCCACGCCGGCCAGATCATCCTGTCGGGCAACGCGATCGGAGTGGCCAAGGGCCTCCCGGAGTACAACTTGCCGTACAGCCACGTCCTGGCCACGTTCGTGCCCTACCTCAAAGCCCAGGGGCTGAGCGAAGAAGATGCCCAACGCATCCTCGTGGACAACCCGCGCAACCTCCTGACCGTGCGCTAAGCACCCGCCCACCCCCCCCCAACAAGCTTGAGAACCCCTGAGGTGAACGAATGACCAAGGTCAACACAGTGCTGGGAACCATTCCGGCCGAAGAACTGGAAATCGTGGCGGTCCACGAACACATCGGCTACGGCATGCCCGGTTCCGAACTCGACACCAAATGGTGGAAGACCCCGGAGCAGGCCTATGAAGAAACCGTGCCGAAGCTGCGGAAGTTCCGCGAATACGGTGGGGGGACCTTCGTGGACGCGACGGGTATCTGTAACGGCCGCGACGTCGACTACTACAAGTCCCTGTCCCGGAAGACCGGCGTCCACATTGTGGCCTCCACCGGGTTCGTCGGCGGCGACACCGCGCTCCCGCACTTCGCCCGCGCCACCGTGGACTACCTCGCCAAAGTGTTCATCCACGAAATCACCGTCGGCATCGGAAACTCCGGCGCCAAAGCCGGCGTCATCAAGGTAGGCGTGAGCCGCGGTGGACGAATGACAGACCTGGATAAACGCATCTACCGTGCCGCGGCCCGCGCCGCCGTCGTCACCGGTGCGCCAATCCTGACCCACCTGGCCATTGACCCCGAACCGGCGGTGTCCATCTTCAGAGAAGAGGGCCTCTCCCTGGACCGCGTTCTCTTCGGCCACGCCGACGACGGACTGAACGCTCCGATCACCCCGCACGACTGGATCTACGAACAGGGTGGACGTATCGGCTTCGACACCTTCGGCTACGACCTCGAGCTTCCGGATCCCCCCTTTTGGGGCCGCAAGCGCGCCGAACGCATGCAGCACTTCGTGGACCTCGTAAACAAGGGCTACGCGGAGAAGCTCCTCGTTTCTGCAGACGCGAATTGCAGCCCATTGGGCTGGCCGGGGGTCAAGGGCCACACCATCAACTACATCTTCGAGGACATGATTCCCGACATGCGCGCGGCGGGAATCGACGACGCCACCCTCAAACTCCTGCTCGAAGACAATCCGGCCGACTTCCTGTCGATGGACGCCTGACTTCCGGACAGGCACTACAAGCTACCCGTTTCTCCAGACTTGGCCCTCGGCCAAAGAAGAGTAAAGAAAGTGATCCAAGCAATGAAGGCTGAAGATATCAAGAACCTCAACATCGCGATTGTCGGCGCGGGGTACGGCGGCGCGGCTGCGGCCAAGGCCTTGAGCCTGCTCGGCGCGAACGTCAATGTGTATGAGCAAGCGTCGCAGATGCGGGAGGTCGGCGCCGGCATTGGACTGCGTCCCGCCACCATGGACCGTTTCAGCAAATGGGGGATCTTCGACGCGATCGCCAAGGTCAGCTCGCCGAGCGACTACTTCGAAATCCTCTCGGCGACCGGCGAACCGATCATGAAAGACACCTGGCCCGAGTTCGGCGAGCAGGCCCACACCTACCTCATCCACCGAGGCGACTTCATCGAGGCCTTGCTGGGCGTGCTCCCGGTGGGAATGGTGCACCTGGGCCACAAGCTCGAGAAGATCGAGGAAAAGGACGGCCGATCCGTCCTGAGCTTCACGAACGGCAACAATGTCGAGGCAGACCTCGTGGTTGGTGCCGACGGCATCAAATCCGTGGTCCGCGAGCAGCTCTTCAGCGACAAAGGTCCCGTCTTCTCCGGAGAACACGCCTATCGCGTGGTGATCTCCGCCGACGACGCCCACGGCCTGGTGGTCGACGACAACCTGCGGATGTACATCGGCAAGGGCACCAAGGTCTACCTGTTGCCGCTTCGCCACCGGAACCAGGTGTCCTTCGACATCACCGCCCTGAACCCGGACGGCACCTGGGCGCCGAAGGTAAGCAAGGAAAGCCTCCTGGAAACCGTCAGCGGATTCGACGAGCGCATCGTGAACATCACGAGGGGCCTCGACATGAACACGGTCAACATCCGCGCCGTCTACGACATCGACCCCGTCGACTCGTGGCACTCCGACTCCGTGGTGCTCATGGGCGACGCGGCGCACTCCATGTTGCACCACCAGGGACAAGGCGCAAACTCTGCCATTGAGGACGCAGGCGCACTCGCCGACGCGCTCGCCCAGGCCGGCACAGTCAAGGAGGCGCTGGCCCTGTTCCAGGCGACCCGCAAGCCAGTGACGGACGAGCTGCAGCGCATTTCCCGCCAGGGCTGGAGCGAGGAAGAGGTCAACGATGTTTTTCCCGGGCAAAAGCCCACCAGCGTATCCGCGACCGCAACCACAGAAGCGAGGGCCTGAACGCCATGGCCATCCATCCGGAAATCGCCAAGGTCCTGGCCACTTTGCCGGCACCCGATGGTTCCCCCTTGGACCCCGACGCCATGCGCGCCGGGGAGGCAGCCCAGGTCCCGCCGATGGCGGAGCGGCTACCGCTGTACTCGGTGGACGACGCCACGGCCGTGACGCCGTCGGGCGAGGTGCCGGTGCGGATCTACACGCCGATGGAAGCAGACTCCTATGGCCTGCTGGTGTACTTCCACGGCGGCGCCTTCTTCCTGGGCAGCCTGGACACCCATGACCACGTGGCACGCGCCCTGGCAAAGGAAACCGGATACAAGGTCATCTCGGTGGGCTACCGCTTGGCTCCCGAGGCCGCCTTCCCGGCAGGGCTCGATGACTGCTATGGCGTGGTCCGCTGGGCGGCCGGCAAGGGCGGAAGCCTGAAGTGGGACGGGAAGAACCTCGCCATCGCCGGCGACAGTTCCGGTGGCAACTTCGTTGCCGCTGTCGCGGCGAAAGCCCACGACGACGGGTTCAACCGGATTACCCACCAGGTTCTGTTCTATCCCTCGCTGGACCTGGACTTCGACGTCGAGCGCTACCCCTCCTTGAGCGAGAACGCCGAAGGGTACGGACTGGAGACGGCGGGCCTCAAGCCGTTCAACTCGTTCTACCTTGAGAATGGGGCCGACCCTGCCGACCCGCGCGTTTCCCCCATGAAGCGGAAAGATCTCGCCGGCCTGCCGCCAGCGCTGGTTATCACCGCCGAGCACGACCCCCTCCGGGATGAGGGCGAAATATACGGCCAACGCTTGGCGGAAGCCGGCGTCGAGACAAAAGTGACCCGCTACCCTGGCGCCAACCACGGTTTCGTCCAGCACTTCTCGTGGATCCCGGAGCTGTACCGGGCATTCGAGGAGACGGGCGAATTCCTGAACGGGAGGGCCGCGCGATGACGACGCCGGTTGCTGTGCATCCCCTTGTCTCGCCATGGGGCCGCTTCGGCCTCTACAGCTTCTTCATCGACGCTGCCGAACCGGCCATCGTCGATACCGGGATCGCTTCCTCCCCCGCCGAAGGCATGGTGCCGGCGCTGGAGGCGATCGGACGCCGGATCGAGGACGTCCGCTGGATACTGCTGACGCACGGACACATCGACCACATCGGCGGCGCATACGCCTTGTGGGAACTGACCGGACGGCGCGCCCAGGTGGTCATCCATGAGGCCGACGCACCGTTGCTGCGCTCCCGCCGGGTCCATGTGGAGGAATACCTTTCCGGGCGGGCTCAGTATGTGAGGGATCCCGACGGCGAGGCGAAGCTGACGGCGGCCACGAACGCCGTGATCTCGGGCGAGATGGAGCCGACGCTGTTGGTCCGGGGAGGCGAGACCATATCGTTGGGCGGGGACGTCACGGTATCGGTCCATTCGATTCCGGGCCACACCCCGGGGTCGGTCGCCTACGTCATCGACGGGCAGAATGACGTGTTCGTTGGCGACGCGGTCCAGGTCCACGGCGCAGCCAACGGCTTCCCGGGGTTCGTCGACCCTGTCGCCTACCGCTCAAGCCTTGAATACCTGCGCGATGAAGTCCGTCCCCGGCACCTGTATCTGGGGCATCCGTACCGCCGCGGGGACGGCACCCCCTACGGCGTGGAGCTCGACGCCGGACAGGCCAGGGGAGCGCTCCAAGGGAGCCTTGACATCGAGGCACGTATCAACAATGCGGCCTGTGCTTGCTTGACCTCCGGCCCGCATGAAACGGGCTCGCCCTACTCTCCGTTCGCCCGCGTGGCCGAGGACCTCGGGTACGAAGGGGATCCCGCCCTGGAGCCCTCCCCCTTCTTCACTACCCTCCACGGGTACCGCACGACGTTGGACCATTCGATCGAAAATGAGGAGTAAATGCCCATGGATGACTCTCAGTTGCTGAATGCCAGTGGACAGGCCATTGCTGTCCGCAAGGACCTCCGGGTTCCAATGCGGGACGGAGTCGAGCTTGCCGCAGACGCGTACCACGGCATCGAAGACAAGCCGCGGCCGGCCCTGGTTGCGCTCAGTCCGTACGGTAAGGAGCTGCAGGCCCTCGCCCTCACCACTCCCCCGCAGCGGCGGCCCAGCCCGATGTGGGACGGCTGCATCGAGGCCGGGGACATCGCCCGTATTGTCAAGGAGGACTACGTCCACGTCATCGGTGACCTCCGCGGCTCGGGATTCTCTGGCGGCGAGCACATCGGCAACTACAACGCGGGCGGTGTTTCGCTGGGCCAGGATGCCCATGACTTTATCGAGTGGGTTGCCGCGCAGCCGTGGTGCGACGGCAACGTCGGGATGGTGGGTATCTCCTACTTCGGTTCCATGCAGGTGCTGGCGGCGGCGGAGCGTCCGCCGCACCTTAAGGCGATCTTCGTCTCCGGCGGCCACTACGACTTCTACGAAACCACCTACCACGGCGGCATCATGTGGTTCATGCCGCGCGCCGCCCGCGAAGGCCGCGGAGGCGACTCGGGTTGGGCGTTCACCGACAACGTGAAGTCCCGAATGATCGAGAAATACTCTCCGGAGGAACTGAAGAAGCTCGTCGCCGAGCGTCTCGAAGATCCGGATATCGCTGCCTGGCCAAACCTGGTCCACGTACTGAACTATCCCAAGAACCATGAGGCCTGGTTCGACATCGTCATGAACGAGGTGGACGGTGAATGGTACGAGGAGCGCAACCCCATCACGCTGGCCCCGAACATTGACATCCCGGTCTGGCTGCAGCTGGACCAGGGCCGGGGCTGGACCTTGGACGGCACCATCGAGTTGTACAACGCACTGAAGGGGCCGAAAAAACTGACCATCGGACCCTACCCGCCCATGCAGTCGCGCCCCTTCATCGAGGAGCACGACAAGATGTTCCGGTGGTATGACTACTGGATCAGGGGCATCGACAACGGGGTCATGGACGAACCGCCCGTCAGCGTCTTCGTGGAGGGCTCGCGCGAAGTCGTGACCGCCGCGCAGTGGCCGCCGAAGGACGTCGAATACAAGTCCCTCTACCTCCGCCCGCGCCATCTGCTATCGGAAGAGCCGGAGCCCATGGGGGCCGAGTACGCCGCCCCGGACGGTTTCTACCAAGCCCCATTGACGGTGACCGACAAGGTGGAGATCCTGAGCTGGAGCACCCAGCCGTTCGAGCAGGACACCGAACTGATCGGCGCAGGCGCCGCCCACATCTTCGCGGAAATCGACCAGGCCGACACAAACTTCATTATGCGCCTCTGGGACACCGCGCCGAACGGGCAACGCCAGCTGATCACCACCGGCTACCTCAAGGCATCGCACCGCGAACTGGATGACCGGACCACCGAGGGCAACCCCTACCACCCGCACACCCGGTCCGTCCCGGTGGAGCCGGGGGCCGTAGAGGAGTACGTACTGCGGCTCTACCCGTTCGCCAACACGTTCAAGCCGGGTCATCGCCTCACGGTTGAACTGTCCAACGACGAGCCACTGGCCGATGAGCACAACGCACTGCTCCCGCCGGACGCCTTCCACTTGCCGGTGGGCCGCCCCGTCACCCACAAGATCTACCGCGATGCCGCGCACAAGTCACGGCTCGTCCTGCCGTTCACGACGTGAGCGGCTGAGCGCCACGGGTTGTGGGACCGCTTGACTAAGCTTCGCGTCCCCGGACGCTCGCTCACTTTTAGGGTGTTTTCCGTCGACGCTCGCTCACATGATGTGAGCGAGCGTCGTGGAACTTGACCGTATATGTGAGCGAGCGTCCCGGTCGACTTCAGACAATCTGGCGCTCGACCCAGGGGCGGCGCCTAGGCCGACCAGGCAAAGGGAGCCGAGAAGGAGTTCTTTCCGGCGTTGTCCCAGGTCATCCCGAACACGTCCACGCGGGCCGTGCTGGACGTCCCGGCCGCGAGGGTGTCCGCCGGGAATCCTATCCCGCTGATTTTCACTCCGAGTCCCGTGGCATCCAGCGGGGACACGAAGTCCTCCACGGCCATGTCGACGGCGCTGCCAATGCGGACCTGGTGCGAGCGCCCGTCCTCGGTGTAGGCCATTTCGAGGGACTCCATTCCCGCCATTTCACCGATCAAGGGGGCGAGGCCCTCCATCGGTCCGCCGAGTTGGCCACCGAAGACACCACCGAGTGCTTCCGCCTGCTCGGGCGAGGCGGCGGCATCCATCAGAACACCGATCTTCCAACCCCCGTCGCTCATGAGGGCAGGTGTATCGGCGACGACGCAGACCGTCAGGCCTCCGACGTCGACGCCGTTCACCTCGCCGGTGTCCACATGGAAGGCCAAGGCCACGTTGCAGCGATCGTTATCCGCCGGTGCGGTCAGCCCTGAAGTGGAACACGGGCAGACCATGTCGCAGTTGCAATTCTCAAAATACGTACCCTCGACGTGCCACGACATCTGGGGCTCCTTTCGGCGAGGCATCCCCAGAAAAAAGTCTCCTCGCGGCCCGGAACAGTGTCAACGCGCTCCGCATCGTTCACGGGTCCATTGGGCACTGTTTGGGAAATTCTTTTGCGAGCCGAAATGGCCGCGATCTTGGCCCCCTTGACCATGTTGACACCCTCAATGACGCGGGCAAGACTGATCATAGGTCCGCGTCCTACGAGGTGCAGGATGTCTGGCCCTAAGGGGTGGACAATGCAGATTCCGGCTCCATTTGATTACGAGCGCGCGAGCGACGTCGCAAACGCGCTGGCCCTCCTCGAACGCCACGGTCCCGAGTCGCGCATCATCGCCGGCGGACACAGCTTGCTGCCGATGATGAAGCTGCGCCTGGCGCGGCCGGAGTGGCTGATCGACATCAACGACCTCGCGGAACTGGAATTCATCCGTCGCGAAGGTGATCAGTTGCGAGTCGGCGCATTGACCCGCCACACAGCGCTCCTCGAGTCAACCGACGTCGCAGAGCTCTTTCCGATTATCCGCGACGCCGAGCAGGTGATCGCGGACCCTGTGGTCCGCAACCGCGGCACGATCGGCGGCTCGCTCTGCCAAGCGGATCCGGCCGAAGACCTGTCTACCGTTTGCGATGTTCTGCGCGCCCAAGCCGTGATCCGCGGCCCCGATGGCGAACGGATCGTCGCGATGTCGGATTTCCACCGCGGCCCTTACGAAACCGCCGTTGCGCAGAACGAACTGTTGTACGAAGTCCGCTTCACGATCCGCCCTCGTTCGGGCAGCGCCTATGAAAAAGTGGAACGCCGGGTAGGTGACTGGGCAGTCGTCGCGGCCGGGGCCGCCGTCGGGCTCTCCGCAGACGGCACGGTGGAAGAGGCAGCCATCGGGCTGACGGCGGTCGGGCTGGACGGCACTGTTCCAGAGGCCGAGGCCGTGCTCCGCGGACAGCAGCCGCGCGAAGGCCTGTTCGTCGAGGCCGCCCGCATCGCAGCCGCCGCCTGCCACCCGGTGGACGACCAGCGTGGGCCGGTCGATTACAAACGGCACCTGGCCGATGAACTCACCCGCAGGGTCCTGCGCCGTGCTTGTGCGCGCGCCGCAGGTGCACAGGAAGGCTGAATGCAATGCAGGTCAGCATGACGGTCAACGGGGACAAGGTGACCCGGGAGATCGAACCCCGCGTGTTGCTGGTCCACTTCATCCGCGAAAACCTTGGCTTGACCGGCACGCACTGGGGATGCGACACGAGCAATTGCGGAACCTGCGTGGTCCTGATGGACGGTCAGCCGGTGAAATCGTGCACCGTGCTGGCAGCCATGGCCGACGGACACGAAATCCGGACCGTCGAGGGACTGGCTGCGGACGGCACGCTCGATCCGGTACAACAGGGGTTTATGGAGGAACACGGCCTGCAATGCGGATTCTGCACTCCGGGCATGATGCTCACCGCCAGGGCACTGTTGGACCGCAACCCGCATCCCGACGACGGCGAGATCCGCCAAGCCATTTCGGGCCAGATCTGCCGGTGCACCGGTTATGCGACGATCGTCCGCTCGGTGCAATGGGCAGCCGCCCACCCGCCCGGTTGGGATTCTGAGACGGACGCCGGGACGGAAGACGGCGGTGCCGGAGGGACCATCGCGGAAGAGGTGACGGCATGACCACCGTCCAGGAGCATGCACCCAACCCGGCGGCCGGAGACCCGGGCCGCCCGATCGGCTTCGGCCGTCTCCAGCGCAAGGAGGACCCGCGGTTCGTCCGTGGCAAGGGCAATTACCTCGACGACATCGTGTTGCCCGGCATGTTGCACGGGGCCATCCTGCGCGCCCCCGTCGCGCATGCCCGGCTGGTTTCCATAGATACCACCGAAGCGTTGGCGCATCCCGGGGTCCTCGCCGTCATCACCGGCAAGGACCTGCAGGCCCTCAACCTCGCGTGGGCGCCTACCCTGTCGGCGGACGTCCAGGCAGTCCTCGTCACCGACAAGGTCCGCTTCCAGGGCCAGGAGGTCGCTTTCGTCGTTGCCGAGGACCGCTACGCCGCGCGCGACGCCCTGGAGCTGATCGACGTCGAATACGACATGTTGCCGCCGGTGATTGATGCCCGCCACGCCCTCGACCCGGGCGCGCCGATCATTCGGGACGATATCGAGGGCAGGACGGACAACCGGATCTTCGATTGGGAGATCGGCAATGCGGCTGAAACCGAGGCGGTGTTCGCCGCTGCCGACGTCGTCGTGGCCCAGGAAGTCGTGTACCCGCGCGTGCACCCGGCACCCATGGAAACCTGCGGCGCCGTCGCGGATTTCGATCCGATCGACGGCAGGCTGACCCTCTACGAAACAACCCAGGCCCCGCATGCCCACCGGACCCTGTACGCGATAGTTGCCGGCATTCCGGAACACAAGATCCGGATCGTGTCCCCCGATATCGGCGGAGGCTTCGGCAACAAGGTGGGCATCTATCCCGGCTACGTGCTCGCCGTCGTCGGCTCGATTGTCACCGGCAAGCCGGTGAAGTGGGTGGAGGACCGCTCGGAGAACCTGATGTCGACGTCGTTCGCCCGCGATTACATCATGCAGGGCGAGATCGCGGCCACCAAGGACGGCAAGATCCTGGCAGTCCGGACCAGCGTGCTGGCAGACCACGGTGCCTTCAACGCGACTGCACAGCCCACCAAGACCCCGGCCGGCTTCTTCTCCATCTTCACCGGGAGCTATGACCTGAAGGCGGCCTACTGCAAGGTCACGGGCGTCTACACCAACAAGGCCCCCGGCGGAGTGGCCTATGCCTGTTCCTTCCGCGTGACCGAAGCGGTCTACCTCGTGGAGCGCATGGTGGACATCCTGGCCCGGAAACTGGAGATGGATCCGGCAGAGCTTCGGCTGAAGAATTTCATCAAGCCGGAGCAATTCCCCTACGCCAACAAGACCGGCTGGGTCTACGACTCGGGCAACTACGAGCCCGCCATGCGCTTGTCCATGCAGATGGCAGGGTACGAGGATCTCCGGCGCGAGCAGCTCGAAAAGCGGGAGCGTGGCGAGCTGATGGGCATCGGCGTCTCCTTCTTCACCGAGACCGTCGGTGCCGGACCCCGCAAGCACTTCGACATCGTGGGACTCGGCATGGCCGACGGTGCCGAACTCCGCGTCCATCCCACGGGCAAGGCCGTCGTCAGGATCTCGGTGCAGAGCCAGGGCCAGGGCCACGAAACCACGTTCGCCCAGATCGTGGCCGAGGAGCTCGGCATCCCGCCGGAAGACATCGTCGTCGTACACGGCGACACGGACCAAACACCCTTCGGCCTTGGCACATACGGCAGCCGCTCGACGCCGGTCAGCGGCGGCGCAGTGGCGCTCGTGGCGCGCAAGGTCCGGGAAAAGGCGAAGTTCGTTGCCGCCGCGATGCTTGAGACCCGGCCCGAGGACCTCGAATGGGAAAAGGGCCGCTGGTTCGTCAAGGGCGATCCAAGCGCCGGCAAGACCATCGCTGAGATCGCCTTCGGCGCGCACGGCACCGTGGCCCTGCCGGAAGGCATCGACGGCAACCTCGACGCGGAGGTGACCTATGACCCTCCCAACCTGACGTTCCCGTTCGGCGCCTATATCTGCGTTGTGGACGTCGACGCCGGGACCGGCCGCGTCAAGGTCCGGCGCTTCATCGCTGTGGACGACTGCGGGACCCGGATCAACCCGATGATCATTGAGGGCCAGGTCCACGGAGGGCTCACCGACGGCGTCGGGATGGCGCTCATGGAGATCATTGCGTTCGACGAGGAAGGCAACTGCCTCAGCGGCTCGTTCATGGACTACCTCATCCCCACGGCGATGGAAGTCCCGGATTGGGAGACCGGATTTACCGTCACGCCGTCGCCACACCACCCCATCGGCGCCAAAGGCATTGGCGAGTCCGCCACGGTCGGGTCGCCGCCGGCCATCGTCAACGCCATCGTGGATGCTTTGACACCGTATGGAGTGACCCACATGGATATGCCGTGCACGCCAGCCCGGGTGTGGGAGGCCATGCAGGGCCGGGCCAGGCCACCGGTGTGACATGCCCCTGCACGGAGAAGCCTTGACGGCGAGGGCGCAGGAACTTGTGGAACGCCGGGAACCCTTTGTGCGTGCAACCGTAGTGCGCGCGCAGCACCCCACCAGCGCCCACGCCGGCGACACCGCCTTGGTGCTGGCCAACGGGGAAATCGACGGGTTCCTTGGCGGCACGTGCGTCGAGGCCTCCGTGCGCGAATACGGACTGCAGACGCTGACCAAGCACGAACCCCTGCTGCTGCGCGTCGTCCCCGGCGAACCGTCCCGCACCCGCGAAGAGGGCGCCGTGGAGGTCGCAAATCCCTGCCTCAGCGGCGGCGCGGTGGAGATCTTCCTCGAGCCGCAGATGCCCGCTCCCCGGGTAGTGGTGGTCGGCGCGACTCCCGTGGCACAAGCCTTGGGGGCCTTGGGTGCCATCCTCGACCTGGACATGGAACTCAGCGACGGAACTGCCGCGGAACCACGGGCCGACGACGCTGCCCTCATCGTCGCTTCCCAGGGCCGGGACGAGGAGCCCGCGTTGGAGGCCGCACTCCGGCTAGGGGTGCCGTACGTCGCCCTCGTCGCGAGCCGCACGCGCGGCGCCGCCGTCCTGGCCTCGCTCGACGTCGACGACAGCCAGAGGGCGCGCGTACACAGCCCGGCCGGGCTGCTGCTGGGTGGCCGGACGCCCGCCGAGATCGCTTTGTCGATCCTGGCCGAGCTTGTCTCCGTTCGCCACTTTGGCGGGGCCGCAGAGTCTACGAGACCGGAGACTGCGACGGCGGATCCGGTGCCCGCGAGCACCGAGCCCGCAAGCGCCGTGGACCCTGTTTGCGGCATGAGCGTCCCGGCTGTGGAATCTACGCTGCACGCCGAGTACGCCGGAACGACGTACTACTTCTGTTCCCCTGGATGCAGGAGGGCCTTCCTCGCCGATCCGGAACACTATGCCACCGCGTCGTGAACCCCCCGCCGCCGGACCGGTGCGCGCGGGTGCTGAAGACGAAGTGCGCCGCCTTCTCCCGGACGTCTCCGCGTTGATGTCCGCACTCGACGACGGCGACTACCTCGCCGACGTCGGACTGGCGACCGCTTTGTTCCTGTCCATCCGCTTGCCACAACCCATCCTGCTGGAGGGTGAGGCCGGCGTCGGGAAGACCGAGGCAGCGAAAGCGCTGGCCAAGGTGCTCGACACTCCCCTGTACCGCTTGCAGTGTTACGAGGGCATCGACGTGGGCGAGGCCCTGTACGAGTGGAACCATCAACGCCAACTCCTGGGGATCCGCCTGGCTGAAGTCCGGGACGTCCACTTGGAGGAGGCCGACCTTTTCGGGGAACAGTACTTGCTGCGCCGCCCGCTGCTGAAGGCGATCGAGCATCCCGGTCCGCGCCCGGCCGTCCTCCTGCTGGACGAGATCGACCGGGCCGACGCCGAGTTCGAGGCCTTCACTTTCGAGCTGCTGGCCGAGGCCGCGGTGACGATTCCCGAGCTTGGCACTATCCGCGCCACGCACCCGCCCGTCGTCGTCTTGACCTCCAATCGGACGAGGGACCTGCACGACGCATTGACCCGGCGCTGCCTGTACCACTGGATTGACTACCCCCGGCCCGAGCGTATCGCCGCGATCGTTCGCCGCAGGGTGCCCGGGAGCGCCGAGCCGCTCGCCCTGGATGCCGCAGCGGCTATCACGCGGCTGCGGTCGCTGGACATGGCCAAACCCCCGGGGATCGCGGAGGCCATCGACTGGGTGTCCGCCCTCACGGTGCTTGGCGTGGACCGCCTGGACCCGGATGCGGTGAAACAGACCTGGGGTTCGGTCCTGAAGAATCGTGACGATCTGGACATTGCATGGGCCCGCGGACCGGCATGGGTGGCCGGCGGCCATGACTGAGTACGTGCTCAGGGATGGCCGGCCCGGCGTCGATGCAGCGGCCTTGGCGGTCGGATTCAGCTCGGCCCTGCGACGTGCAGGACTGCCGAGCTCCCCGGACCGTGCGGCCTGGCTGGCCAAGGCGCTCCGGATCGTTCCTCCGACTGCCCGTGAGCCACTGTACTGGACGTGCCGGGTGGCGCTCGTCTCCTCGCACGAACAACTGCCGGTATTCGACGCCATGTTTTCTGCCGTATTCGACGGGACAGCCGCATTTGACGGGATGCTCGATCCGGCGGACACCCGCGGCGATATCAACAGTCCTCCAGCAATCGGCGCGGCGGAGCACGCCCGGGCGGCTGAAAGCGAGCGACGCCTGGCTCATGCCGATGGCCACGTCCCGGCGTCGCGGGCACCCCTCGCCGTCCCCGGCGTAGCGAACGACGACGAATCCAACGCACTCGGGTTCGAGGCAATCCTGGCCATGGCCTCCCCTGACGAGCACCTGCATGAGAAGTCCTTCGCGGAGCTGACACCCGAAGAAGCTGCCCACGTGCGCCAACTGGTGCAGCGCATCGTGCTGGCTACCCCGGAGCGCCGAAGCCGCCGGACACGCCAAGGGGCGCACGGCGGTGCAAAGCTCGACCTCCGGCGCACCATTCGCGCTGCCCGGCGGACCGGCGGCGACGCAAGCTCCTTGGTGTATGCCCGCCGTCGTCTGCGTCCGCGCCGACTGGTGTTTCTGTGCGATGTATCCGGCTCCATGGAACCCTACACACAGGTCTTCCTTTCCCTGCTGCAGGGCGCAGTGGCCGGCGCCCAGGCTGAGGCGTTCGTGTTTTCCACCCGGTTGACCAGGCTGACCCGGCAGCTTTCGACCCGGAACCCGGACAAAGCCCTGGCCCTGGGAGCCGCCGCCGCGCCCGACTGGGCGGGCGGCACACGGCTCGCGGAGAGCCTCCGGCATTTCATCGATGGCCACGGTCGCCGCGGCTTGGCCAGGGGCGCGGTCATTGTGGTGCTCTCCGACGGTTGGGCCCAGGACGCGCCGGAACTGGTGGACGCCCAGATGGCGCGGCTGCGGCGCCTTGCCTACCGGATCGTCTGGGTCAATCCGAGGAAGGCCGGCACCGACTACCAACCGTTGGCGGGCGGCATGGCCGCTGCGCTGCCCTATTGTGACGCCTTCATCAGCGGGCACAACTACGCAGCTTTGGCGGAAGCTGCAACCGCCATTCGCGCCGAGCGGTCACGCTGCTCCGTTACTCTTCCGTCGCCTTCACGATGATGGCCAGCGGGTTGCCATTGGGAGGACCTTGATGCGAATTGCGCTCACCACCGCTGACGAAGACTGTGGTGTGGCCGGTCAGCGAGGCCAGGAGAAAGCCTCCCATTGCCTTGGCGACGTGGTAGCCGACCTGATCGTCCAGCATGGTGATGCGTCGGCCGTCCAGCTCGGCTGTTTCGGGCATGATCATCTTGGCCAAGGCGTACACAACAGCCTTTGAGGTTTCACTGACGTCGCAGCCCGGTCCTATGCCTGCGGATTCGAGGGCACCGCTCACGGCAGATGCGTCGATGATGGTCCGCATTGATCGGTGCCCGATACGCAGGGGGCTGGACGAGCCGGTTGAGTTGCCGAGCAACAGGACTTCGGCATGTGTTTTCTCGCCCCCGGAAGATGTCATGGCGACGTCCGAGAACACCGACCAGTCCCTGCGGACCATCGAATCGTGCACTTGATCGTCGTCAGCCTCACCCAAAGCGAGGGCGACGCCAAGCGCGGATCCGTCGTTGGAGTAGCAGATGGCACCCTCGGCTCCGATGGAGACGTCCCTGGTGACGGTTTCGTGGCCACGGGAGTTCGCGTCCGCGATCGACTCGGCGGTCAGGGACGGCGCCTTGACGAGGACGAGGTGGACATCGGACGGATCCGTCAGCCCGGCATCCCGCATGGCAGCGCTGACGGCCGACCGGACTTTGGAGATCTGGCCCATCCGCCCGACCTCCTCCGGGAGGATTTCCTCGGAATGCGACAGCCCGACGACGAGGCGCGGACTGCCGTTGTGCGGCTCCGGCGCAGGGTCGGCCGTCCGTGTGAAGAGGGCGACGTGGGGCGTGATCACCCCGGGGCTGCCGCCGGAAAGCACGATGCAGACCCGGTCGGCGATCTCCGCCGGGCTGCATCCGGTCCGTTGCGCGAGGAGAGTCCGGATTGCCAGGTCGGCGGTCTCGCGGCCGACGTCCCGGCCGAGGCCGGTCCCCTCGCTCTTGCCCACGACGGCGACGACGTCGGCGGGATCGATGGTTCCGGCGTCGAAGAGCTTGGCGATCTCCGAGACGTCGCCAGGGGTTCGCATCTGGCATACATGCACATCAGTTCGCATCCGGAATCCTGTTCTTCAGTGTTGTGGTGCGCCCCCATCCGGACGCCTGTTCCAGCGCCGCGCCGATCGCGAGTGCGAGGTCCTCCCTGAAAGGTGGCGCGACGACTTGGACGGAGATGGGCGCTCCGGAGCGGGCCGTGGCGACGGGCACGGACAAGGACGGGAAGCCGAAAAGGCTGATGGCCCGGCTGGGCGTCAGCAAGCGGAAGTTCGCTACATCTCCGCGCAGGTCCCGGGGAATGTCAACGCTCACAGGCAGGATGAGGGCCCGGTCCCCGGTGAGCCACTGGCGAAGCTTGGCGACAATCTTGTTGCGGTGCTCCCACAGCTCGGCCTGTTCGGCCCTGCCGGGCGCCGTCCGGTTTTCAAGCATGGCCCGGACCGGGGCGCCAATGAGTCCCGGACGCGCAGTATCGACGGCGGCAATGGTGCCCATGGCGTCTGCGGCACGGAGCAGATCATAGACCTTAAGCCCGTCGTTGACGGCATCGGGCAGGCCCTCCTGGACACGCGTTCCTAATGACCTGAGTGATTCGACCGCGAAAAAGACGGTCCGCACAACCTCGGGGTCCACCGGGACGTTGCCAACGTGGGTACCCCAGCGGACTTCGACGTCACTCGGGTCCACTTCGCGGTAGTCCCCGAGAGGCTCGTCGACTGCGATCGGGTCGATGCCGTCCGGGCCGCTGATCACGGAAAGCGCTGTGTGCAGGTCATCGATGCACCGGCCCAGCGGGCCGATGACCTGGACTGCGTCTTGGAAGGACAACGCCTCCACCCCCAGCGGATCGGAGCCGGGAAGGGTTGGCTGCTCCCCCGATCTGGGGACTCGCCCCACCGTTGGGCGCAGACCGACGAGTCCGGCGCACTGGGCCGGCCAACGGATCGAGCCACCATAGTCGCTCCCGAGGCCCACCAATGACATTCCGGCGGCAATCGCGGCGGCTTCACCGCCGCTGGATCCCCCCGGCGTCCACTCTCCGAGCGGATTGAACGTCCTGCCGAACAACTCGTTGTTCGTGTCCACGCCCAGGGCAAACTCCGGACAGTTGGACTTGCCCATGAGAACGGCACCGGCGGCACGCATTCTAGCAACGGCAGTTGCGTCGACTCCGGCGCTCCAGTCCTCAAGAGTCCTGGATCCGCAGGTGG
Source organism: Arthrobacter gyeryongensis (assembly GCF_039543785.1). Taxonomy (NCBI): domain Bacteria; kingdom Bacillati; phylum Actinomycetota; class Actinomycetes; order Micrococcales; family Micrococcaceae; genus Arthrobacter; species Arthrobacter gyeryongensis. The sequence goes on from NZ_BAABKK010000024.1 coordinate 217,708, forward strand.
TCGGCAGGTCTGCCGTCGCGAGCATGTCCTTCACGGTGAACGGAATGCCGGCAAGCGTGCGGTCTGTCCAGTCCGCATGAGCGGACTCTGCGAGGGCATCGGCGCTTCGACTGGAGACCAGGGCGTTAAGCGGGCCGTTTCGGCGTTCGATCTGGTCCGCGGCAGGCTTCACAAGGGCGTCACCCGCCAATTGTCCCGACCGCACTTGCGCCGCGAGATCGCGCAGGGTCACGGGGGTGGTGCTCACCCTCCAGTGCCAATCAGATCATCGAGATTTTCAAGGAGAGACGCGTTGCCGTGATGGGCGATCTCATACAAGACGGCTTCCTTGTCACCCGTTTCGATGCTTTCCAGCAATTGGGCATGGCGGGGGTGCATGTCCTTGCGGTCACCGAACATCTGTTCACGGAACTTCAAGTTGTACCCCATGCACAATTCGAGCTGAAGGCGAAGTCCTTCGTAGGTATTGATGAGTCGCTTGTGGCCCGGCAGGGAGACCAAGGCAAGGTGGAAACGGCTGTTGGCCTGGACCGCAGCTTCATCGTCCATTTCTTCTGCTGCGACCCGCATGTCTTCGAGCGCATCGCGCATGGGCTGAAGCCGGCTCGGGTCCAGGACCGGCATCCCCAGTTCCACGGCCATCCGCTCCAGGGCGAAGCGGAGCGAATAGATCTCCCGCACGTCCTCGGCCGTGATGGGGATGACGATGAAGCCCCGGCGGGGCAGGCTCTGGACCAGTCCGTCCCGTTGAAGTATCCGCAAGGCCTCCCTCAGGGGAGGCCGGCTGACGCCGAACATTTCCGACAGGCGTTCCTCAACGAGCCGTTCCCCGGGGCGGAACTCGCCCGACACGATCAGCGCCCTCAACCGCTGGACGACGGCGTCAGCCATGGTCGGGACCAGGACTTTGCTCGTGCCGGCCGTTGCTTCAGCACTCATGGTGTCTCCTGATCGTGTGTCGGGTTCATAGTCCGCCATTGCTGGCCCTGTCCGGGTCCGGGTGGACGTGGACCGGACCAGTAATGATGCCCGCTTCCAGCAGGCGGCTGATTTCGGATGCCGGGACGCCAAGTTCGGCCGCGATTTCCACCGTGTGTTCGCCCAGCATCGGTGCGGGGCGGCGTAGCCAGCCGTCTTCGCTGCCCTGGACCTTGACAGCCTGGCCAAGCACTTTCATGGTACCCAGTTCAGGGTGTTCAACCGTTTGCACCATGCCCAAAGCCGCAGTAATCGGGTGATTAAGGGCTTGCTCCAGGTCCAGCACCCGTCCGCAGGGGATGCCGGCATCGTTGATGAGCGGAATCCACTCCTCCGCGCCGCGCGTTGCCAAGGCATCCTCGATGAGGCGGCGAAGCTCGACGCGGTTGGCCATGCGGCCGGCGTTGTCGGCGAATCTGGCGTCCTCGGCCAGGCCATCCAGGTTCAACACGGCGCAGAGACGCCGCCACATCTTCTCGTTCCCCGAGGCGAGGGTCACCGACGCGTCCCGGGTCTTGAACGTCCCCTGCGGGAACATGATCGGGTGGTCGTTGCCGTCACGTCCCGGGACGATTCCAAGGCTGAGATACTTCTGGGCCTGGTAGGACATCAATGTCAGCGTGGATTCCATCAGCGAGGATTCAACTACCGAACCCGAGCCAGTCCGGTCGCGCTCGTGCAGTGCCGCGAGTACGCCCACGGCTGCGAAGACACCCGTGGCTGAATCGCTGATGGCAATCCCGACGCGCAACGGCCCGGTCTCCTGCGTACCCGTTACGCTCATGAGGCCCGACATCGCCTGTGCCGTCTGATCGAATCCGGGCAGCGCGTCCCCTGGCGGCTTCGTACCGAATCCACTGATATTGACGTAGATCAGCCGCGGATTGCGGGCCCGGAGCAGTTCGGCGCCCAGACCCATCTGTTCGGCCGTTCCCGGACGGAAGTTCTGGACGAAGACATCTGCGTCATCGATGAGCCCCAGCAGCAGCTCCCGGCCTTCCGCCTGCCGGAGGTCCACGGCAAACGAACGCTTGTTCCGGTTCGATGCGAGATAGTAGACGCTTTCATCCCCGAGGAACGGGCCGGACTGGCGGGCCGGATCCCCGGTCGGGAGGGTTTCGATCTTAATGACGTCGGCCCCCAGGTCAGCCAGAAGCATCGTCAACGTCGGACCCGAAAGATAGCGGGTAAGGTCAATGACTTTCAAACCGTCAAGCGCGGCCATGAGCGGGGATCCTTCCGTCAGTGAAATTCGGGGTCCGGCCGGTGAGAAAGGCGTCGATTCCTTCGCGGAGATCGTTTCCCTCGTAGGCCTGGGCGTGCAGTTCCCGGATCAATTCATGCTCATCCGTGACCGCCGGGTCGGCGGCGAGCGCTGTTACCTGTTTGGTAGCCCTCACTGTGACTTCCGAGCTTTCGACGATGTTCCATGCCAGGCGGGCGGTCTCGGCACTCAGTTCCCCGGTCTCGACAACCTTTTGAACAAGTCCCCAGGCCAGGGCCTGGTCGGCCGTCGCAAGGTCGCCGCTGTAGACGAGGTATTTGAGGTTGGCGGCTCCGATGAGGCCGGCGACGGCGCGTGTCTCGGTGAGCCCCAACGTCACCCCGAGCCTGCCGATCGGAATACCGAAACGCGAGCCGCTGCTGGCCAAGCGGATGTCGCAGGCGGTTGCGAGTTCGCAGCCGCCGCCGACGGCCAGGCCGTCGATCATGGCGATCACCGGGAACGGCACGGTCTGGATCGCCTGCAGGGCCCCGGCGATCGCTGCGTTGTAGCGGTCTGCCGCGGCGGACCCCAGGCGCTTTGCCGGGAACTCCGAAATGTCGGCGCCCGCACCGAAGGCCCGTCCCCCGGCGCCCTTCACGATGACGACCCGCACGGCGGGGTCATCGCGTAGATCGGTGAAGACCGCGCCCAGGCGCTGCCAGCCGGCAAGGGTCAGGGCATTGTGCTGGGCCGGGCGGGTGAGCGTGACCACGACGGCGGTCTTGTTCCCCAGTGCCAGCGCCTGGACGGCGATCATGTCCTCCACGGTGTCCGCTGAAGGCTCTGCTTCGAGAACCGCGAGCAGATCCTTTGCGGCTTCAATGACGCGCGTCATCCGTTGTCCAATGGAACGCGGCGTCGGGACAGCTGGGACAAGGCGACCGCCACGAGCAGGGCACCGCCGTAGAAGAGCTGCTGGACGTAGGACTGGATGCCCATGAGCTGCAGACCGGTGATTCCGGTGACCAGGAAGTACACGGCGATGGCGGTCCCCCATGGATTGAACCTGCCGGGCATGATGCTCGTCGCACCCAGGAACGCTGCTGCGAAAGCCGGCAGCAGGAGGTTCGTGCCGGAGGTGGGATCGGCGCCGCCTGAAGTCCCGGCGTAGAGGACTCCCGCCACAGCAGCCAGGGTGGACGACCCCATCAAGGCGCCGACCCGGACGCGTCCGACGCGGACGCCGCTGAGCTTGGAGACGTTCCGGCCACGCCCGACGAAGAGCAAGCGGCGTCCGATGGAGGTGTATTCCATGATCCACCAGAGCAGGGCGCACAAGCCGATGGCGTAAAAGAACGCCAAGGAGATGCCGCCAAAGCGTTTTACGATGACCCAATCGACAAGAGTGTGGGAGATTCCCGAAATAGTTGCGGAGTTGCTGACCCAGAGGGTGATTCCGCCGAGCAGAGTGCCCATACCGAGGGTGACGATCAGGGATTCAATCCCGAAGAAAACCATGATGATGCCGTTGAGGAAACCGACCAGCAGGCCCATCGCGAGGGCGGCAATGATCGCGGCCCAGATGGGCCAGCCGTACTGGACGTTCAGGATAGCGATCATCATGGCCGACAGCGTGAGCACGGCACCGACCGAAAGGTCGTAGTCGCCTGCGGTGAGGGGAACGATCAGGGCCAGTGTCAGGACAAGGAGGACGGCTTGGGAGCCGAACATTGTCTGGAACGTCGCCGCGGTCAGGAAGACGTGGGGATTGGCGATGCCGAAACCAATGATCAGCAGTAGCCATGCCCCGGGCAGTGCAATGCGTTGAACCAGGCTGAGCCGGCCCCCGCCTTTGAGAAGGGTCATGAGGCCTCCGCCGGTTGGGCGTCCTGGTCCACTGCGTACGACTGCTCCGAGATCTCTTCCTTGTTCACGTGGCTTCCGGTCAATTCCGCCACGATCCGTCCCTGCCTGAACACCAGGACGCGGTCGCAGATCAATGCCAGTTGTTCGTGGTCGCTGCTCGCGCATAGCACAGCCATCCCTTCTGCGGTCGCTGACCGCAATACGCTGAAAATTTCTTCGCGGGCGCCGACGTCGACGCCCTGTGTCGGTTCATGGACCATCAGCAGTGACGGTCGGGTCTGGAGCCATTTGGCCATGAGTACTTTTTGCTGGTTGCCGCCTGACAGGCTTGAACACGGCAGGGTCGGATCATTGGGACGTACTTGGAAGGCGGAAAGAACCTTCCTGGCCTCCTCGCGCATGCGGGAACGGCGAAGGAAGGGGCCCTTCTGGAATTGGTCCATGGTCTGCATGCTGACGTTGTCCAGGACCGAGAGGGAAAGAATCGCCCCGTCGCGAGGCCGGTCGGCCGGAACAAGCGCCATGCCTGACCGGAAGGCGCTGGTCGGGCTTTGACCCCGCAAACGCACGGGCGATCCGTTCAGGGCCAGGGTCCCGGTTTCGGCTTTGGACGCGCCGAACAGAATGTAGGGAACGTCCTCGAATCCGGACCCTGACAAACCTGTCACGCCAAGGATTTCTCCCTCATGAACGGCGAAGGATGCCTCGGCGACGAGGCCACCCTTGAGCCCGTCAATGATCGCGACTGGCTTGGTGGCCGCGATCTGCGCGGCACTGCGGTGCGACACGGCCTTGAGTTCGTGGCCTACGATCAACTTGACTAATTCCTCGCGGCTGGTCGGCTCGGTCGCGCCGTTGCCGACTACGCGGCCGTCCCGGAATACGGTGAATCGGTTCGTAAGGCGCTTCACTTCTTCGAGGTCGTGCGAGACAAACAACACGCCGGCCCCGCCCGCAGCGACGTTGCGGGTCAGATCGAAGAGCATCTCCGTATCGTCCTGCGGCAGGAACACCGTTGGCTCATCAAGGACCAGAAGACCGTTGCGGGGCGCACCGGAAACCGCCCGGACAATCGCCAGCAGCGCCCGTTCGACAGGCCTGAGCGTGCTGACCGCAGCAGAAGGATCCAACTCGACCTTGTACTTCCTGAACAGCTCATTGGCGATCCGGCGCCAGGACCTCCAGCGGATGCCCGCGGAGTTTCCAGTGGAGATCTCGTCGAGAAACAGATTCTCCAGCACACTCAGACTGGAGATGAGGCCTAGATCCTGATGGACGAACCTCATCCCCAACGCCTTGTAGTCTCCGGGGGCTAGCGGAAGCCTGACTTCGTTTCCGTTCACCAGCAACCGGCCACCGGCATCCGGTTCGTGGAAGCCGGCGAGCACCTTGATGAGCGTGGACTTCCCGGAACCGTTCTGGCCCAGAAGCCCGTGGATCTCGCCTGCGTTGACTGTGAGGTCAACTCCTTGCAGCGCTTTGACTCCGCCGAAGGTCTTGGCGAGGTTGCTGATCTGCAGAACGGCTGGCATTACTTCACGCCCCAGAGGGTCTTGTATCCGTCCTGGAATTTCGCCGGATCGCCGTAGCCGTTCTTCTGGTTCGCAGGTGTTCCAGTCTCATTGACATTGCTTGCGTCGAAAAGCCGCAACGGAGTCTTTTCACTGGCAAGCGGGGCCGTTCCGGTGAGGACACGAAGGACCTGGTCCATGTTGGCCCATCCCAGCCATTCGAGGGGTTCGCCGATCTCGGCTGCCACCAGGTTCTTCGCCTGGATCATGCTCAGTACCGAAGCTGTTCCGTTGTAGGCAACTATCTTGACGCTGTCTGTCTTACCAGCCTGGGTGATGCCGGTGCCGAGCAATGGAGTCATTCCGTCGAAGACCGGGACAACATAGTTGATGGTCGGGTCACTCAGCAGCGCAGCCTGGACCTGGGTGGGGACGTCGGTTGCCCAGCTCGAAATCGGTATGTTCACGACCTTGGCCTTGCAACTGTCGGGGCAACGGGCTTTGAGTTCGTCGCTGAATGCGGACGCGATCCCGGCGCTTGGCTGGACTTCGTTGGAGGCGACAAAGTAGGCGTTCACATGACCGCCGGACTGCTCAATCGCGTAGTCGGCCATCAATGTCCCCGCCCGGTAGTGGTGCGCGTCCACGAAGGCCGTCACATCGGGAAGATCCTTCTTTGCCGAGCCGATGTAGGACTCGTTGTAAAGGTGGGTGCTGATGACGGGAATCCCCGCCGCCTTGGCCGCCGCAATCTGCGGGCCGAGCAGCTTCGGGTCAGGTGAGCCTTCGAGCACGATCGCGTCGACCTTTTGGGCGATGGCGCTGTCCATTCCCTGGATCCATTGCGACACCTGCCCCTGGTTGGTGAACTGAACCACCTTCACTCCGACAGCGTTGCCCGCGTCTCCCATCGCTGCGTCAACAATCTGGTTGAACGGAACTGTGCTGTTCAAGCTGATGTTGGCCACGACTTTCCCTTTGGCCTTGGAAGCATCGAAAGCCGGACCCGGTGCGGAAAACGACGGCGCCGCCTTCGCCTGGTCGATGACGGCCTTCACCGCGGTGGTATCGATGGCAGGGCTCTGAGTACCGGACGTGGTCGTACTCGCGCCCTCGGAACAGCCTGCCAGTGCCACGAACGTCACGGCGGCCAAGGAAAGTGTTAGTGCCCTGAATCGGGTGGTGCGCGTCATTGCGGTTCCTTCAGTGTGTTGGGGGCAGCGGGGCAGCCAGCCGTGCTGCGTGATATCCATCACCCTACTCCGTCTTTTGTCTATTGTATACAAATTTCCCTAATTTCCTTGCAGCCCCGAGATGGGCGCATCGGGCTTCGGCGCGCTCCTTGTCGGAACTTCGATGAGTCAGCGGGACCGCTTGTATTTTGTTCGGCACCGCCCCATCATGGAGCCGTGACGCCGCCAAATGAGTCTGCGCATCGGATCGCGACCGCGTTCCTGCTCCCGCTGTTCGGGGAGGAAAAGGCATGACTGAAACGGCCATTGAGCTCATAGGCGTGACAAAGCGGTTCGGTTCCCTCACCGCCGTCGACGACCTCAGCCTGCAGGTGGAACGCGGGGAGATTTTCGGCCTTCTCGGGCCCAACGGCTCCGGCAAGACGACCACCGTCAACATGATCAGCGGCCTCAGCCGCCCAAGCTCTGGCGCGGTCAGGGTCCTGGGCATCGACCTGCTGAAGGATCCACGCGGGATCCGGCGCTCGCTCGGGACGGTACCGCAGGAGAACGCGCTTTACGAGGAACTGACGGCGGAAGCCAACCTCCGGTTCCACGCCGATCTCTTCGACGTGCCCAAGCATGGGCTCGAGGGGAAGATCACCTCGTTGCTTGAGCTGGCGCAGCTTGAGGAGCGCCGTAAGAGCCGGGTTTCAACCTTCTCTGGCGGCATGAAACGACGCCTTGCCCTGGTACGGGCGCTGCTTCACGAACCCGAGCTGCTCTACTTCGACGAACCCACCCTCGGAGTCGACGTGCAAAGCAGGCATGCCCTCTGGGACCGGATCCTTGAACTCAAGGATCGCGGCACCACGGTACTCATCACCAGCAACTACCTTGAGGAAGCGAACGCCCTGTGCGATCGCCTGGCCATCATCGACCGCGGACGGCTGGTGGCGCTCGACTCGCCGTCCAAGCTGCGGCGCAGCTTCGGTGACACCGTGCTTGAAATGCGCACGCATCCGGCGCCCGGGGAAGACCTCGTTCGAAAGGTCCTTGCGCTCCCTGGCGTTGTGTCGGCAGTTGCTTCCGACGGTTCGCTGAAGGTCACGGTGGAGGGCGGTGCCGACGTCACCGGCAAAGTGGTGACCGCCGTCGTCGGATCCATGAGTTTGGAGGAGATCCAGAGCCGCGAACCGAGCCTCGACGAGGTCTTTCTGAGCTTGACAGGCAAGGAGCTCCGGGAATGAGCCTCCGTCATGACCTGCGTGTGATCCGGGCCGTGGCGGCGACGGACATCCGGCTCACCCTCCGGGAGCCCTTGTTCGCCATCATCGGCGTCCTGATCCCGATTAACTTCTTGCTTCTCTTCCTGCTCTTCGCAATCAGCGGCGGCCAGGCACCAATCGCCGTCGTGATGAACGACCACGGACCGCTGGCCGAACGTTTCGTCCAGGCCATGGACGGCGCGCATTCGTTCATCATCCACACAGCGAGCGCGGCCGATGCAGAACGGGAGATCCGCTCCGGCAGCATTGTCGCCGTCGTCACCGTGCCACAAGAGTTCGACGCCGCCCTCGCCGCCCGAGCGCGGATAGAGATTCCGGTGGAGGTCAACAACTTGAACGTCGACTTCACCAACGACATCCGCCGGGCCGTGCCGCTGTCCATCACGTCCTTCTACGCGGACGCCTTCCCCGACCAGGTGGTAGTGACCGCACGCGAATCCGACGTGCAGGCCCAGGACACGGGCTACATTCCGTACCTCGCCGTGAGTATCATGGTTGCCGGCCTGATGCTCGCGTCCCAACTGCAAGGAAGCGTCAATACCGCGCGGGACTACGAGCTCGGGACCATCAAGGAACTCGCGTTGGCGCCTGTGAGCCGTTTGACCATCGGAGTGGGCAAAGTACTGGGAGCCGCAGTCCTTGCGGCGGCTTCCGCGCTGCTGCTACTCGCCGTTGTGGTCCTGTTTATCGGAGTCCGTCCGCTCCATCCCCTCGAAGTCTTGGGCTTCGGACTCCTGATTCTGGCCGCGTTCCTCGCGCTCGGCGTCCTCGTCGGGACCCTGGTCCGCCGGAGGCAACAGGCAATCCCCTTATCCATCGCGGCCGTCCTTCCACTGTTCTTCTTGAGCGGACCGTTCGGGCCGGCGAACTGGCTGGGCGCCATTCCCGGCGGGATCGCGGCGATATCGCCCCTCACCTATGCGATCGCCGCCTTTCAGCACGCCTTTCACGGTTACCAGACGGCTCCGCAAGGCCTGGCTGTGGACGCCATCGTGCTGGCAGCCTTCAGCTTGGCGGCCATCGGGTGCGCGGCCCTCGTGTTCGGCCGGCGGGGGGCGAGGCACTGATGGCCGCCGGACGTGCGGTGCTCGCCATTGCGGCGAAAGACATCCTGACCTGGTTCCGGACGCCGTCGGCGATTCTGGCCAGCCTGCTGCCGCCCGTCGCGTTCCTGCTGATCATCTTCGTGGTGGCCGGGGCGGTCGGACGGAACCCCGTCGCCCTGGTGGTTGAGGACAGCGGGCCGCAGGCGCAGCGACTCGTCTCGATCCTTGAGGGCTCGGACGCCTTCCGCGTCCAACGGGCCGACCCCGTTGAAGCCACCCACCTCCTGGACACGCTCCAAGTTGCGGCGGTCATTACCGTACCCGCCACGTTCGACGACGACTACCGGGCACAGCGGCCCGACCCCGTCAGCGTGCAGATCAACAACCTGAACCTCGACTTCACCAACGATCTGCGCCGTTCAGTGCCAGCGGCCATCACCAACTTTTATGCCGGCCAGCCGGACACGCCAATCATGGTCGGCGTCGCCGAATCGGACCTGAGGCCGCACGACGTCGACCTCGTCCAGTTTCAGCTCGTGCCGATCCTCGTGCTCCTACTCACGATCATGGGGATCGTCAACGGTGGCTTGGCCGCCGCCCGCGAGTTCGAAGACCTCACCATCAAGGCGCTGTTGCTCTCGCCGATCGGCCGCGGGTCGCTGATCGCCGGCAAGATCCTGGCGTGCTGGGTAACAACCATGCTCGTGGCGGCGGTTGTCCTGGTCTTGTCGTTCGCCTTTGGGGTCCTCCGGCCTGCCGGCTGGTATTGGTTTCCGGCGCTGGCCGCGATCGGACTGATCGCGCTAGCGGCCGCTGGGTTGGGGACTGCCTTGGGAGGTGCGCTGCGGCGCTTCTCGGCAGTTGCCGGGGCCGGCATCAACCTGTCGATCTACCTGTTCTTCCTCAGCGGGGGAATCAGTGTTGCGGCGTTCTTGCCGGATTGGATCCAGGCCATAGCGCATTTCACACCAACGTTTTACGGCGTGGATGCCTTGGAGGCCGCGATCTTCTACCAATCGACCGACAACCTGGGCCGGGACCTCGCGGTGCTGCTGGCTACGGCTGCTGTCGGGCTCGTTTTGGGGGCGGTGTCCCTCCGACGGCGGCTCGTCGCATATTAGCTTTCGCCTTCGCCCTCCGCCAGCTCCCGCTCCCTTGACACGAAGCTAATGATAGAAATGAAGATGCACTTCTTCTTACGACCGACCCCGGTAGAAGCGGTACCCCGGCTAGCTGCGGCACTCGGCATCCCCCCAGACGGGTTGTTCTTCAAACGCGATGACCTGATGGGCCTTGCAGGCGGTGGCAACAAGGTGCGGAAGCTCGAAATTATGATGGCGGACGCTGTAAGGCGCGGCGCGCGCGTCCTAGTCACCACTGGCGCTCAGCAAAGCAACCACGCGCGGCTCACAGCTGCCGCGGGAGCTCGCCTTGGAATGCACGTGATACTGGTACTTGCGGGAGAACGCCCGGAAAAACTCACTGGCAACCTCCTGCTCGATCAAATCCTGGGCGCTGAGTTTGTATTCGCCGGGACCTCGGACACTGAAACCATTGCCGCAGAATTAGCAACCGAGCGCGACGCGTTTCGGATACCTTTCGGCGGAACGAACGCACTCAGCGCGGAGGCGTATCGGCAAGCGGGAGTGGAACTACTCGAGCAGGTACCTGATCTGGGGAGCGTCACGGTCGCAGTAGGCTCCGGAGGGACGATGGCTGGCCTAGTCGCGGCCATCGGAGCGGAGCGCGTACGCGGCGTTGACTCTGGAGCGCTCAAAGATGCGCGAGCCGCCGTCGCACGCCTCATCGACGAGATGGGCTTTGCCAGCGGTGCGCTTCGCATCGATGAAGAGCAGGTCGGAGCCGGGTACGAATACCTCACGGAGGCGGCACGGGAAGCTATTGATCTGACCGCTCGGATGGAAGGAATTATCCTCGATCCGACATATACCGGGCGCGCCATGGCCGGCTTGATCAGCGCAGCGCGCCACCATCGTCTGCCAGAAGGCACAGCGGTGTTTCTCCATACAGGCGGGCTGCCAGGTCTTTTCGGCAACGAGCAAATCCAGTCCTAGGGTGCGAAACCCATCACGCTTGCTTTCCCATGGTAGGGGGCCAGTGGGTTTCGATCGGCGGCATTCGCCACCCGGCCGCCGAGGCGCCGTCGATCAACGTTCGGATCGCGTTCGTGACCATAGGCCGCATGTCATCCGCGCGGTGCAGCAGATCCCAAGCCCAGAGCGGTACCGGGGACGTCACAGGCCGACGGGTCAACGTGGGTGGCATCGGCGCCGCATGACGCTTTGGCGACTGGAGCACTGGCCGCCTCAAACGGGCCACGTGCTCGAAGAATGCGGGTCCCGTAATGCCACCGTCGTCGATGTGTGTGACGGACGCGCCGCTGGCCTGCGCAAAGGCCAACGCGTAGCGGTTCCACGAGTCCCAGGACGCTTCGTCGACATCGACGAGGACCGTGAGTCCGGCTGCCGGCACGCTGTCGTGACGAGCCGCGGGGTGCGTGCCTGGCATGACCGCTTGCAGTCGCTCGTACTTTAAAAGCTCGGCGGCCAGGCCCTGCCGCACCACGTCGGCCTCCTCAATCCACGCGATGGCGAGATCGAGGCTGCCTTCGGCCACCCGCGCTGCCTGAGTGTGGGATGGCAGGACCCACTCGTCGAGACGGATCCGAAGGTTGGGCATTGTCGCGATCCCTGGAGGAAGCCAACTGACATAGCCCAGCCGCAGCGGCAATTGTTGGTCGCCGTTGCGAGCCCGATCGAACGCGCGTGCCGCAGCGGCCAAGACCTCCCGGGCATCAGTCAGGAACTCGCTGCCGGCGGGCGTCAACTCGACGTGCCTGCGATCGCGGACGAGGAGCCGGGTCCCGAGCTCGCGCTCAAGGTTGATGATCTGCTGGGAGAGCGACGGCCCGGCAATATGAAGCCGCTCTGCGGCTCGACCGAAATGCAGCTCCTCGGCGACAGCGACGAAGTAGGTGAGCTGCCGGAGTTCCACGGGTTGATTGTACGCCGGGATGACCGGTGAGAGGCCGGGCCTACCAGTGTTCGGATACAAGTCGTGGACCGCAGGCGGCCACTCGGGTTGACTCAAAGCAAGGGCACCCGCAGCCCGGACCAACAATCACACAACCACAAAGAAAGAGTCCCATGGAATTCCTCACCACCCTCACCACGAACGTCCCGCATGGAACGCCGGAATCGACGGTCGACGCTACCAAGGATCGCGAGGCTATCCGTGCTGCCGAATTGGCGCAGATGGGCCGCCTCCTGCGATTGTGGAGGCCGCCCACGGAGCCGGGTGAATGGCGCACTCTCGGCCTCTGGAGCGCCGACACGGAGGCCGAACTCAACGAAATCCTGGCCTCGCTGCCGTTGCATGTGTGGATGACTGTGGAGATCACGCCACTGAATCCACACCCGAACGATCCCGAGGTGGCGAAGGCATAACCAGCATCGCGGGTCCGGACGATAGAAAGCGCAAACTCCACATGTTCCTTGCCATGAAGTCTCGGCAGATGGCCCCGAAAGGCCCCAACTCGTCGCCGAGGATTGTAGTTGGGCAAGCGGCTGCTGCCCTCGCCGTCGGGATGGGTGTTGGCCGGTTTGTGTACACGCCGGTTCTGCCGCTCATGATCGCCCAAGCCCACTTGTCGCAGCAGGCCGCCGGGCTGATCGCCACCGCCAACTACTTCGGATACCTGCTCGGCGCGATCGCCGGAATCATCGTTCCGCGGCTTTTGCAGTCGACACTCGCACTACGGACCTCACTAGTAGTCCTCACCGTAACCCTGGCAGGAATGCCGCTAACCGACAGTGTTACTGGCTGGTTGTTGCTGAGGCTGGTTGCCGGCGTCGCCAGCGCTCTGATTTTTATTATCGCCGCGAGCTCAATGTTCACCCGCCTCCGCGAGTACGGCAGCCACCTCATTGGTTGGGGCTTCGGCGGAGTCGGGGCGGGGATCGCGGCATCCGGATTCCTGGTCCTACTGCTGGGTTGCGTGTCGAACTGGAACGCTGCTTGGTTTGCTTCTGCGGTGCTGGCCGCAATTTTCTCCACCCTCTGCTGGACGCTAAAGACCGGCCCTCCGGTTTCCACGACCACCGTGACCCCGACGCCGACGCACCCAGGCCCGCTTCTCTGGTTCGTCCTCATCTTGATCAGCTATTCCCTTGAAGGAGTGGGCTACATCGTCGCCGGGACGTTCCTCGTAGCCGCGATCGACCAGTCGGCGCCGGGCTTGACCGGTGCGAACGCCTGGACACTGGTCGGCTTGGCGGCCCTCCCATCGACAGCTTTCTGGGCCTGGCTCGCCTACCGATTCCGACGAGCGACACTCCTGATTGCCGCACTTGTCGCGCAGGCGATCGGTATCGCGCTTCCTGCCTTATTTGGGGGCGCAGTGCCGGCACTTATTTCCGCGCTTCTCTTCGGCGCGACATTCCTGGGTATCGCAACGCTCGCCCTCGCGATCGGCTCTCACCTGCGGTTCCCCCGCGCCACCGCACTTCTCACAACCGGATATAGCGTCGGCCAGATTCTCGGTCCCCTCATCGTCACGCCCTGGGTGAGTCACGGCTACCGTGAGGCGTTACTTTTCGGTGCGGCCGCGGTAGTCGCGGCCGCGGCCGCCGCTGGGACTTTGCGGATGAAGGCACCAGACGCGTGACTCACGAACAATGGGACACGATCCTCCCGCTCCGGCTGAACCGGAAACCATTGGCCGCCCATGCCACATAATCTGTTTGGCCAGAACAGGACAGGCCATCTGCGAGCCGTCCGTGTCTAGACCCTGCTTCGGCGTCCTCTGAGTGCACCGAAGATCAGCAACACGATGACGGCGCCCAGGATGGACAGCAGCCATGTCCTCAGATCGAAGAAGTCTCCTAAGCCGCCACCGAAGGCGAGGGAACCGATCCAGCCACCAAGAAACGCCCCGACAACTCCCAGAAGAAGGGTAAGCAGCAAGCCGCCGCCTTGCCTTCCAGGAAGGATGGCCTTTGCGATGGCGCCCGCGATCAGGCCGAGCAGAAGAAAAGCGAGAAGTCCCATGGTGCGTCTCCTTTGCAATCGAGGGCAGCGCCAGTCCGGCGCTTCGCCTTTGAGTTAATCAGCATGCTTACCGGCAGGCAAGGCCCCGCGCCTTCCTATCCCAGGGTGGCGAGGGCCGCCGGGGCGCACTCGATCCTGACCGGCGTATCCGCGTCAACGGATTTCACTTCACCGTCGATCTGGTAAGTCAGGGGCTTGAGGGTGGTGAACGAGTAGCTGCTCACGCTGGGCTGGTCCCCCAGCCCCTTCGTAGCGGCCCGCAGCGCCGTCAAGAGCACCCGCCACTTTGGCTTGTGGGCAAAGAGGACCACTTCGAATTTGCCGTCAGCAAGCTTGTCGTCCGCGTCGCTGAGCGTGGCGTACTTTGCCATCTCCGGAATATTGGCGAGCACCAGGCTGTCCAGGCGGCGGCGCGCGCCGTCGGCCTGGCGTAATTCGAAGGGCTCAAACTTCGAGAAGGTCCGGATGACAGAGACCATTTCCTTCAGGGCCCCCTTGCCGCCCTTTTCCAAGTCCATCGCCACCACCGGGGTCAACCCGAAACCGACATAGGAGTGCGCGTACTCCCCGGGCGAGTCCGCTTCCCCGCCAGTGTGCACGCGCAGCAAATCGATGCTCCGCACCCGGCCCGCGGCGATCGCCTCCCCCAGCGGCTGGGTGCCCGTGCTCCGCCGGTGATCATTGGCATTTCCCGCCCCCAGCACAGCGCACACCGCTTTGGGGTTGCCTCCCTGCATCACGCCGTTGACCACCTCGTTGTAGCCGCCGTCACCACTAGCGGATACAACCAGCACGTCCCCACCACCGCTCACAGCGTCGCGCGCGAGCTCCACTGCATGACCGGCATGGCTGGTCGGCTGGAGCCTGATGTCCACCGGGTAGCTAAGAAGACCCTCCAGCTCGCCCTGGAGACCCTCAGCCAGCCTGCGTGCATCCCCCGTGCTGTTGGGATTAAAAATGATGACGATCGATTCAAAGGTCCGTGCAGAAGTCATTGCCGCTCCGATATTTGCTCGTGATGACTTCGGTAAGTGTACTTACAATCTTCCCCCGCACCTTAAGGGACCGGGTTCCGGCCAACTTAGCTGAACGGAACAATCAGCAAGGCCCTGTAGACTTCCGTGCCATCCTCTCCCCCTTTCAAGGGGTAACCGCGGGACGAGAAGCAAAGGCAGACCGATGGACACTCCAACACCACCGACCCCGCCTCGGCGTCCGCAGCCAGGAAGGCCTCCTTCGGCGGGCCGCCCTTATCCTGCCCGGGCCAAAGTCATCAGCTACCCGGTGCCTGTCCCGTTGGAGCCGCAGGAGCCGGATCCGGCCCCACAGCCGGTTCCCAAAGACGCCAAGAAGGCCAATCGATCCAAACGGAAGTGGCGCCGCAAACTCCTCCTGGCGCTGATCGCCCCGCTCGTTCTGGTCCAAATTATTGCCTTCATGTTCAGCCTGGGCGTGACCCCGACCCGTACCGCTTACATGCTGGAGGCGGGTGAGCCGAACGTCTACCAGTTCGTCTCGATCAACCACATGAGCCGGCACTTGCTGGCCGCGACCATCGCCCATGAAGACGAACAGCTCGGCACACGCAGCGGCGCCTTCGACCTCGGAGACCTCCAGGCGAGGGCCCAGGCGTATTTCCAGGGAAAGCCCGACCCGAGCGGTTCCACCATCCCCCAGCAGCTGGTCAAGAACATTTTTCTCTGGGATGACCAAAACGCCGTGCGCAAGGGCATTGAAGCCGTCCTGGCAACCCAGTTCAGCTACACGTTGAGCCCTCAGCGGACCTTGGTGCTCTATCTGAACTATGCCCAGTTCGGTCCCCATCTGTACGGCGTCTGTGCTGCCAGTTGGTACTACTTCGGAACACCGCCGTGGAACATGACCGATTACCAGTCGGCGCAGCTGATGGGCGTCCTCCCACTGCCGGATCTGGTCAAAAGGGACCCCAACGGAGGCATCTACCTTGGCACGGGCGTCGACCCCGCCGTGTGGAACCTTGTGAATGGAGCCGCCAACGTCTGGGTGCCCCGGCAGCTCGCTGGCCTGGGCGGATGGCAGGGGGCCGTCGCGACAGTCGGCATCACGGACACCGCCGACAGCCATGCCGGCCAGCGCACCGATAACGATGCCTGCTCCACCATGCCCCAAAGCGTCAAGGACCGCATCCAGACCGAAGCCGGCTAGGACCGCCGGCAACACGTCCGGCGTCGTACCCGGACTCAGCCTCGCGGTGCCGGCAAGTCCAGGTTCCAGTGGCGCGAGACCATCAGCAGCCAATCGACGTCGTCGTCGTGCCCCGCGCCCGCTGGTCCCGGGGTGATGAAGAAGCGGGAGACAACGCGCTGCGAACCTTCGGCGTCTCCGTAGAGCACGTCGACGGCGAAGCCCTCGCCGGCCGCTCCCGCGGTCGCATTGCGGAAGTCGGCCGACTCCGGATCCCGGATCGCGACCTGGCAGAATCCGGCGTCGTTGGCCGGCACGTAGATGTCCCGGGTCAGCCGGTGGAACTCCTCCACCGGTGACAACGGAGCCCTGGCGTCCGGTGGAAGGTGCCAACCGTGCAGGATCGCCACTCCCGCACCGGCGTTGCGCACAGACATCAACAGGTACACGGCGTTGTCGCTGATCTCGAGAGCAGCGTGGCCACCGCGCACCACCATCCATTTGCCTTCCATGAACCGCACCTTCTGCGGGGAGTCAGACCAATTGGAGGGCAGCAGGATGGGGCGCAATCCATTCAGCAGGGCGCGCTCGGCCAGCCGCGTCGACCGGTTGGCCGAGCGCGTGGAAATAAACGTCGCGACGGCAAGAACGGTCGTACCGAGAGCGGTGCCGAGGTTGGAGATCAGGACCCAGTCGACCATAAGCCACATTCAACGCCTGTCCCGCCTCGTGGGCAATGGAACCTATCTTCCACCCTCGATCTTCCGGCTGCGCTGGTTTTGCGCCATGGGACCGTACGGGTAGACGCCGACGCGCGGTTGGCTGGCCTGCGTGAGCCGGTCGGTTTCCTCGGGGCTGAGTTCCAGGTCTGCCGCAGCCAGGTTGTCTGCTAGCTGTTCGGTTGTCCGGGCGCCGAGGATCACGGAGGTCACGGCAGGCCGGTCCGCCAACCAGGCCAGTGCAACCTGGGAGGCGCTGACGCCATGGTCCGCTGCGATCTTTTCCACTGTCCCGATGACGTCCCAAGTGCGGGGGTCGTCGTTCCGGGCCTGCCAGGCTTCCATGCCGCGTTCCGGGTTTTCACCAAGGCGGGTCGCACCGCTGGGCGGCACGTCGCGCTTGTACTTGCCAGAGAGCCAACCGCCCCCCAAGGGAGACCACGGCAGCAGCCCGATTCCAGCATCCAGCGAGGCCGGAACGATCTCCGATTCGATCTCACGGACCAGCAGGCTGTACTGCGGCTGCAAGGTCACCGGTGCGCTCCAGCCAAAGGCCTTGGCGACGTGGACGGCCTTGGTCAATTGCCACCCCAGGAAGTTGGAAAAACCGTAGTAGGCGATCTTGCCGCTGCTGACGGAGTCGTGCAGGAAGCGCAGCGTCTCCTCCAACGGTGTGATGGGGTCCCACGCGTGCATTTGGTAGAGGTCGATCTGCTCCACGGCCAGGCGGCGCAGCGAGTCGTCCAACGCCCGCGTGAGGTGGCGTCGGGAGGTGCCGACGTCGTTCGGCGCCGTCCCCATGGGGAAGCGGCCCTTGGTGGCCAGCACCACGCGGTCCCGCGCATCGGGCCGTTCGGCCAGCCAACGGCCGATGATCTCTTCCGATACACCAGCGCTGTAAACATCGGCGGTGTCAATGAAGTTGCCGCCGGCCGCGACGTAGCCGTCCAGGATGGCGTGGGACGTTTCCTCGGTAGCCTCGGCCCCGAATGTCATGGTTCCCAGCGCGTAGTTGGAAACCACTGCGCCGCTGTTGCCCAAAGTGCGGTATTGCATGCTGTTCCTCAATCCTCGACGGGGGTGGTGCGGTTCGAATGGTAGGTGCGCCAAGTGTGTTCAGGCTCGAAGCCCAGGAGTCGCCTGGCCTTGTCGATGGAAAGCATAGTTTCGTGCTCTTCCAGATCCTTGGTCACCTTCACGTCGGGGAACACCTCCGCGGCCAGACTGGCACTGGACCGGCTCATGACCGTGTCCGCGTTTGCGATGATGAATGCTTCGAACCCCGGCTTGCCGTTTTCAAGGGCCCGGGCCACAGCCTGTGCCCCGTCGCGGCCATCGATGTAACCCCAAAGGTTCCACTTGCGCAGCCTGGCGTCGGAGTCGAAGGACGGAAACCGTTCGTAGTCTTCCGCGTCCATGACGTTGGAGAACCGCAGCCCCACGATGCTCAGCTCTGGGTCCCAGCGCGTCAACTCGATGGCCATCTGCTCTTCCAAATGCTTCACGAGCGAATAGGTGCTTTCCGGCCGCGCCGGGTATTCCTCATCCACCGGGATGTACGGAGGGTCGACGTCGAACGGCAGCCCCAGCACCGTCTCACTTGAGGCGTAGACAACCTTCTTGATGCCGGCCCGGCGGGCCGCCTGAAAGACGTTGTACGTTGAAAGCATGTTGTTCTCGAACGTCGCTGCATCCGGGATGATGCCGGGGGCTGGAATGGCCCCCAGATGCACGACGGCGTCGAAGCCACTATGCCGGTCGTCCAGGCCCAGGAACACATCCAGCACCTGGCCATAGTCACGCAGGTCGACGATCGCCAGACCGGGGCTCCGCTTGCCCGAGCGGTCCAGGTTCAGCACCTGGTGCCCGTCCCCGCTGAGCCGGCGCACTACATGCCTGCCCAGTTTTCCACTTCCACCCGTCACTGCAATTCTCATCGGTACTCCCTCGATATAGCTCGGCGGTCTTGACTCGACACTAGGGCACAAGCCGGCTCTGGCGCGTGGCCCTCCCGGTCCTAGGACAGCCAGACACCCGCTCCCGCGTAATTTCCTCCGCGGATGCAACTCGCCGACACGGCCAACTTTTTCGGCATTTCAACTTGTGCCCGAGCCGCCGATCATCCACACTGGCTACAGATCCGCAGGAAAATCCTTCCGCCGATCAAACCCGCCGGACTCTACGGCCACCAACCGCCCCATCACAGAATGCCGGGCAGCCCCTCTCGAACCACCGCCTTCCGCCTCCCCGGGCGCACCGGGCCCGGAAGCCCGTGACCGCTGAGAGCCCGGTACTTCCCACCGAGAAAGAGCCCACGATGATCAAACGCCACTCGGACGTCGTCCTGGAAATCACCGCCCACGACCCCGACACCATCGAGAACGACCTGAACACCGCCGTCGAAATCGCCCGCGAACACGCCGTCAGGGAGCATCGTCACGGAATCCTCGTTACGCAGCACGGATTCACCAGGTACACCGTCGCAATCAGCCGGGACGTGCCCTATGGGCAGACACTCGAACGGCGCGAGTTGCCGGGGAGCTCACAGGCGAAGACGGAATCAGACTGCTGAGTCGGCCACCATGACTCGAATCAAAGCAGGTGGGAGGATGGGCGCATGGAACTGCACATTACCGGCGACCCCGCCGCCGACCAACTGCTCAGCGATGACGCGTTCGCACTTCTCATCGGCATGCTGCTAGACCAACAGGTGACCATGGAGTCTGCGTTTGCCGGACCCGAAAAGATCCGGACGCGCATCGGATCCATGTCCCCTGCCGCAATCGCCGAATATGACCCGGCGGGCTTCGTCGAGGTCTTCAAGGAGCGTCCGTCCGTCCACCGTTTCCCCGGCTCGATGGCCGGCCGCGTCCAGGATCTCGCCGCGACCGTTCAGCGCGATTGGAATGGAGACGCAACCGCCATCTGGACCCAGGACAACCCAGACGGCCAGGAGGTGCTCCGCAGGTTGAAGGAATTGCCTGGCTTCGGAGAGCAAAAGGCAAAAATCTTCCTCGCACTGCTCGGCAAGCAACGCGGACTCCAGGCACAAGGTTGGCGCGAGGCTGCGGGCGCCTACGGCCAGGAGAGCGCTTTTCTTTCTGTCGCCGACATCGTGGATCCGGAGTCGCTGAGAAAAGTTCGCGCCAACAAGCAGGCTGCCAAGGCCGCCATCAAAGCGGCGAAGGCCTCCGGAAGCTGAGAAGCACGCGACGGGCTTTGTTCCCGCCGATATCGTGAAACGCTTGCAGCATGGATCTCGAAGTGTCGCCTGCGCTCACGATTCCGACGTCGGAACTCGGCTGGCGGTTCTCCCGCTCGTCAGGGCCGGGCGGTCAACACGTCAACACCTCGGACAGCCGCGTTGAACTGTCATGGAATGTCGCCGACTCCGCAGCGCTTTCCGATGACCAACGGCTGCTGCTGGTCACGCGTCTCGGACCCCGACTCATCGCCGGGGTGATCACCGTGACCGCCTCCGAGCAGCGGTCCCAGTTACGGAATCGCGAAATCGCGCTGGCCAAGCTCTCGCGCCTCGTGGCGGAGGGTCTTGCTCCCGAAGCGGCTGCCCGCCGGGCGAGCAAACCTACCCGGAGCTCGAAGCGTCGGCACCGGGTCGCAAAGGAACACCGGGCGGCGACGAAACAACAACGAAAACGACCGTCCGCTGAGTAGCCCGCTCAGCGAATCCCGCTGTCGACAACCAGCGTGACGTGAACGGGGGTCTCCGAGATGACCACCGGCTGGGTCGCCGTCGAATGGTAACCGCCGATGTTGCTCGCCTTGATCACGTAACGACCGTCAGGCAGCGTGAGATGGAAGGCACCGGTGCCGTCGGTCCGTGTCGAGCCCCGGACAGCTTCCCCGTCCAAGGCGACAACCGCGGCCCCTGAGACGGGGCGCGGCGGACACTCCTGACCGACACGTTCGACGGGACATACCGGGGCGGTCAGGACAACGCCAGTGACAACACCGGTATGCCCCGCGTCCGGACCTCCCGGAGCGGCGCATCCGCACAACCACAGTGCCGCGGCCAGCAGGGTCACGACGCATCGCTTCACTTCACTCACCTCACGAACACGTTCTCAGGAAGCTCGTGGCACCAGCACGCTCGTGGAAGGTCACCGTGTGGCCGCTGTCGTCATGGAAGACCGCCCTTTGTCCCCCGACAGTCATGATGCCCGGCTGGTAAGGGTTGCCCCAGCCTGCCGGAGGATTGCCGTTACCGTCGTCCAGCGGCTCGTCTGCAACAAAGAAAGAGCCCTGCACCTGTGCCTCGTAGATGCCACAGTGCGTGAACAGAGCGAAAGGGACACCCGAGGCAGCGGATGTTGTGGGACTTGCCGGAACGTTGCTTTGCGGCGTTGCCGGCATCGCACATCCGCCCAGCACCGCCAGCGCGGCCGCCGCGGCGGCGATGCCCAGGATGCATCGAATTGCCATGCGCAACGCCTCCCTCTCATAGGGACTGCCGCTTTTGAGGCAGCCTTTCAGATGTAGCTGCAAATCCGGGCTGCGTCGCACGCCTCCGGATCCGCGGCAGCGGCGATGGCGTGGTAGCCGGCGACGGCGGCGCGCAGCGCGACAAGTTCGGCGATCTGCGCGTCCAGGTCTGCCAACTGACCGGCCAGTAGGTCGCGTACATGGGTGCACGGGGCGCGGCCCTCATCGCGAAGAAACAGGATTTCGCGGATCTGGGCCAGGGCCAGTCCCGCCGCGCGCCCGCGGCGAATGAAGTCGAGCCTGCTGATGGTTTCGCTTGTGTAATCGCGATATCCGTTGGCGGTCCGTTTTGCAGCCGGCAGCAGCCCATGCTCTTCATAGAACCTCAAGGCCTTGCTCGTCATCCCCGCCGCCCGGGCGGCTTCACCGATTCGCACCATGCACCCCGTCTTCCCCATTGACCCTCCCACTGTAGGGGAAGGCGCTCATGGGATGAAGCAGGCCTAGCGCAAATATTCAGCGAATTCCATTTCGAAGTACCGCTTCGCCCCGACGCCGATCACGGAGATTCTTCGTTCGCCGTCCTTGAACAAGAACACGGACGGAATAGAGCTAATCCCGAAGGCAGCCGCGGTTTCCGGATTCTCATCGACATTGACTTTTACAACGTCGATTTTGTCGGCGTATTCGACCGCGAGCAGTTCCAGGACCGGGCTAAGCCTGGCGCAGGGTCCAGACCAATCCGCCCAGAATTCCACGATGACCGGTTTGGCTGACTTCAGCACTTCGGCGTCGAAGGACGCGTCGGTGACTTCCTTGTTTTTTGCCATGCTTTTCCCCTTCTTGAATGGCCCGTTTTGTGATGCCGGGTGCCCCCATCCCATTCATTTCGCTTGCCAATCGACTGGCAGCGCCCCCTGCTTGCCAGCTTCGCACCTTCCCCTAAGGGAAAAGTCAAGGGGCGGAAACCCGTGATGGTGGTACGGCGGCCGGACTGGCGACTTGGGTGAAAAGCCATCAAGCTAGGTACGGGGGGAACCGAGGGAAGGAACACTCCCTCCGCACAGGAAGGCCCCGCAATTCCTAGCCCAAGACGACCACTCACTCCATGGATCCGCATGTACCTCAAGGGCGGCGACGCGGTACGCACAGATGCCAAAGGCCTCGGCGCTCTCAAACCTGTCGAGCCGGCCGCGCGGCGCGAGGGCAAGCCCCTCCTTGGCGAAGGCCAGGTCTACGTGATGAAGAACGGCAAGGAGTACCACCCGGCGTGGTGCCACGTCGTGGCCGATAAGTGGAGCAACGGCCCCAGGGGACTTCTTGTGACCCTTCTGGCCGACGTGGGAACCCGTACCAAGTGCCGGGAATGCGATCGATCCTTGAGATCAGTCACGGAAGCCTTTGCGAAGGAACACGATAAAGGACCCGGGCCCACCCGTCAGCCTGAAACGGTTATCCCTTTGCGGGTCGTCGGCTTCTCCCATGGAGTCCTGTTCTTGGCTGCGGGTCCGAAATATCAGCATCTCCTCAAGCAGGCCGCGGTTGAGCCGGCCACCCCGCTGCTCGTCGATGGACTTCGGCACGGAATGCTGCTGCGGGTGGACGCCTCCCGCCAAGAGCCGCTCCTGGTTATCCAGATGGATCCGCGCGCCAAGTTCCGGAGCGGCGCTTATCAGGTGCGCTTGCGTCTTCCTTTGCAGCGCTCGGCCACTAAACCCTATGCTGTGGACTCCATTGAACCGGCGGCGCGGGCCAGGCACGCCGCCCTGCACCCGCCGGCCGTGGACGACCTGGAAAGTTGAGCTCACCCCGGCCGCGTCACCTCGGGACAGCCCCAGACACACGCTCGGTGAGAAACTCCTCCCAGGTCCTGCGCCCGACGGACCTGTCCTCGGAAAGGTTTGCACCTTCCCGGATTGCCTTGGCGGCATTCCCCGGCATGTGAACCGGGATGAGAAGGCGTCTCTGACCGGCCGCGGCGAGATAGGAGCGGATGAGGTCACTCATCGGGTAGCAGGCCGGCCCTGCGAAATCGGGCACGAGACCTGCAGGCCGGCCGAGAGCGAGCTCGACGAGCTGGTCCGCGACCTCGCCGGCATCCACCGGCTGGAACCGGAAACCCCTCGGAACGGGAATGACGGGGAGCCTGGCCATAGCCCGCGCGGTCAGCAGCGTCAGCTCGAAGAACTGCGTGGCGCGGAGGGTACTGAACGGGATCCCGGACCTGGCCACCACCTCCTCCGCGTCCCGCTTGGACGCGAAGTAGCCGAAAGCCGCACGGTCGAAGCGGCTCACAACCGGGATCGTGTCCGCCCCCACCACCGAGATGAACACCAGGTGTGTGACTCCCGCGCGGGAAGCCGCGGAGACCAGGCGGCGGGCCTTGTCGCCGTCGCCCTTCTGGGTACCCGCGCAGTGCACCACTGTCCGGACACCGCTCAAGGCAGTTTCAACTCCATCGCCGGTGTCGAGGTCACACGAAACGAATTCGATGTCCTGCTCCGGTGGAGGGGCATGACGGCCTGCGACGCGCGGGGCGTGGCCCCCGTCCCGAAGCCGCGAAACAACGAGCCGCCCGAGGGTCCCGGTGCCGCCCGTTACCAATATGGTCGAGTTCATGACCTTTTCCCTTCGAATTGGCTCACGCCGGACCGCCGCCCGGCGGACCGCTGAGGACGGTGGGGGCGTACTCGAGTAGCTGGAGCCGGCCATCGAAGGTCCTGCTTTCCACCATGTCAAGCTTGACGTCGGGATAGCCGTCGTAGATCCGCTCCCGACCGGTTCTGCCCGTGATCACCGGGAAAACGACCACCCGGAACCTGTCCACGAGTCCAGCGGTCAGCAGCGACCGGCACAGGCTCAGGCTTCCGAGGGTGCTCAAGGGCCCGGTCCGGGTCTGCTTCATCTCTGCCACGGCCTGGACCGCGTCCCCGGTGACGAGCTCCGAGTTCGGCCACGTAAGCGGAGCCTGCAGCGTGGAGGAGAAGACGACCTTCGGCACGGCAGGCAGGCCGGTCAGGGTGGCCCCCTCATCCTCGGAGAATCCCGAGCCTTGGGCCTGCGCTTCCTCCGACATCCTGGACATCAGCCGGTAGGTGTTCGCGCCGAGTAGGAAGGTGTAGCCCGTCTCCCCCTCCTGAGCGAGCCACGCCAGGTATTCCGGCCCCTCCAAACCCCACCAGCCGGGCCATCCCTCGGCCGAGGCATACCCGTCCAGGGATATGATCAGGTCGACCATCAGGTCCGCTGATGACGCGTCCGCCGTTGTCTCGCCCATGGCCGTCTCCTTGAAGTTGACCGAGTAAGTGTCCGCCTGGCCTCTCGGCCAAGGACGGCCGGGTCCCGTGGCCGCAATGCTAGCCCTGTAGCGATCAGACGTTCAAGGGGCGGCTGCCCGACCTCTGCATCAAGAGCTTCGGTTCCCCGCGCCGCCCTCTCCGTGCGGCAGGTACTGAACAAACCAGTCCACGGCGAGAATCGCCGCCGCCTCCAATGTTCCGGGTTCTTCGAACAGGTGGGTGGCCCCCGGGACAAGCTCCAGCCCGTTGGGGCAGCCCATCATGGCTTGTGCCCGGCGGTTGAGTTCGAGCACCCTGTGATCCGCGCTGCCGACAATCAAGAGTGTCGGGGCGCGGACAAAGGCAAGCCTCGCGCCAGCCAGATCCGGACGGCCTCCCCTTGAGACGACTGCGCCGATCTTCTCTCCCAGTTCGGCTGCCGCCCACAACGCTGCGCCGGCGCCGGTACTCGCGCCGAAGTATCCCACGCTGCGTGAGGCCGTGTCCGGCCTTCCGCCGAGCCATCCGGTTGCCGCAATCAGCCTGCGCGCAAGCAGTTCGATGTTGAACACATTGGCACGATTGAGCTCCTCCCCTGGGTTGAGCAGGTCGAGGAGCAAGGTCCCGAGGCCCGCCCGCTGAAGCGTTGTGGCGACGAATCTATTTCTCGGGCTATGGCGGCCGCTACCGCTTCCATGAGCAAACACCACCACGCCGGCAGTCGATCCGGGCAAGTGAAGGTGTCCTTGAAGCCACAACCCGTCAGCGGGGATCCGGACCTCCTCATCGAGGCCGCGGTCTCGTGCCGTCGAAGAGGCGTTTTGCAGGCGCTCGGCGGCAGCGGCGAGCAGCCACACCACTTCGTCGTCGCCCGTCGGTGAGAAGTCACGGTAGTGGTAGCCGACGGCCGTAAGCCGCGGAGGCGTAGCAAGGCACACCACCTCGTCCGGTTCCGTCAATCCCGCGAGAACGTCCGCCGAGGCGACAGGAACGGCCAGAATCACCTTGGCGGCGCCCAAGTTCCGTGCAATGCGGCATGCCACCCTGGCGGTTGAGCCCGTAGCGATCCCGTCGTCGACGACGACGGCGATGCGGCCCCTCAGATCGACGCGGTCCCGGCCAGTACGGAAACGCGCAACCCTGTCCTCGAGGATAGTCCGTTCCCGTGCCTCGACAGACCGCAGTTCTTCCCGTTTGACCCTGGTGGCAGAGAGAACGCCTCGCTCGAGCGCATATGCGCCATCCTCCCCGATGGCTCCCATCGCGAGTTCGGCCTGGGACGGGACTCCCAGCTTCCGCACGACGATCACATCCAGCGGCGCGTCCAAGGCCACTGCAACCTCAAAAGCAACCGGAACGCCGCCGCGTGGCACCCCTAGGATGACTGCCTCTTGGCCGCGCAGATGCGTCAGCCGCTGCCCCAACTGCCGCCCTGCGTCAGCCCTGTCCTGATAAATTCCCATCCCCGCGACGTTCCCATCAAGCTGCCGCGCCACGCAAGAAATGCACCTGGGGCGGCCTCCTGATTCCACTATTCCCCACGAATCCGGACCACGCGAGGCCTTTGCGGTAAGAACGCTGAATCGGCACGCCTTCGGGTTCGACGGCGGATATCGCCTTTGTCGCTTGACTGGCACCGGGCGACGAACCGGCCCATCCTGATAGCAAAGACCTGCGACGTTGGAGGTGGAGAATGCGGATTGCGCTCCTCGGGGATGTCATGCTCGGTCGGCTGGTTAACGACCAGCTCAAGGTGGCGGCTCCCGGGTATCCTTGGGGCGACACCCTCCCGGTCCTCCGGCAGGCCGACATCAGATTCGCCAATTTGGAATGCGTTCTGGCGGACGACGGAAAGCCTGCAGCCGGCAAGATGTATCACTTCCGCTCGGATGCCAAGAACGTGGAGAGCCTGCGCTCCGCGGCGATTGACGTGGTCTCGCTGGCCAACAACCATGTGCTCGACTACGGAGTCGATGCGCTATTGGAAATGCTGCCGACGCTCGATGAGCACGGGATCGTGCACGCGGGGGCAGGTATAGACCTGGAATCTGCCCGTCGAGCGGCGGTCCGGCGGGTCAGGTCAACTGCGGTCGGCTTTATCGCTTTCACCGATAATGAACCGGGCTGGGAGGCAACCGCCCGGGCTCCGGGAATCCACTATGTCCCTGTGGACAGCGGTGACCGCCGGGTGAAGGAATTGCTGGACTTGGTCCGTTGGACGAAAGACCGCAACCAGCTACTGGTCGTTTCGGCACACTGGGGCGCCAACTGGGGGTCCAAGGTCCCGCCCGCGCACCAGAGTTTGGCCCGGGCGTTGATTGACGCGGGGTCCGACGTCGTGTTCGGGCATTCGGCCCACATTTTCCGCGGCATCGAAATCTACCGGGGCCGGCCCATCGTCTATAGCGCCGGCGATTTTGTGGATGATTACGCGGTTGATCCGGATGAACGCAACGATCAGTCATTCGTCTTCGTCGTGGAAACAGATGGAAACGTACCCCGCACTTTACGCCTGTATCCGACGAACATCACCCACCTGCAAACCCGGCTGGCGGGCCGGAGCGCGGGGAAAATCGCCGGGCGGATGCAACGGTTGAGCAGGCAGTTCGGCACCCGGAGCACGTGGATCGAGGGCGACGGAGTCTTGGAAGTACCGATCGACGTGGTCCGATGAGTGTGGAATTGCTGCTGGCGTGGGAATCATGGCGAGGTCCCGTCCGTTCTTTCCCTTGATACCTGCTTCGTCGGCGGGAACAGACACGACACAAAGTTTGGGGACTGACCATGACGTTGAACGAAACCCTTGCCCGTCTGAGAGCCGGACACCTCATGGTCCGCGACGCCCAGGAGTGGGACCAGCTATCCGCTGACTTGGGTCGCGCCTACGACAGTAACGACGATGAACTCATTGAACAGCTGCAGCCACAATTCCTCCAGTATTGGAGGACCGTCACGAGATATGTCCTTCGCGACACCTTCGACGCGGCAGGCATAGCAGTCGCCGACCCCAGTCATCCCTGGGGAATCGCAAGGCTCACCGCGAACGGAACCAGTTGCGAACCACTACTTTGCCACGCCAACGAAGCAGGCACCGAAAGGGCCGGGGGCGCCAACGCCGAGGGTCTCCGACTGCTCAATTTCGCAGACACAATGATCCACTACACCGATTGCCTGACGCGCCTGTTCGACGAGCGGGACTCAGCGAATAGCTAGGTTTCGTACCAGCTCTTGCCTTCTCGCAGTGCGCGCCGAAAAATGAGCGCATGGGAATCATCGTCGTCGACTTGTTCAGCACCCTTGACGGTGTCTACCAGGCGCCCGGCGGACCAGACGAAGATCGCGAGGGCGGCTTCGAGTTCGGCGGCTGGCAGGCACCATACTTCGATAAGGAGTCCGGCGAGGCGATCGGCGCGGGCATCGAAGGCATCGACGCGCTTCTCCTCGGCCGGAAAACGTACGACATCTTCGCCGGGTTCTGGCCAACCGCACCGGCCGATGACCCGATCGCGGCCCGCTTCAACACCGTGCCGAAATATGTCGCATCACACACACTGACCGACCCCCTTTGGGCCGGGACGACGGTGCTGACGGATGTCGCATCCGAGGTCCGTGGGATCCGCGAACGCCATGACGAGACGCACGTCATCGGCAGCGGCGACCTCCTCCAGACCCTCCTCACCGAGGACCTCGTCGACCGGTTGAATCTCTGGCTGTACCCGGTGACTTTCGGCACGGGCAAGCGGATCTTCCGGGACGGTACCGTTCCGGCCGCCTTCGCCGTCGCCCAGCCGCCTCGGGCCTTCCCGAAGGGTGCGGTCTGGCTCGTCTACGATCGCGCGGGCGATCTGGTCACGGGCGTCGACATCGAGGCGGAGCGCGCACAGACATGACAACCGGTGGCGTGGGCGGAAACCCGTGGGTGCTGCACGTTGATCTCGACCAGTTCATCGCAGCGGTCGAAGTGCTCCGGCGGCCGGAGCTTGCGGGCAAACCGGTCATTGTCGGGGGCCGGGGGGACCCCACGGAACGGGCCGTGGTGTCGACCGCGTCATACGAAGCCCGGGCGTTCGGCGTGGGTTCGGGAATGCCCCTACGCATTGCCGCGCGGAAAGTGCCCGACGCCGTGATCCTGCCCGTCGATCAGGAGGCCTACCTCGCGGCGTCTGAAGCGGTGATGGCCACCCTGCGCGCGCAGCCCGGCGCCACAGTGCAGGTGCTTGGTTGGGACGAAGCCTTTGTAGGGGTTGAGACAGAGGATCCGGAAGCCTATGCCCACCAGATGCAGGCCGCAGTCCTGGCGCGAACACAGCTGCATTGCAGCGTGGGCATCGGCGACACCCTGGTCCGGGCCAAGGTCGCCACCGGGTTCGGAAAACCGGCCGGCGTCTTCCGCCTCACCGCCGGGAATTGGCTTGATATCATGGGCAGCCGGCCCACCAAGGAGCTGTGGGGCGTCGGCGGCAGGGTGTCGGCCCGGCTGGCCAAACTCGGCATCAACACCGTCGCCGAACTCGCCGCTTCCGACCCCCAGGACCTGGTCCCGGAGTTCGGCCCCAGGATGGGTCCGTGGTATGCACAGCTCGGACGGGGCGACGGGACCAGCGTTGTGGACGACACCCCGTGGGTTGCCCGCGGGCATAGCCGCGAGACCACCTTCCAGCAGGACCTGACCGATCCGGCCCAAGTCGAGGACGCCGTGCGGGAGCTGACAGCCCATGTCCTTGAGGATGTTGTGGCCGAAGGACGGCCCGTCATCGGGCTGACCCTGAAGGTCCGCTACGCGCCGTTCTTGACCACGACCCTGGGGAAGAAGGTTCCGGAGACCTTCGACCGGAACGAAATCCTCTCGCGGGCCTTGGACCTCGCAGCCGGAATCGAGGCGGGCCGCCCGATCCGGCTCCTGGGCCTGCGTGCCGAAATGGCAATGCCCAACGATGCACGAAAGGGGCACACGCCCACGCGCGGCGGTTGGTGACGGCGTCGTTCCCCTTCCCACGCAGAATGTAGCGGTGTTCGTTAGGCCTCCATTGCACAGTGTCTAGACCGTGCCCGGCCGTTGCCCTATCGTGGGGGGACCGAGCATAGTCGGCTTGAGTCTCCGCATCGGAGGTACATGGTGGGCATCATCTCGTCTGGATTTCACGGAAGACGGCAGAGTGGTAATCCAGCGCTGCCAGCGGGCCAATACGAGACCGGCAGCTTCCCTGTCCTTACCGCCGGCCCCGCTCCGCGGATCCCCACTGACGACTGGGAATTCTTCATCATCACTGAAGCAGGGCAGCGCCATGCGTGGACTTGGGATTCCTTCATGTCATTGCCCCAGATGGACATCCATACGGATATCCATTGCGTGACCAGCTGGTCAAAGCTGGGTACCACTTGGCGGGGAGTGTCCCTGGACACTTTGTTTGAGAACGTGGAAACAAGCTGCAGGTTCACGACGGCCCACTCTTACGGCGGATACACGACCAACGTCCCGCTCGCGGACCTTCTTGGGGGCAGGTCGTGGGTGGCCTGGGAATTTGGCGGTGAGCCGCTTGAACGCGCCCACGGCGGACCTGCCCGCCTCCTGGTGCCGCATTTGTACTTCTGGAAGAGCGCGAAATGGATCAACGGCATCGAGTTGACGCAGGATGATGTCCCTGGTTTCTGGGAATCCAACGGCTACCACATCCACGGCGATCCGTGGCGGGAGGAGCGCTACTCATGAGGTGCTCCGGATGAGCACGCTGTGGCGGGTGGCCGACGTCGTCAGCAGCATGCCGGAAACGGAAACCGCCAGAACCATAGGGCTGCGGGTGAACGGTTTGAACGGCAATCTCGCCGGACAGCACATCGATATCCGCCTCACCGCCGACGACGGTTATACGGCCGTGCGCTCGTACTCCGTGGCGAGGGCAGGCATGGACGAAACCTTGGAGATCACCGTTGATGAACTGGCCAACGGAGAAGTTTCCCCCTATCTGGTCAGGGAACTGGCCGTCGGGGACCAGTTGGAGATCCGCGGACCAGTGGGCGGCTGGTTCGTGTGGAAACCGACGGACACAAACCCCGTTCAGCTGATTGCCGGAGGATCCGGGATCGTGCCGCTCATGTCCATGATCCGCGCGCACCATGCTTCGGAGAATCCTGCGCAGTTCCGGCTGCTCTATTCGCTCAAGTCACCCGAGTCAGGGTTCTATCGGGAAGAACTTCAAACCTTGGCCCAGGAATCCCGCAAGCTCATCATCGACTACGTCTACACACGCAAGGCGCCCGCGGATTGGCCGGCTGCTCCGCAACGGCTCACGGCGGAAACCCTGCTGGCCAACATCTTGCCGACTGACCCCACCCCGGACATCTTCATTTGCGGCCAGACGGTCTTTGTGGAAACGGTCGCGGAATGGCTCGTGCGAGCAGGATATCCCGCCGCGTCGATCAAGACCGAGCGCTTCGGCGGAACAGGAGGAACCCGGTGAGTGGCAACAACGGCTCCGATTCTCCCAGTGCGAAAGATCCGGGCTTCGAGGATCAGGACATCGCTGGAATCGCACGCAATGCAATAGCCCATCTGGACGGAAACGCGGTGGCAGGACCGCTGTGGGAACTGTTCCGCTTCGATATCGTGGCCGCGATCGGACGGTGCAAGCATTGCGGCGCGGTCCGGGTCTTCGGGGAGACGATGGTGTACGTTGACGCTCCTGGAATCGTCGTGCGCTGCGCTTCCTGCGAGGGCGTGCTGCTGCGCCTCGTGGAGACGCCCACACGGTACTGGCTCGATGTGAGCGGACTCAGTTATCTGCAGATCGACCGCGAAGGCTAAGTTGATCGATCCCCGGGTGCCAGCGCGCGCGTTCCTGACACGTAAGGATTCCACCCGCGACGCCGGACGCCGGCGTTGGCATGATGGGGTCATGTCATTGCTACCGGAACCCCACCAAGAACCCCGCACAGAACACCGCGCCCGGATTGCAATCATTGGCGGCACCGGCCTCTACAAGCTGCCCGGGGCCGTCGTGCTCGACACGCTCGACATCACGACCCCGTTCGGACCTCCCTCCAGTGCCGTGACGGTCGCCCGGCTCGCGACGCAGGCCGGCCCCGGCGACGAAGACGGGGACGGCGGCGGTGACGGCGAGGGCCCCTTGGTCGCATTCTTGAGCCGGCACGGCCGCGGGCACAGCGTTGCCCCGCAGCAGATCAACTACCGCGCCAACCTCTGGGCCCTCAAGAGCCTGGGGGTAGAAGCCGTTATCTCCTCCGCGGCCGTCGGCGGACTGGTCTCCAGCCACGGAACCGGCACTTTTGCCGTACCCGATCAGGTCCTGGACAAGACCTGGGGCCGGGCGGACACCTTCTACGACGGCTCGCTGCCCACCGGAGTGCAGCACCTGCCCGCCGCCGAGCCATACAGCGCCCCACTGCGGGCGGCACTCATCGCTGCCCTGGAGCGCCGGAGCGAAGACTTCGCCGGGGCGGGCACCGTGGCCGTCATCAATGGTCCGCGATTCTCCACCAAGGCCGAGTCCGCGGCCCTGGTTCAGTCCGGGGCGCAGCTGATCAGTATGACCCAGTACCCGGAACCGATGCTCGCGGCGGAGTTGAACATGCACTTCGCCGCGCTGGCATTCATCACTGACGCCGACACGGGGCACGACGGTTCCGAGCCAGTGACGGCGGATCTTGTCCTGGGCCGCCTGGCGGCCGCGCAGCCGCGGATCCTCGCGGTGTTGTCCGACGCGGTGCGGACAGTGTCCGCGGGGTTGGCCAGCGCTGAGCCAGCGAACGACGGCGGAATGTGGCGGATGGCGCTCATGCCGCCCGCCGCGGTGGCCACCGTGATGGGAGCCGCCGGCCCGGCCAGCCATGGTACGAAACGAACAGGGCCATGAGGATTCTGGTCACCGGCGGAGCCGGTTTCATCGGCAGCCATATCGTCGACGCCGCCGTGGCGCGCGGCTGGGAGGTCCGGATCCTGGATTCGTTGGATCCGGCTGTGCACCCGGATCGACCGCCGGGAATTCGCGGCGTGCTCCTGCAGGTGGGCGACGTCGGAGACCCGGCCGCCGTGGCAGAAGCGCTCGCGGGAGTCGACGTCGTCGTGCACCAGAGCGCCAAGGTGGGCCTCGGTGTGGACTTCTTCGACGCGCCGGACTACATCCGCAACAATGACCTGGCCACAGCCGTCCTCCTGGCAGGCATGGCAGCCTCAGGCGTCGACAAACTTGTCCTGGCTTCCTCGATGGTGGTCTACGGTGAGGGCAGTTACACCGATTCCACTGGCAGGCCGGTCCGCCCCGGCCCGCGCCGGGTCGAGGATCTGGAGCACGGAGTCTTTGACCCCCGCGACCCTGCCACCGGCGAGCTACTGCTCCCGGCGCTGGTCAGCGAAGACGCGGTCATGGATCCGCGGAACGTCTATGCTGCCTCCAAATTGGCCCAGGAGAACCTGGCTTCCGCATGGGCGCGCTCAACCGGAGGCACCGCCGTCGCACTCCGGTACCACAACGTCTACGGCCCTTGGATGCCCAAAAACACCCCTTACGCGGGCGTGGCCAGCCTGTTCCGCTCTGCGCTGGCACGTGGAGAGGCCGTGCGGGTGTTCGAGGATGGCGGGCAACGGCGCAGTTTCGTCCATGTCCGGGATGTTGCGGAGGCAAATCTGTTGTCCGTTGACGCGTTGGTTGGCGGCCGGGTTGCCTCGGGCAGCCTGAGGCCATATAACATCGGCGCGTCGGAGGTCCACACCGTAGGGCAGGTAGCGGAGGTCCTGAGTTCTGTTGCCGGGGCGCCCGCGCCGGTGGTCACAGGAGAATTCCGGCTGGGCGACGTCCGTCATATCACCGCCAGCTCGGCCCGGGCCAGGGCCGAGCTCGGTTGGATCCCCAAGCGTGGTTTCGAGGACGGAATGCGGGAGTTCGCCATTGCACCGCTGCGCGGGGATCAGAGCTAGGCCGTAGGAGGCAAACGTCCCGGTTCCGTAAGGAAATCCGCCTGTTGCGCCGGGCCTGCAGATTCTACGGTCAAAGGGTGGAGAAAGAGCAAAGCGGTCCACGCGGTCCGCACGATGGAATCGGCATGGCCGGCATCCCCAACGGACCGGCCGATGACGACGGCGGTCAACGGCAAGCGCTCGTGGACGTGGTGCTGCCGTGCCTCAACGAGCGTTCGGCCCTTCCCAAGGTGATCGGAGCTTTGCCGCCCGGATACCGCGCGATCGTCGTGGACAACGGATCAACCGACGGCTCCGGCGCCCTGGCCGCCAGCCTGGGGGCCACCGTCGTCGACGAACCGAGGCGCGGCTTTGGCGCGGCAGCACATGCCGGACTGCTCGCCGCCACGGCGGAGTTCGTCGCTTTCTGCGATTGCGATGGTTCACTGGACCCCGCCCAACTGGCCCCGATGCTGGACCTCGTCCGCACCGGTCGTGCCGATCTGGTGTTGGGTGCGCGGCGACCTGCGCGCGGTGCCTGGCCGATCCACGCCCGCTTGGCCAACATGGCCCTGAGCCGGCGGTTGCGCCGGCTAACCGGCATCCCTGTCACGGATCTTGGCCCCCTCCGCCTTGCCCGCCGGAGCGCCCTCCTGGGACTGGACCTCGGGGACCGACGCAGCGGCTACCCGCTGGAGATGTTCCTCAAGGCCCACCGCGACGGCTGGCGTGTGGCCGAGATCCCGGTCGACTACGCGCCCCGCTTGGGGAAGTCCAAGGTCACAGGGACACTCCGCGGAACTCTCACGGCCCTCAAAGACATGGGGACACAGTTGGCCGTCGCATCGATGCAAACACCGTGGACGAAGGGCGGAAGACAAGCCGATCGACCACCAGCCGATGCCCATGGAGCGACGCCGTGAATCTCACCATCGCCGTCATTGCCAAAGAATGCAGCCCAGGCAGGGTCAAGACGCGCCTCACTCCCCCGCTCACCCCGGAGCAGGCCGCAGGCCTGGCCCAGGCCAGCCTGAGCCAGACGCTGGAAACAGTGCGATCCCTTCCGGCAGCTAGGCGATTGCTCGTGTTTGACGGCACGCCACACAAAATGGACGCTGCTGGTTTTGAAGTATTCGCCCAGGGCACCGGAGGCCTGGACGAGCGGCTGGCGGCGATCTGTTCGCTCACGGCCAGGCCCCTGCTGATTCTGGGCATGGACACGCCCCAGCTATGCCCGGAGCAACTGGCCCCGCTGCTGTCGGACTGGGCAACCCCCGCTCCGCTACCGCATCGCGGCGCGTGGTTCGGCCCGGCGTCGGACGGCGGCTTCTGGGCGTTGGGCCTGTACAGGCCCGACGGCGGCCTGCTCCGCGGGGTGGACATGTCCACCCCGCAAACGGGAGCGCAGCAATTGGCCCGGCTGGCAGGAGCCGGCCTGGAGGTCGGACTGCTTCCCATCCTGAGGGATGTGGACTACTTTTCCGATGCTCTGGCTGCCGCGCGGGAAAGCAGGGGAACCCGGTTTGCGCTCGCAGTCGAGCGCCTGGGCATGGGACTACCGGAGACGGGCATGCCGCGTGGGCTGCCGTCCCCCGCTGCAGTCACTCCCGGGGGTTCCTCGCGATGAGCATCCAGGCGGTCCGCGGAGGTCCCGGCGCACGGTCCGACGCTTTTGCTGCGGGCTCCCGCACGCGCGCCCTGTTTGGACAGGCTCTATTTGGACAGGGCGGCTACGAGCCGTACGCCCGTAGCCTGCCCCTCGGCCTGGGGCGCCTCACGCTGCGTCCGGAATCGGAGTTGCCGGAGTCCATCGGGTCCGTCCACTTCAACATGCTCGGCTGGTCCGCCCCGGCCACGGCAAGTGAGCGCGAGCTGCTTCGCGCCCTCCGCGGGCCCGTCCTTGATGTGGGCTGCGGCCCAGGCCGGATGCTGGAGGCCGCGCGGGAATTGGGCCTGGCATCCATGGGCGTCGATTCGAGCCCAGCCGCTGTGCGGCTGGCCACCGACCGTGGCGGCGCGGCCATCCTTGGCTCCATCTTTGACCCCATCCCGCACGAGCGAGGTTGGGGTTCGGCCCTGTTGCTGGATGGCAACATCGGCATTGGCGGAAACATCCGGGTGCTGCTGGAGCGTGTTGCTTCATTGCTGGCGCCAGACGGGCAAGTGCTGGCGGAGGCCGAAGCCTCGGATTTTCTGGATGTGGCTTATCTGGCGGTGCTGGAGGATTCAGACGGACGTGCCAGCGCGGCTTTTCCCTGGGCCCGTGCCGGTGCGAAAGCGCTCGCCTTCCATGCCGCCCGCGCGGGGCTGGATGCCGTGGCCACCCGGACCGTTCAGGACCGGGTCTTTCTGACCTTGGAACGGCGGCCGTAGAGTCCAAGGGCGGCCACAACCACAGCCGCGGCCACCGCCAGGACCACCCAGAATACGCCCAAGGCCAGCACATAGTCTCCCTGCAGCACGGTGATGTTGGCGCCGCTTCCCGGCCCTGTTGGCTGGAGCACCTGCTGGGCACGGATCAGCGGGGCCGCCACCAACGTCACCAATGCCCCGACCAGCAGGGCCCCGCGCACTATCCCCTGTTGAACGGGGCCTAGCCCATGCGTCAACCTCGACAAGCCGCCGCCGGCCAACGTTGTCAACGGAACCAGCACGCCGTCGTGCAACAACAACGCCACGGCAAGCCAGGCTGCCACACCGATCAGCTGCATAGGCGGCACATTGGCCAGGAATCCGAAGAGGGCATAACCGAGAGCTGCCAGGCCCAGAGTGCCCAGGGCTGCCCGCACCCACCAGACGGTCCTGCGTTCACCGTGCGCCGGCGGAGTCACCAAAGAGAGCCGCATCAGATCACCTCCACTTTATGCACCCATTTGGTCTGCAGGACCCCCGGGCGTCCAGGTGCGATGATCCGCGCCGGATATCCATGGTCGAGGTCCAGGGGTTCGCCGTTGAGCTCCAGCGCCAGCAGTGTCTGTTCGTCCTGGCTGTATGCGGCGGGCATGAAGGAGCGCCCATAGACGCCGCCCTTCTCCATACTGGAAATCTGCAATTCGGCATCAGCCGGTGCGCCCACCGTCGCCATCAGGTCCCGGATTCGAACGCCGCGCCACTGTGCTCCTTGGCTCCAGCCTTCCACGCAGGCGATAGGCAATCCGTAGCTGTACTGCGGCAAGGCCGCGAGCTGTGCCAGCGTGAACGTCTTCTGCACCGGTCCCGAGGACACGGTGAGCACCCAGTCGGGGGCCAGCGCAGCGTCCGCCACGCCTGCCTGGGCGGCGGTCCTGTTGATGGGGACGGCCTGCGGGCCGGTATCCATTCGGCGCGGCGCGAAGAGGTTCAGGCCCGACAGCCAGGCGAATGACTGGCCCGCAGTCGTCAAAACGACGACGCCGGTGCCGGCGGTGATTGCCGCCAGGAACCCCCTGCGGCTCCAGCCGTGCCCGGTTCCAGCCTTCGCGGCGGCCTGAACCGTTTCGCCGTCCGGCACTCCCCCTTCGGTCTCCGCGGCGATGATGTCCGTCTCCGATCGACGGCTCCAATGGGCCAGGATGAGGGGCATCTTGACGGCGATGTGAAGCGCCAAGGATCCGATGACGACCCAGGCCAGCCAATAGTGGACATCCCTGAAGGAAAACGGCCAGGGATACCACTGGAAAGTGTTGAGCAAGCCGATGGTGACTTCCACCAGTGAAGCGGCCACGAAGAGCGCAATCGAGGCCCCTTCGAGTGCATGCACCACGGATTTCAGCGGAGGCCAGCGCAAGAGTTCGGGGTACACGGACCATAGCTTGGCCGCCAGGAGCGGGATGGACGCTATCCCGGTTGTGACGTGGATGCCCTGCGTAGCTACGTACAGCCACGCGGGACGGGTGAGGAAAAGCATCCAAGCCGGCGGATCCTGCAGAAGGTGGCTGAACAGCCCGGTCAGGAAGCACACAGTGAAGGCAAGGCCGAGCCAACGGCCCAGCACCACCGTCAGTCGCCTGCTGCGCAAGGGCGAGGAGAACCGTCCGTTCACCGCTTCCATCCGCTCTTGGAGGAAAGTGGTCAATCTGTCCATACCTTGATCACACCACCAAGACCCTTCGGTCGTCCCGGTCCAGACCTTACGAAACGCAAACGGTCCCTAGGGTTCATGGCCTGCCGGCCTGCGAGTGATGCAGGATCAAAGGGTGAGCGAATCAACACCCCGGCGCGCGTCTGGCATTTCGGCTGCGGCGGCGCTGGCCCTCGTGGCTTTGCTCGCCGTCGTCGTCTGGTGGACGGTCACCACCGATCCGTCAGCGGAATGGGTGTCGCCCCTTGGCACGCTGGCGGCGTGGACCGTCTTCGTCCCGGCGACACTGGTGGCACGCCGGATCCCGGCGCGCCACGCGGCCGCCGTCGTGCTCGTGGGCTCACTTCTTGTGGGAGCAGCAGCCATCGCCGCACCGCCGGCCACGAGTAACGACTCCGCACGCTATGCGTGGGACGGCATCGTCCAGAAGGCCGGAATCTCCCCTTACGCCCACGTTCCGGCAGACGAGGCGTTGCGGACGCTGCGGCCGGCCTGGCTGTTCCAAGACGCCGGACCGGACGGAACATGCCATAGCAATCCCTTCCCCACGGGTACCGAGACCACCACCAACATTCCCGGCGGCAGCACCCTGTGCACGGCCATCAACAGACCTGCCGTGCCCACCGTCTATCCCGCGGTAGCAGAGTTGTATTTTCTGGCAGTCCGGCTCACCACTGGTTCCGAGGTGGGATTCATCGCCTTCCAGCTGGCCGGGCTCCTGCTCAGCCTCGCCATCACGGCGGCGTTGCTGGCGTTCCTGCGCCGCACCGGACGGCCCGCGCATCAAGCCGTGTGGTGGGCCTGGTCTCCGCTGGTGGCCTTCGAAGCCATCAACGGAGCGCACGTGGACGCCTTGGGCGCCTCCCTGGCATTGGCGGCGGCGCTGCTTCTGGTGGGCGGGCGCACTTTGGGTTCCGGAGTGGCCTTTGGCGCGGCAGTGGCCACTAAGCTGATTCCGGCGATCAGCGCCCCGGCCCTGCTGTACCGGCGACCGGTCCGCTTCGTGGCTGCGGCCGTGGCCACGTTTGCCGTGGCGTACGTGCCGTATGTCCTCGCCAGCGGTTGGGCTGTACTGGGCTATTTGCCCGAATATCTTCGCTCGGAGGGATACGACGGTCAGGACAGCCCGCGCTTCACCTTGTTGAAGCTCGTACTCCCGGCCAGTTGGGCAGGGGCGGCGGCACTCGTCTTGCTGCTTGTTCTCGCAATTTACGTATGGCGGACCACGGACGTCTCCCGGCCGTGGGACGGGCAGGTCTTGATGGTCGGAGGAATGCTGCTGATCGTTTCGCCCAGCTACCCCTGGTACGCACTGCTGCTTCTGCCGTTCGTGGTGCTGAGCCGTCGCTACGAATTCACCGCGATCGCTCCCGTGCTGGCCCTGATGTATTTCACCGGCGCCGAGCCCTACGGCCCGTTGGCGGCGCGACTCGGGCTGGGTGCCGTCGTCGTGATCCTGGTGGTTGCCACGGTGGTGAGGCGAAGGCAGCAGCATGCAATGGCGTAGCCCAGTGTCCTGCATTCGGCTCCCCGCGTGACAGCAGGGGAACTCGCCACCCTGCCCGCGCAACCCCACGCTGGTCCGCTAGCCCTGCTCCGGCAGATCTTTGTTTGTTGCCGTCGACGCGGCCTCCGGCATCTCTTCGCCCCAGCGGGCAGACCCGAGCCGGCGGATAACGGCCACCAGCTTGTCGCGCAGGTCCTCCACGCCCATTTCGACGCCGGGAGCCAGATTCCGGGCAAGCGTCCGAGCCTGGGCAAGGGCCGTTTTGCCCAACTCGGAAACCGCCACCCGCTGCGAGCGCCCGTCCAGGCGACTTCGTTCCCGGGTAATGTGCCCGTGCGCCTCGAGCCTCGAAAGTGTCTGTCCCATGGTTTGCGCCTGCACCCGGACCTTGGCTGAAAGCCGGGCCTGCACCATGGACCCTTCCGCATCGAGAACTTCCAGCGCTATGACCCCCGCATGGGTCAGGCCCAGGACGGCAAGCTCCTCATTCCAGGCATGCTCGATCAATCGCGCTGCAGTTGAGAGCAACCGTGGAGTCGTCCAGTCGTTTAAGTCCGGCATACTCCCACCATAGTAAGCCTGCTTCCTAAGTGCGCGATGCCTCTGTGCAATGGATGGACCCATGACCATGGTCGGCTCGCACACTATGCTCGGGTTATGTCGGCGGATCGCTACCTTACCGAGCTGGCCAGCAGCCTGGACCACCTAAGTGTCCTGGCACGCCAGCCCGAGGACATTCTGACTCGACTTGTGCCGGCCTGTCCGGGCTGGACGCTCAAGGATCTCTTCGGGCATCTTGGGTCAATCGAACGCTGGGCAGCCGAAGTAGTCGTTTCGGGCAAGTTCGTCGAGGCACCCGCACCGCCGGCCACCGGAGCCGTAACGTGGTTCCTCGAAGGCGCGGACGCCTTTCTCGGGACAATGTCGGGGCTCGATCCCGAAGAACCGTGCTGGAACTTTGGCCCACCGCCGCGCAAAGCCGGTTTCTGGCGCCGGCGCCAGGCACATGAACACGCCGTCCACCTCATCGACGCGTGCCAAGCTTCAGCGTTGGCGGCCCCCTCTTTCGCAGCAGATTTCATGCTCGACGGAATCGACGAAATCCTGACAATGTTCACGCCGCGACAACTTCGGCTGGGACGGATGCCCCAACCGGAAGGGGCAGTGACCTTCGAAGTACCCGGGGCCGGGACCTGGAAACTCGGCCCGGGGGTAGCCGAGGCCTCCATTACCGCCCCGCTGCACGGGATGTACGTGGGTCTCTGGGGCCGCTCCAATCTCCAAGAAACAGCATTCATCGAAGGCGACAAAGCCCTTGCGGTCCGCGTTCTGCAAGGCCCGCTCACTCCCTGACCACCGGGTTTTCGGCTTGTGCGCATCGCGGGCTTACCCGTCAACCTAAGTCCCATCCGGCACCTCTGTGGCTACGAACCAGTTTCAAAAAGTAGGAACAAAGGTGACCATGAGTGTTCAGCAGAACAGCGCCGCTACGCTGCGGCGGCATGTCTTTCCCACGGAGTTGGGTCCGTGCGTGGTGCGTGTCCAGCCGCGTACCCGGGGACTGTGTGCCGCGTCCGGCACGCCGGAGGTCTACCTTCACGGCGCCGCGGGATCCTGGACCACCTTCCAGGCACTCCTTTCCGGGATGCCGCTTTCAGGCGCACCGGCCAACGACCGTGTCCTGATTGATCTACCGGGCTGGGGCGAATCCACAGGAGGTGCCCGGTTGGAACGGTTCAGCATCGAGGCGATGGCACGCGCCGTCAACGGGGTACTAAGTGCTCTCGGCTACCGGCGGTGGAATCTTGTGGGCCATTCCATGGGAGGTTTCCTGGCCTTGCACATGGCGGCGGCATGGCCGGAACAGACTGCGAGCGTGGCCGCCATTTCGGCCACAACATTCAGCGTGTCCGACGCGTGCCGCTCCCCGGCCTTTATAGATTCCCGTCATTCACAGCCATGCTGCTTGCCATGCGCTCCATGGCGGTCCTTGGTCCGGCAGGGACGACACTTGTCCGTACCATCGCCGCCACTCGCCTGATGCGACCGTTGATGTCCCCGTTCTTCGCAGATCCCGCGGCCATTCCCCCGGCGGTGTTCCGAGGCCTCGGCTACGACGCCCGGCCGGCCAGCTTCTCCGCTGCCGCCAGCGCCGCCGCGCACTATGATTTCAACCGGTGGCGCGGCATCCTCTGCCCGGTGCTGGCGATCCGCGGCGACAGGGATGTGTTCACGCCCGAGCCTGATCTGGCCCGGTTGGCGGTTATGGTCCCTCACACCCGGCTGGTGACAATCCCGCACTGCGGCCATTTTGCCCACATCGAGCAGCCCGAAAAAGTGCAACGACTGCTCGACGAACTGTGGTCCCGGTGAAGTGTTGCCCCTCCTTCAGCAAGTGCACGACCATAGTTTCGGTGCCGGCCGGATCGGGTGTCGGGTCTCCATAGATCTCCCAGGAGTGACCGGCAGACTCCCTATGATTCGCCGCCATCCACTCCTCGATTGCCGACTTCGCCCGGCGCGACCCCGCGCCGGACGGCGGCCAGCATGCGCGGGCGAACAGTCAGTAGGTTGACGGGGACCGACATACCGGCAAGGGCCCTGATCTTCAGCTAGTACTTGTCCGCAGAGTCGACGGATTCCCCGACGGTGACTTCGGGGGCCACGTTCGGATCGCCGCCGACCGAGCCGATGAACGCCTGGATCTCGGGATCACCGAAGAATTTCTGAAATGCTTCTGTCGATTCCCATTCATCGACCACAAGGACAAACCCGTCGCCGACCGCGAACTGATGGTGGATCGCGCCCGCCGCCCGGCCGCGCTCGCCCCATTGGCGGTACTCGTCCGCGCGCTCCTCGAGCGACTTGGCGAAAACGCTCGTGTCACCGGAAACCTTGGTTGCAATGATGACTGACATGATGTGACCTCCTATGGCCTGGACTCAGCTCGTGGCAGCCGGCCACACAACGATGCGCATGAACGGTCCGACACGTGAAAGACCATACTCACTCCGCCCGGCAACCGCCCGAGTGGCCACTACTTGTCATTCGCCGCGATCTGTCCAAGGTTCTCTAGTTACTGAACCCGGCTAGGATTTCCGGGTACCCAGCTTCCCGAACGATCCCGAAAGAACAGCACCGCATGCCGCACCTTGACGCCGCCCTCCCGCTCCACACCTTGCCGCAAATGCTCCTGGACGTTGCCGCCGTCGAGCGCAATATCGGCATCAAAGAGGCCTGGACACGGGAGCGCGGCATGGTGCTGGCCCCGCACATCAAGACCACCATGACGGGTGAAATTGTCCGCCGGCAGTTGCCCGGTTCCTGGGGCGTGACCGTGGCGACCAGGGCGCAGGCCGCCCAGGCCATCGAGTGGGGTGCCACCCGGATCCTCATCGCGAACGAGGTGCTGTTCCGCGGCCACCTCGAGCAGTTGCGTGCCTGGCTGGCGGCCGCGCCGGAGCTGGAGATCTACTGCCTGGCCGATTCGGCTGCGGGTGTCCGGGCCATGGCCGAGGTGTTCGAAGACTCGCCCCGCGCGCTGAACGTACTGGTCGACGTCGGGACCCCTGGCGGCCGCACCGGGATCCGCAGCGAGTCCGAGGCCGGGCCGTTGGCAGCGGAGATTCGTGCCGCCAGCGGCCTGCTGCTGGCTGGCGTGAGCGCTTACGAGGGCGTGGCACCGAACACCCGGACGGATGAAAACCTGGCCGGAATCGATTCGCACTGCCGCCTGGCCCGCGACATCTTCGATGAACTGCACCCCGCTTTCGAGGTGGAGCTGCCGGTCTTCAGCAACGGCGGCTCTGCGTTCCAGGATCGTGCGGCGGCGTTCCTGCCCAACAGCGCCTCCGTCAATGTGCTCCGTTCGGGCTGCTACGTCGTGCACGACCACGGCACCTACCAGGGCGTCTCCCCGGTCCCCGGCCTCACCGCGGCCGTCGTCGTGCGGGCGCTTGTCATCTCCGCCCCCGAAGCCGGGCGCGTGGTCCTGAACGCCGGCAAGCGCGAGTTGGCGTACGACGCCGGTATGCCCGTGATCGTTTCCCGGTACCGTAACGGGGCCCTCCTGCCTGCCGGCGCCGGCGCCACGCTGACCCGCCTCTTCGACCACCATGCCATCGTGGACGACGCCGACGGCGTGCAGGTCGGCGACGTCGTGGACCTTGGCATCTCCCACCCCTGCTCGGTGTTCGACCGCTGGCGCGAGGTTGTCGCAGTCAGCGACGACGCCGTCGAGACCTGGCGTCCGGTGTTCTAGGCAGTCCTGCAAGCGGCTGGCATCCGGAACGTCCGTTACGACTTGTCTCTGCGCAGCAACGTCATCTGTCCTCCCAAGGGAAGGGTTCAACACGCTGCAGTGCCTTCTGAATATCCTTGGCGCGCGATTCAAGCCCGAGATCCGCGAGATGTCCCAAGCCGTACGTGAGCCACTTCCGGCCGAATTCTCGCTGCTTCGGAGACAGGACAGGCTCCCTCGAGAGATCCAGAGCCCTTAAGACACGCTGGCGAGGCGTGGGCCGCCCGTCGAACCATCCCTGGATCAGTTCTGCCACCACTTGGGCAATGATGTCCGCAAGCATCTCATCGCCTCCTAGGTGGGGCACCGCCGAGGCCCGGCGGCATGCGACCACGTCCCGGTCCGCCCGGAATGGAAACGAGCTATCGGTACAGGTGTTCGCCACTCTATTTCCGAAGCCTCCCGAATATCTATCATTGCAACGATGGCAGTATCCGTATTTCAAACTTGGTGAGCCCGATGCCTTGATGCACGCGTTGGATCGGGCGAAATAGGTTCACGTAGAAAAGTGGTCGAAACCCCCGGAGGAAACACGCGTTGGCCGTGCGTGGTCACCCCAATCCGGCCAATTTATTTTGAAAAGGGCGTACCTGTTCCGTGGACACAAACGATTAAAAGAGTGGACAATACCGAGCTGACCTTCGTGAAGGCTGCATGACAACGGCGCGCCGTACAACCCGGGAAAGTACACATCAATGACACTCACTGCCGAGGCCATTCATACGCTAGTAGAGATCGCCGTCCGCTTCAGCCCCGACGGCGCCCCGTTGGCCGTCCGATATGACGGCGGCATCTGGGCTGTGGATCCCGACGGCGGCGCCGCGCACTGGTTCGGACGCGGAAGCGGGCGGGATGGCGGCGACTCCGCCGCCACCGATAGCGAACACCTCGCATCCGTTGAAAACTGGCGGGTACAGGCTCGCCTCAACTCAGACTCCGTATTGCTCACATTCCATCTGCAGCGGAGTCCCGGATCCCCGGACTGGTTGCTGGCTGACATCACCGACGCGTCCTAGAACAGCTCCCGGGCTCGATCGCGTGCTGCAACGAACAGACCGGCCGCTTCGGCATGGATCTCGGCTACCACGTCACCCTGGTCACAGCCTCAACCTCCGCGTTCAGCCCGGAAGCGATGCACGCCGCTCACGCTATCGTCCTTCCATCCCCGTCAGTGCAGTCGCTGCTGCCAGTCGGCCGGGACGCGTGAGGCTGGGCCCGGAACGCTTTGATCGAGCGGGTGATGCGCCGGCGGTTCAAGTTCCGGACCGGCGAAAAATGCGGAGTCGGGATAGTTGAAGAACCAGTCCTCGCCCGGCTCGAAGCTGCGGATGACCGGGTGGCCGCTGGATTGTGCATGGGCTGTGGCGTGTTGCCCCGGCGAGTTGTCGCAGCAGCCGATGTGCCCGCACTGGGCGCACCGCCGCAGATGGAGCCACCAGCCACCGTTGGCCTCGCATTC
Organism: Arthrobacter gyeryongensis; assembly: GCF_039543785.1. Classification (NCBI taxonomy): domain Bacteria; kingdom Bacillati; phylum Actinomycetota; class Actinomycetes; order Micrococcales; family Micrococcaceae; genus Arthrobacter; species Arthrobacter gyeryongensis. Next base: position 262,687 of record NZ_BAABKK010000024.1, read on the forward strand.
GACGCAACCAGGTCCGCTGGGTGGAATCGAAACGTTGATTCCGTGATTTGCATTCATGTGGCTTTCCCTCGTATTGGAGTGCCTTTGGACCACCCACTACTTTACGCCCCGGCTATTTCACGCCGAAGGAATGCTGCCCTCGTCGTGAGTGCCGCCAGCGGGCCGGATCCGCCTCCAGCGCGGCCCGGTCCCAACGTCCTGTCTCCGCAGCCGCCTCGTAGGTGGACTGCAGGAACCGCAACAGCATCTTGTCGGGGTCCGCGGCAGTGCGGACGTTCTCATACGGGAGGAGGTACAGCCTGCCGTCATTGTTATAGACGGCACCGTCGGCGTCGGTCACATATTCGGCGTAGCCGGCGGGCTCGGGATAGCAGTAGGCATAGAAGGCTCCTTCGTCCCCTCCCCCGGGCCAAAACCCGCAGCTGCTTAGCTCGTGGGAGTAACCCTCCACCATCACCCAGTCGGCGCAGTTCGGGATTCCTCCGGGGTGGGTGGGCGCGTCCCGTCCGGAGAAGCGGGAGTACGCGAGGTCCATGCCTCCCCAGAAGAAGTGCACGGGACTGGCCTTGCCCCTGAAACGGGACCTGAATTCGTTCAGGACGCGGTCCGACTGGACCAATTGCCGCCAAAACAGCCCAATGGCCTCCGGATCGTAGGAGGCGTGCTGATGGTCCTCGGCGAAGGGTATGGCCGGGTCCACCTCGTTCGGAATGCTGCGGATAGACGCCTCGATACCAAGCCGGCCCAAGGCTTTGAATACCTCGGAGTGGAATTCGGCCACCGACTTGGCTCCGAGAACGACGAATGCTGAAGTTCCATTGCTGGAGCGTATGTTCAGCCGGTGTTCAAGGAAATCGAATTCGATGTCGTAGGCACCGCGGCCATACGGGATCATTGATGTCGTCAGCCCGCGCGGCGTGACGTAAAGCGTCACCTGCCACCAGTGGTTCAGCATCGGGCTGTGCGCCATGCGGATTTTTCCGACGATCTGGGTCCACATGTGCACCGTCTCCCGGGTCGGGGTCCAATCATCGGCCCGAAGCCGTGGCCATCCAGGGTGAGCCATCTGACAATTCTGCCACCTTTAGCGCCAGAACCGCCGAGGTCCCCTGCTTCGGCGCCTGGCCCGACGTCGGAGGCGATCCCGGTAGGCATGGTCGAAGTCTCGTCCTGCGTCATCGATCCGGAAATCGTACCGGGCCACCACGTGAACAAGGGAGACGAACTGGGGTACTTCCAGTTCGGCGGCTCGACCGAGTGCCTCGTCTTCCGGCCCGGTGTCATCGACCAGTTCGCTCTCACCGCTATCCCCCAACCGCAGGATCCGAACGCGCCCCTCGTGCGGGTCCGGTCGAAGCTGGCGACCGCTAAGTCCTGAGGTCGACGGCCGCCTCCCGAGGCACGAGCTAGTCTAGATGTGCCCTAGGGGTCTGGCCGGACTGCCGGAACAGGGCCAACGCCCGCGTAAGCGATATGTCCGCCCGAGAGACCAGTAGCGCTGTCAGCAAGGCTGCCGCAACGTGCGTGTCCAGCATCAAATCCGGTGAGTGCCCGGCCGCCACGGATGGCGTCGCGGCCAGCTCCCCAGGCTGCCATCCTGACCCTGCATGCTGATGTTGGGCTGGCGCAACAACCGAGAAGGTCCCGGAGAGCCGGTCGAAGGCCAGATGCAGGACCTGCTGGGCGACACCGCAGAGAAAGACCAATAGCCAACTCGGTAGGTTTATCCGGGCGAGCAGCGAAGCGCACATACTCAGCAGAGCCATCAGCGCGATCAGCACCGGGACCCCGGGAGACACGCCACCCGAGACCAGGTGGGCGACCAGGCCCAGTCCGACCGCCACCGGTCCGACTTCCCACCCCGGGAACCCGGGACGTCGACGGGACCTCTGCTCATCCACGCTGCTCTCTCCCTTCCATCGGTGGACGGGTTCTGCTCTCCTTCATGGTGCCGCCGTTTCGCACCTGAAGGAAGACTTTCCGGCCGTTTGCACGTTTCACACATCAACGTCGTCGAGCATTGAAGCCCGAAAGGGCCTCGGGCTATCCCGGGTGAGCCTTTGCTACTCGCCGCGGGCGGTGGACAAGTGATTCGCGGCCGCGATTTCAAGGTGGGTCAGGTCCGAGGCCACGGTCACGAAAGTGAAGCCCTCCGCGATCCGCTGCCGGGCGATCTCGCCGCTGGCCGTATGGATGGCTGCGATCACCCCCGCGGCTTGGGCCGCCTCGCGGATGGCAACCAGCGCGGCATCGAACTCTTCGGACACGTCCGGATCATTCGGAAATTTGCCGCCCACTGCCAAACACAAGTCCGACGGCCCGATGTAGACCCCGTCGATACCAGGCACAGCGCAGATCTCCTTGACGTTCTCCAGTCCTTCCGGCGTCTCGATCATCGCCAGGCACAGCACGGTTGCATTCGCTTCGGATGGCACCGGCCCGATCCGGAGGGCAGACCGCATGGGCCCGTAGGACCTCAACCCGTGCGGCGGATAACGCACTGCACGCACCGCTGCCGCGGCTTCCTCCGCATTGTTGACAAGCGGAACGATGACGCCCGCCGCACCGGCGTCCAGTGCCTGCCCGATGGACGCTGCGCTGTTGGAGGGCACGCGGACAATTCCGGCAGACCCGGCCGCATCAATCGCCATCAGACCATGGAGCCAGCCCGAATAGCCCATCAGACCGTGCTGGGCGTCGAGGGCCACGTAGTCGTAGCCCAGCCGGGCCACCCGCTCGGTGGAAACGGGTGAATCCAATACAACCCAATATCCGACAACGGGCTGGTTGGCTCGGGCTTTTACGGCAAATGATGCAGCGGACATGGCAGTTTCCTCTTCGTTCGGTGGCGCGAGACTAATGATGCTCGCGGTTCAGGTTCTGGTCACGGCGGGGGCCGCGGGAGTCATCGGTTGTATTTGGGCATCGGACCACGGATTTCAGCTGCCACGGCATCACACGCCGCCTCCACGTCTTGTGGCAGCGGACCTTTTGCGGCGGCTGAAATGTTGGACTGCAGCTGTTCGACCCTCGACCCGCCGAGCAAGATCGAACCGACGCCCGGTTTGCTCAGCAGCCATCGGAAGGAAAGCTCCGGAAGCGGCACGCCGGCCCCGTCTGCGATCCCGGCAAGCTTTCGTACCGCTTCGAAGAGCCTGGGATCCCAGTACCGCTGCCTATACATTTCCGCCAGCCTCGAGGTGCCGAAGCGGCCCTCCGTGGGGGACTCTGTGAAGGAGTGCTTACCCGTGAGGAGACCGCCGCCCAAGGGGTTGTAGACCATGGTGAGGAGGTCTGCGTGGCGGGCGAACTCCAAGTATTCGTCTTCAATCCGGGTGGCCAGCAGGTTATACAGCTGCTGGGCGACCACCGGCCGCGGTGCGCCGGAGGCGTCAGCAGCCGCGTTCAGCTCGCTGACCTGCCAGGCGGCGAAGTTCGACACACCCCAAGCGCCGATCTTGCCTTCGGCGATCAGCTGCCCGACGACGGCGAGCGTCTCTTCTACCGGCGTCATCCGGTCCGGTTGGTGGAGGTAAAAAAGATCGAGCCGGTCCGTGGCGAGCCGCCGGAGGCTGCCCTCGACCGAGAGCCGGAGCCCGTCCGCGGACAGCGGAGCGTGATCGCCCGCATCCGGGTGCGGCATTCCGGCCTTGGAGGCCAAAATGACGGCATCCCGTTTTCCACGGAGCAGCTTGGCCAGCATTTCTTCACTCGAGCCGCCCGCGTAGCCGTTGGCAGTGTCAACCACCGTAACTCCGGCGTCGAACGCCGTCGAAAGCATGCTGGCTGCGGCTTCCTCCTTCACAGTGTCGCCGAAGGTCATGGTGCCCAGTGCCAATTGTGAAACTGGCAGGTCCAATCCGGCCACATTGATTCCCTGCATCAGCTTGCTTCCTCCATCTGTATCGGTCCATCTTGCGGCATTACGTTAAGCCTTGATACGAGCTCGCGGGGCTTTCGGCCGGTCATGGTCAACGGATCCAGGGCGGCCGCCCGCAATGCCCGCGTGTAGGGGTCTTTGGGTCTGCTGAGGACTTCACCGGTGGGTCCCTGCTCCACGATCCTTCCCTTGGACATGACCACTACGTGGCTACTGCTTTCGCGCACCACGCCCAGGTTGTGGCTGATCATGAGATAGGTGAGACCACTGTGGCGCTGGATATCCGCAAGGAGCTCAAGGACCTGCGCCTGGACCGAGACGTCCAAGGCGCTGGTAGCTTCATCGCAGACCAGTAGTTCCGGCTTTGCAGCCAGCGCCCTGGCGATCCCGATGCGTTGGCGCTGGCCGCCGGAGAACTCCGCCGGCCGACGCCCCAGCGCTGAGACGGGAAGGCCCACCTGGTCGATGAGCTTGGCAGCTTCCGCGCGGCGCTCCCTTCCCGACCGGATACCGCGAAGGACCAGGGGCTCGGCCACAATGTCCTCGGCCGTCAGGTGCGGGTCAAGCGAACCGTAGGGATCCTGGAAGACCATCTGCACCTTTGACCGGAAGGGTCGCAGTTGCCGGGCCGGCATCCTCGCAATGTCCTGGCTGTTGAGCAGGATTTCCCCGGAGGTCGGTGTCAGCAGCCGGACAATCGCCTTGGCGATGGTGGACTTGCCGCAACCGGACTCCCCCACGATGGCCACAGTGCTGCCACGCGGGACATCAAAACTGACATCATCCACTGCCCGGAAGCTGGTACGGTGTGCGGCGTAGTCCACCGTGAGGTTACGGACAGACAGCACCAGATCCTGCCCAGCCGGAGTGTTCGCTGATCCGTTCTGTGCCTTGCTCACGAATGGGCTCCGTTCAGGGTTGCGTGGCTGGCCGAGGATTCGTCCCCGTCTGCTGAATTCAATTGTGGTTCGCCGTCCCAGCGCCCCAACCTTGGCACCGCGGCGAGGAGTCTCTTGGTGTAGTCCGTCTGGGGCTGGTCAACGATCTGTTCAACCTCGCCGCTCTCCACAAACCGGCCGTCCTTCATGACGTGGATCCGGTCCGAAACCAGCCGGGCCACACCCAGATCGTGTGTGATCATCAGGATGGCCACCTGGGTGCGTTCCTGCAGTTCCATCAGCAGATCCAGGATGCCGGCCTGAACTGTGACGTCCAAGGCGCTGGTTGGTTCGTCCGCCACTAGGAGGACGGGGTCAACTGCCAGCGCCATGGCGATAAGTACGCGCTGGAGCATACCGCCGGAGAGCTGGTGGGGGTACTTCTTAAGCTGCACCTCGGGCGCCGGTATACGGACTTGTTGCAAGAGCTCCATCGAGCGCTTCAATAGCCCTGTCTTCGAGAAGGCCCCCTTACGGTTGATCGCCTCGCCCAGCTGGCGGCCTATGGTGTGTACCGGGGACAGCGCCGTCATGGCGTCCTGCGGAATCAGAGCTACCGACCGGCCGCGGAGCTTGGCGAATTTCCGCGGTTCGCTCACCACGTCAACTCCGTCCAGAACCGCGTGGCCGGAGATGATGGCAAGGTCGTCCGGCAAGAGCCTGAGGAGGCCCATCGCCGTCGTACTCTTGCCGGAACCTGACTCGCCGATCACGGTGACGGTCTGTCCGGCGTCGATGGAGAACGAGATGCCGTCTACGGCGCGAACAACCCCACGTGTGGTCATCAGTTCGATGGAAAGATCCTTGACCTCCAGGACGCTCATGACGTTGCTCCCTTCCGGCGGCGTACGCGGTCCCGGAGACCGTCGGCCAGCAGGTTCACGCCGACTACCAAGGCGGCAATCACCACTCCGGGTAGCGTGACGATCCACCAGGAGGTGGTGAGGAAAGCCTGGCCGTCGGAGATGATCCTGCCCCACGTGGCGAAGGGCCGCTGCGGACCTGCCCCGAGGAAGCTCAATGCGCTCTCCATCAGCACGGCGGTGGCCAGAAGCAGGAGGACCACCACGATCACCTGGTTGATGATGTTGGGGATGACGTGCTTGGCCAGGATGGTGATCTGCCGCAGGCCCAGGACCTTGGCGGCTTGAACATAGGGCTTCTCGCGTTCCACGAGCACCAGGGAACGGGTGAGGCGGGCGGGTTCGGGCCATTGGGCGATGGCGATCACGAAAGTGATGACCGGGATGGAAGGGCCGAAAAGGGCTACCACGAGCAGGAGCATCATAAGCAGAGGCAGTGAGAGCTGGGCCTCGATGAGGCGGGACACCACAGCGTCCACCCAGCCGCCGAAGAAACCGGCGAGCGCTCCCAGGACCACGCCGACGACGCCGGAGATTACGACGGCGAGCACGCCGATGGTCAGTGAAACCTGGCCTCCGTGCAGCACGCGGGACAGGATATCCCGGCCCAGCTGGTCGGTGCCGAAGAGGTGGCCTGGACTGAGCGGAGGCAGGAACCGGGACATGATGGCCTGGGTATCGACGTCCGGCAGCGGAAGGAGCTGAGCCAGGACGATGGGCAGGACTACCAATGCGGTCAGGAAAGCCCCGAGGACCATCTTCACCTTGGCTGAGCGTTCCCGCCGGGCGGCGGAGGAGCGACGCAGCAAGCGCTTGGTGACCGCCGTCGGCCTTCTCATTGCCTCCACGGCGAGCGGGATTTCATTGACAGTACTCATGCGACGGACACCTTTCCGAGCCTGACCCGTGGGTCAAGCAACGGGTAACACAAATCGATCAGGAGCTGGACTCCGACGGCGAGCACTGACGTGACCAGCACCGTGGCCTGGATGAGCGGGTAGTCGCGCGTTTCGAGGGCCCGGACCACCAGCGATCCCAAGCCTGGCCAGTTGAACACCACTTCAACCACCACCACGCCGTTGAGCATGCCGGCGAACCGGGTGCCGAGGGTGGTCAAGATCGGGATGGAGGAGTTTCGCATCGCGTACGCCCAGGTGAGTTTCTGTTCGCCGGTACCGCGGGACCGGGCCACTGTGAGGTAAGGGGCCGCCATATTGGCGCCCACCTCACGACGGACCATGCGGGACACCAAGGCGATCTGAAGGATCGCCACCGTGGCGACGGGGAGCACCACACCCGACCAACTCGTGAAGCCCGAGGACGGAAAGATGGGGAAGACAACGGCGAAGACGGTCAGCAGCATGATGCCGATCCAGAAGTCAGGCATGGACTGCCCCGCGATTGTCAGCACATTGACCCCAAGCTCACGCTTGGTGTCCGCATGCTTGGCCATCCAGACGCCCAGCGGAATGGCCACAACAATGGCCACCACGATGGCCAGCACGGCAAGGAACACAGTGTTAGGCAGCCTGGACATGACCACATCCAGGGCGGGAGCCTGGAAGGAATAGGACTTTCCGATGTTTCCGGCGGCGAGATCCCGTAGGAAGATGCCGTACTGGGTGAGGAGTGGTTCGTTGAGACCCATCGAGACCCGGATCTTCTCAAGGTCCCCGGTGGAGGCCAGAGGCCCGGCCAGTGCATAGGCCGGGTCTCCGGGAGCCATCCTGATCAGGACGAAGACTGTGGACACGGTCAGGAAGATCGTGAGCAGGCTTTGCCCTAACCGCTTGGCGACATATCTGAGCATTGGACTAGCCGTTCACCTTGACTGCGGAGAGCTGGTACGAGTTGGTGGGTCGCAGCTTGATGCCTTCGACGCGGACGCGGCGGGCAAGCACCGCGTTGGGGATGAAGGACCACATGCATGGCCACTTGGCCCAGATGTCCTTCTGGACCTGGGCAAGCAGCTTCTCGCGGGCAGCCTCGTCGGTTTCGGACGTGGCCTTGATGATCTGGCTGCTGATCTCGGGGAAAATGAAGCCGTGGTACGTGTCGCGGGTAACTTCCTTCTCGGCAGTACCGGCGTACATACCCTGCAGGTTGGTCAGTGCCAGGCCGGTCTGGTTGCCGTATCCGTTGCCCAGAAGATCCCAGTCGCCGGCTTTGCCTTGGCGCCAAGTCGAGATGTCACCGCCGGGCTGGAACTGCTGCAACTCGGCCTTGACCCCGATCTCCTTCATCATTTCAACCAGCGATTCCATGATGGACACGTCACCGGCGAATTCGCCGGTTTCCCAAATGACCTTGATGGTCAGGTTGGAGACACCCAGCGCGGCGAGCATGGACTTCGCTTTGGCGGGATCGTATTTGTACTCGCCGGTTTCGACCGCGCCGGCCAGGGTCTGGGGTACAACGCCCTTTGCCGAGGTGACGGTGCCGCCGAGAATGCCGTCGATGACGCTGGGGCTATTGAAGCCGTAGGAGAGGGCCTCGCGGACCTTGGGGTCCGACATGGGGCTGCTTGAGGGTTTACGGAAGTTGTAGAACAACTGGTTGTAGCGGGTTCCAGTGATGGATTCGATTTTGATGCCCTCAACTGACTTCAGTTGGGCAACGGAGTCGGGAGTGATGGAGTCGACGATGTCCACTTCGCCGGAACGCAGGGCCACAACGCGGCTGGACTCCTCGGACATGAAGCGGACGTTGATTTCGTTGACGCTCGGCTTCGCGCCCCAGTAGTTCTCGTTGACCACTAGCTTGTAGGTGCCCGTGCCCCGGTCCGCGGACGCCACTTTGTAGGGCCCGGTCCCCACTCCGGTCTGGAGTTCTTCAGCCTTGTTGGCGGCGGCGGGGGTGATGAGGATGTTCGACATCAGGGTCTTGAGGACCGGAAGCGGGGACTTTGTGTCCAAGGTGAAGGTGAGATCGTCCTTCTTGTTGACGGTGGGCCATTCCGGGAACTGTGGCGCCAGGAACGAGCCATTGACCTTGCTGTACATCTGCAGCGCGGTAGCAACGTCCTCCACCGCAACCTTTGTGCCATCCGAATACTTGATGTCATTCCGCAGTTTGACGGTCCATTGGGTGGGACTTGTTAGTTCAAAGCTTTCAGCCAGGACCAGTTGGGGCTTAAGGTCGTCGCCGATCTCAGTGAGGGCTTGACGGACGGCGCGCTGGACGGTCACGGCGGCGTCGAACTGGTTGAGCTTGTTGTCCAGGCTCACCAGCGAGCGGTTCAGTCCGAGGGTAAGTGTGCTGGTGCCGCTTGCGCTGCCGGCCGGGGCGGACGGTCCCACGCAAGCCGTGACTGCGGGAGCCAGCACAGCGCCGAGTCCGGCCACAGCGCTCCACCGGAGGACGGAACGCCGGGACAGGGACCGCTGCGCTACTTCGCCGAGGAATCCGCTGCCGCCGGCATCGCTATCGGATCGAGTCATCTTTGACCTCCAAGTCAGAGCCGGCTCCTGCCGGCTGGGCGTCCGCATCCTGCTGACACGACCGCCATGGCTGTTACTCCGATCACAATGTCACGATTGCGCAAAGTGCGCAAGTGAGTTAGCGTGTTTTGTGCAAGCAGGTTGATACCGTGCCAGCTGCACCCAGTTCCCAGGCCAAAGGAGGCAGCAATGCGGCGCATCGTAGCCATTGCGGACGACCTCTCCGGGGCTGCCGAGACCGCAGCGGCCCTCCGGAAAGAAGCGTTGGGACTTTCCCACACTATTGCGCGAAGCGCGCAATTCGTGCCGTGGAAGCAGGATGGACCGCATGGTGGAACCTTGTCCGACGACGGAGCACCCCTGGTCTGCTTGGTACCGCACCGCTTGGACGACCTTGAACACGTCGGACGAGGGCTCGCGGCGGGCACCGGCACGCTAGTGCTGGACTCGGACAACCGCCGTTTCCCCGCAATCGAGGCAGCGTCGAGACTGCGGCGGATCCTTTGTACCTTGGCCGAAAGCGACCCCGCCGCCACAGTGTTCCTCAAGGTCGATTCGCTACTGCGTGGCCCGGTGGCATCCCAATTGGCGGTTTTCGCGGCCGACGGTCCCGTCCTTTTGGCTCCGGCGCTTCCCCCACTGAACCGCACCACTGTCAACGGAACGGTGCACCACGGCGGAGTGCCCCTGCATGAGACCACGTTGTGGCACGCCGAGCCGTCCGCTCCGCCCACCACCATAGCCGCAACGATCGCGCCGCTCACTTCTGCGATCGTGGACTTGGCCACCGTCCGCAGCGACAAAAAAGCCCTCAAGGTCGCGCTGGAGACCGCCAGCGCCGGACGCCCGTTTCCCATAGTGATCTGCGACGCCGAGACCTCGGCCGACCTGGACGCAATCGTCAGTGCAGCCCTTGAGATCCCCAAGATCCGGTTCGCCGGCGCCTCAGCCTTGGGAGGCGCTTTGGCCCGCAGCCCCGGATGGCCGCCGCGGCAGCCTTCCGCCATGCCTTCAGCCAACGGCAACGTCCCGGGATCCGGGCACAACGTCGGTTCTCCCCTCCTGGTGGTCGGTTCGGCTTCCGCTCCCACTCAAGAACAACTCCAGGTACTCGCCTCTGATGGCGTTCCCGTACTTACGCTCTCCCCCGCAGACATTTTGGCAGGGACGGCAGACCTCGCCCCGCTGGAGACTGCCTTGGCGGCAGGCCCCGCGGCGGTGACCATGGATGTCTCTACGGTGGATCACGAGCTCTCCTCACGGATCGCCGCGCGATTGGCCACGGCATTGGGTTCGCTGGCGGGCGCCCGGCCTCTCATGCTCACTGGCGGTGAGACGGCCCGTGAGGTACTGGATGCCCTCGGGGTTCGGCGGCTGAGTGTGCTCGGCGAGATTGAACACGGCGCGGTGCTGTCGGTGACCCCTGGCGGGGACCCGGTAGTCACACGGCCCGGCAGTTTCGGCGACCCCAGCAGCCTCAAAACCATCCTCGCCGCCTTGGGTCGCTACCCCGAATCGCCCCTCGCCCCGAGCGGACTCCCCTCTTCAACGCACTCCCCTCTCCCGGCGGCAATCCAGCCTCCCTTGCCCGAAAAAGGACCCTCCATGAACATTGCTGATCCCGCGAAGCTCCCTCTTGTTGCTGTCACGATGGGCGACGGCGCCGGCGTGGGACCCGAGGTGGTGGTGGCCGCTGTCCTGGACCCGCAGATAGGCAACGAGTGCCGCCCTGTGGTTATTGGAGACGTCCAGCGCCTCCGCCAGGCTGCGGAGATCTTGGGCATTCACGCAGATATCCATGCGGTGGACTCGGTCCGTGACATGGTGTTCAGCCCGGACAGGGTGAATGTGATCGACCTGGCACTCTTGCCTGCGGACCTGCCCTGGGGAAAGCTGTCCCCGGTAGCGGGGCACGCGGCCTACGAATACATCCGGGTCGCCAGCGAGCTCGCCATGGGAGGCGAGGTGCAGGCGATCTGCACCGCTCCGCTGAACAAAGAGGCGCTGCACGCGGCCGGCCACGTCTTTCCCGGGCACACCGAGCTGCTCGCCCAGCTGACCGGAACCGAGGAAGTTTCCATGATGCTCTCCACCCCCAAGATCAAAGTCATCCACGTGACCACCCACATCGGACTAATGGACGCCGTACGGAAAATCAACCCGGCCCTTGTGGAACGCACCATCCTCCGCGGTCACGAAGCCTTGATCCGGGCAGGCATCCCGCAGCCGAAGATCGGGGTGTGCGCCATCAACCCGCACGCCGGGGAGGGCGGACTGTTCGGCCAAGGCGAGGAAGCCGAGAAAATCGAACCCGGAGTCCAGGCAGCCCGGGATTCCGGGGTCGACGTCACGGGCCCGCTGCCGGCAGACACGCTTTTCTTCCTGGCCGGCCGCGGCGATTACGACCTGGTCGTAGCCATGTACCACGATCAAGGGCACGGCCCGGTGAAGGTCCTGGGCATCGAGGCCGGCGTCAACATTACTGTGGGCTTGCCCGTGATCCGGACCTCCGTGGACCACGGCACTGCTTTTGACATTGCAGGCAAGGGCACCGCCGATCCGCGCAGTATGGTGGAGGCTTTGCACCAGGCCGCCGAGATGGCCACCAGGCCCATTGTGGCCATCTAGGCGGGCCGGCAGTGGTGCACATGGTTTCCCTGGGCCGCAACTAGCATGGTTACCACACCCACGGGAAGGAGACCCGGAATGCTGTCCGCACACGCCAGGCGCGAGGAGATCTATCATCTTGCCGTCACCACTGGCCTGGCATCCGTCGATGAACTCTCCTCCCGCTTTGATGTCACTGCCTCCACGATCCGCCGCGATCTTGCCCTCCTTAACGGACAGGGCCGGCTGGCACGAACCTACGGCGGCGCCATGGCGCTGAGCGCGCACCCTGAAGCTTCCCTTCGCCAGCGAACCGGGGAAGCGTTCGAACAGAAGCAGGCCATTGCGCGCTGGGCGGCTTCGACCGTCCAGCCCGGAGAGAACATCCTGCTCGACGCCGGATCCACCGTGGGCGCACTGGCCCACGAACTGCGCGACTTCGATCGGCTCTCAGTGACCACCCCCGGCATCAACACCATGCAGGAACTGGCAGATTCGGAAGGCGTCGAGGTCGACTGCCTGGGTGGCCGGCTGAGAAGCCTGAGCCAGAGCTTCGTCGGACCGCTCGCCGAGACGGCCCTGGAAAGGATGAGCTTCGACCGCGTGTTCCTCAGTGCTGATGCAGTGACGGCCGAGGACGGAATCTGTGAAGCGGACCATTCCCAGACCAGGCTCAAGGAGCTCATGGCACGGCGCGGTGACGACGTCTACGTGCTTGCGGATTCTTCCAAGCTGGGCCTGCGGCCGTTCCACGCGTGGGCGCGGCTGCCGCTGCCCTGGACCCTGGTGACGGACGACGGCGCCGATGCAAAGCAGCTGGAGAAGTTCCGGGATTCCGGGGTTCGCGTTGAGGTAGTGGCTGTTGTGGACGAGGATGTGGACCATCGGTCACCCGTGACCTCGGAGCCCTGACCCCGAGGTCAAAGGACCCTCCCTGTGGAGCCAGGAGATTCGAAGTCGCGGCTTCTTCTCGCGGGACGGAGTACGGTTGCCACAAGCGAGCGGTTCAACCACCGCTCAACACTGAAATCGCGGAACCGATCCCGCCGCACGAGGAGGAACTATGAGTAACTTCGAAGGCAAGACCGCGATCGTCACCGGCGGAGGCTCCGGACTTGGGGAAGCGATCAGCAAAGACCTCGCGAAGAACGGTGTCAACGTCGTCGTCGTCGACATCAACCTGGACGGTGCCACCCGCGTGGCCAACGAGATCACGGCCGCTGGCGGCACCGCCGTTCCCTTTCAGGGCAACACAGCGGTCGCCGAGGATAGTAAGAATGCTGTCGACTTCGCGGTGGCGAGCTATGGCGCCCTCAACTATGCCGTCAACAACGCAGGCATCGGGGGCGCCAACGCTCCTGTCGGAGACCTCGACGTCGAGGACTGGGACCGGGTCATCGCCATCAACTTGAGCGGAGTCCTCTACGGAATGCGCTACCAGGTTCCGGCCATCCTTGCCGCAGGCGCCTCCGAAGGTGCCATCGTGAACATGGCGTCGATCCACGGCACCGTCGCCGCTCCCGGCAACGCCGCTTACACCGCGGCCAAGCACGGCGTCGTGGGCCTGACCAAGAATGCTGCGGCTGAATATGGGGCCCAGGGGTTGCGCGTCAACGCTATCGGCCCCGGCTATATAGATACGCCGCTGCTGGCCGCTGCGCCGAAAGAAGTCCTCAATGGGCTCGAGGCGAAGCATCCGCTCGGCCGCCTGGGACAGCCTGAGGAGATCGCGAACGTCACCACGTTCCTACTTTCCGACAAGGCCAGTTTCATGACCGGCTCTTACGTACTCGTCGATGGCGGCTACACCGCCGTCTGAGCTGCTGCCAGCCGGCGGCTCGTGGATCAGGGCGTAGTCCGAGTGTGCGACCCGTTCAGTGAGGGTAACCCGATACCTCCGCACACGCATCGGCGCGCTCCGAGCCGGTTCACACCCAAAGTCCGTTCTGGCGCGGCGCTTCCCACCCGGCAAAATGTGACACCATTTGCTCCATGGTTCGTAAAGTTGCATATCAAGGAGAGCCCGGCGCCAACTCCAACATCGCCTGCCTACAGATGTTCCCCGACATGGAGCCAGTACCGTGCCCCAGCTTCGAAGATGCTTTCGAACTAGTGAAATCCGGCGACGCGGACCTCGCCATGATTCCGATTGAGAACTCCATCGCCGGGCGCGTTGCGGATATCCATGTGCTCCTGCCTGAATCCGGATTGCAGATTGTGGGCGAACATTTTCTCAGGATCCGATTCCACTTGCTGGGCATACCCGGCAGCACCCTCGAACAGGCGCGCGAAGTGCACAGCCACGTTCATGCCCTCGGCCAGTGCAGGAAACTGATCCGGTCACTCAGGCTGAAACCAGTTGTCGCCGGCGACACGGCAGGATCCGCACGGGAGGTCCGCGACTGGAATGACGCTTCCAAGGTCTCGCTCGCGCCTCCGCTCGCCGCCCAGATGTACGGGCTGGACGTCTTGGCAGAAGACGTCGAGGACGACGCCACCAACACGACCCGGTTTGTCGCCCTGTCAAGGGAGCGTCGGCAGCAAACCCGCGACGAGTTGCCCGGTCCCGTGATCACGAGCTTCGTCTTCCGGGTCAGGAACGTCCCCTCGGCCCTGTACAAAGCCCTGGGTGGTTTCGCAACGAACGGTGTGAACATGACGCGCCTGGAAAGCTACATGGTGGGTAACGAGTTTGCTGCCACCACGTTCATGGCCGACGTTGAAGGGCACCCATCCGACACACCCGTGCGACTTGCGCTCGAGGAGCTGGAGTTCTTCACCGATGAAGTCAGGGTTCTTGGCGTTTATGCTGCTGCTCCATACCGAAGCCTGGGCTTCACCGATTCCGGCAATCCAGGCACAACGCCTGCTGGCAATCCAAAGCCCACTTTGTCGCTTTAGTGGCTATCCCGCGTGCGTGAGCATCGGCAAGACCCACGCGATAATCACCGGAAGTTTGAAAACAGCAGTGACGAAACAGGCCGCGACGGCAAGCGCCCATACCGCCCGCCGTCGTCGGGCCCCGACGACTTCCGTCCGGAGGGCGGCGAAACCCCGTTGAAGGGCGACGGCGTCCCCGGGCGCGGCGGGATCGCGGTGCCAGGTTCCCGGCAACCCAGCAACGGCGACAATGCGGGCGAGCTGCTCCGGAGTGAGGACCGGTCTGCGCCGGTTAAGCCAGCGCAACAGCTGACCATCGCTCAGCACAGGTATGCTCTCGGGCCGTTCCCGGACCGTGATGCCCTTGGGCTCCACGAACACCAGGACACCGGTGACCTCCACCGCCAGACCTGCTGCTGCGGAGAGGAGCTTGGCGGCTCGGGCCGCCTCGTGCATGGCGTTGGGAAGATAGCGCTGTTTCGTGCCGGCCACCATCAGAGTGCGGCCAGCCACCCAGATTCTCTGGTTTGAATGATTCTTGGTGTTCACTGTGTACACCCCTGCCGGCCCGATCAACACGTGATCAATGTCTGACGTGCCGGCCCCGACCGGAACCGCATGAAGGACTGTCCATTCCGGTCCCAGCCGCGCCAGAACCCGAGCCACCGCCAATTCCCCGACGGCGCCCGTGTACCAGGGGCGGCTGTCTGCGGTCAGCGGGTCAAGCCCGAACACGCGCCCCAGCCGGGACCGCGGAGCGTCCCTTTCCCGCACGGCCAAGAGCTCGGCTATCACGGCCTGTCCCGGTACCCGGTCAGTCAGCAGCCCGGGACTGAGCTCTGTGCCTGGACCTTTGCCGGGAACCTCCGGCGGGTCCGGAGGCAGACCTGTACCAGTCGGGAAAGGGTCGGGGATCATGGGCTTTCGCATTGTCGTTGGTACACAGGACCGATCCTAACGGTGCCGGGCGAGAATACAGGCAGCACATTATCGGCGGCCCGACTGATCTGCGGACCGTGCATGGCCGTCGGGGCCTGCAACCTCCTGGACCAAAAGCCCAGGCGGGCCACCACCCGCTACACGCACTCCGGGCGATACCTCGGATCTGCGGGGCCGCTCTGGAGAAGCGCGTTGGAGACAAGAGACCACACGTTCGGGTCGTTGGGAGATTGATCGTGTTCGAACGTGTCGAGCGGGCAGTAGTCCTGCAGCACAAGGTTGGACACTTGCTTGAGCGGCCCAACAAGAGCCTGGCTCGTATAGGGCGTCACGACCTCGTCGTAGCGGGTCGAGATCACTGTGTAGGACGGCCCCGGTACGGCGTCGCCGATCGAATTGAGCTCGGCCATGAATGCCGACCCGGCATGCTGGTCCGCGCAGGCCTGGCACAGGGTGCTCGTTGCGGTCGTGTCGAGAATCATCCCTGCGGGCGACGGCGCGATAAGGCCTTGGGTGCCATGGTTCGACGGCGCAATGCCAAGCAAATGGTGTACATACTTGGCGCCTCCGAGGAAGCCGATGTAGTAGCGCGGCATCATCCCGCCTTGGCTGTGGCCGACGAGATCTACTTGCTTCGCACCCGTTGCACGGAGAACTGAGCTCACGAACGTCGCAAGCTCAGCCGCGGAGTCACGAATTGGTCCACTGGCGGGGACACCATTGACTACCCCGTAGTTGAGCGAGAAGACGCAGTACCCCTGATTCTTAAGTACGGGTGAGAACAGCGCCCAGTTCTTGTACATCGTCTCGAACGTCCCTGGGACGAGGACTACCGGGTACGGATGCACGCTCGACGGCTTGCACGTCCAGTCATTGGCTCCGGGCGGGTCCGGCGAGATCGAGTCGGCCTGAGCCGCAGGTGCGGCGAAGAGTCCAATCGTGAGCGCCGCAACGGCGAGGACGGCGGTGAGTCTGAATCGGCGCATGGCCTTGCCTTTCTCCTGGCCGCGAACCCCTATGTCCGCGGCATCCCTAGCTACTTTGCGGTAACTTACCGGCGGGTTGCAATAGCGTGCTGCAATTGTGAGAAAACGTGCACCCGCTGGTCGACCCCGGACCGTATCGAATGCCAAACCAATCGCCGACTGATCGTCCCGCCCCTGATCCCGTTCCTCTGGACTGGTAGGGCCAGCGGCGCCTAGGCTGGTGGTGTTGCCCCGGACCCCGGCAGCGCGTCATTAGCGCATCCGAGGAGGCAACTACTTGCCCTTGACCAACCAGCCTTCACCGTCCGTGCCCGCGTTTATGATGCCGCCGCGACCCGCTCCGCCAAGGAACCGGATCAACAAGGTCACGAGCAGCTATGCGGGCCTCTTGAAAACCGTCCGGGAAGCGGGGCTGCTCCGGCGGTGCCGACGCTACTACCTCCTCCTGCTGACGATCCTGGCCGTGGTGGGGACGGGGATCTGGGTGGTGTTCTTCATTTTGGGAGACTCCTGGCTTCAGCTGGCCGTGGCAGGCGCCTCCGGCGTCGTCTTCACGCAGTTCGCCTTCCTCGGCCATGAAGCAGCCCATCAGCAAGTGTTTGCGTCCCGGTCCGCGAACGAGTGGACTGCACGGCTCATTGCCACCCTGGTAGTAGGCATGAGTTTCGCGTACTGGACCGACAAGCACTCACGGCACCATGCCCGCCCGAACATGGTCAATCAAGACCCGGACATCGCACAGGGTGCGGTCATCTTCCACAACGAAGTGCCAAGCAGCCGCGGACGAATCGGCAGGGCCCTCGGCAAGCACCAAGGCTACTTGCTCTTCCCTTTGCTCTTGTTCCTCGGATGGACGTTGCATATTGACTCGTTGAAGTATTTGCTCCGGCGAGGGCCGGTAAAGTACCGGTGGCTTGAGATCGCCCTGCTGGGTCTGCGCTTCGGTGCCTACGTCGGCCTGCTTTTCCTCGTCCTCTCCCCCGCGCTCGCCGTCGCATTCATCGTGGTGCAGGTCGCCGTGTTCGGTCTGTACATGGGCGGAAGTTTCGCGCCGAATCATAAGGGGATGCCGATCCTGTCCGAAAACAGCCGGGTGGACTTCCTGACACGGCAGGTGGTCACGTCCCGCAACATCGCCGGAGGACGATTCGTGACCTTGCTCATGGGCGGCCTTAATCACCAGATAGAACACCACTTATTCCCCGATATGCCCCGCCCCCACCTGCGGGAGGTCCGCCAACTGGTCAAGGCCCACTGTGACGCCGAGGGGATCGCCTACACCGAAACCGGGCTGCTTCACTCGTACGCAATAGTGATCCGCCACCTCAACAAGGTCGGACTCACGGCAGCGGACCCGTTCACCTGTCCGCTCGCGGGCCAGTACCGGCGGTAACCGACGCACAGGCGGACCGGACCACCCTGACATCGTGCCGTCAGGACGACGACGATGCCTGCCGTCGTTTCCGGTCCCAGACAGTCCAGGCGATGAGGGCGGCGAAAACGATCACTGCCAGGGCGGCGGAAACCCCCACCATGACATCAATAGGCAACAGATAGACCAGTACGGCCCGGGTGCTGGCTTCGGCAATCAGTCCCGCACCCCAAACGGCGGAAACCTTGAGGTGCCAGCGGTGCGCCGCGGGGTTGCTGTGGAAATCGCGATCCAGTTCCCTGGCACGCTCCGGTCTCCACGTCTTGGCTGCGTCCAAAGTCAAGGGATGCCCCAAGGCGGCAAAAACCAGGAACGAAATACCCATTCCGCCAGTGATAGCCGAGTCCTTGAGCAGCAAGAACCGCGGGTCACCTGTGAGGAAAGACAATCCCAGACCGAGTCCGAAGACGATGACCATCAGCATCGCAAACGGATTCAGGGAGTGTCGCTTGAACGCGGTCCACAACAGCCGGCAACCGGCCGCTCCCGTCGCCGCCAGCAGCGCGACCCAGTCCGTGGCGCCGGCCAAGTGCAGCACGTAATAGGTAGCCAGAGGTGCCCCCACGTCCCAAGCCAAACCGCGCACCAGCGCACGCGTCATCAACCCCAGACGTTCCTGTCCCGAAGCCTGCTCAGCGTTCATCGGGGTGCGGCTCCCCTCCGCTCATGACCAAGAGCTTCACGCGCCAGCAACGCCATGCTAGGTCCGGGCAAGAACCCTGGTCAACAGGCACCGCAAAAGGCGAAGCGGCCAGGGGTCGCCGTCCAAAGGGGATTGCCTCTCGCCGCGGAAGGCGGCGAGACTTACTGTGGAGTTATGGACGCGACAGCAGCCCACGCCTTTGCGACTCCACCGGTATCACTCCACCGCCCCACCACTGCCGTTGAAGACATCATCACCCTCGCGGCCGGCGTCTGGCTCCTCACCGGAACCTATGTTGACGGCTGGGCGCACAACAACCTCCGCGACCTCGAGACGTTCTTCACTCCGTGGCATGCGATCCTCTACTCGGGCTTCGCGGCCTGCGCCGTCTGGATCGCCGCCCTGACCTGGCGCCGGCACGCCCCCGGCGCGCGGTGGACCGACGCGATCCCGGCCGGCTATGGGGCCGCGGCAGCCGGAGTCCTCCTCTTCCTCATCTCCGGAGCGGCCGACTTCGCCTGGCATTCGGTGTTCGGCATTGAGCAGGGTCTCAAGGCCCTATTCAGCCCGTCCCATCTTGGGCTCGCCGCCGGCGGATTCCTCATCCTCAGCGCGCCCTTCTCCTCTGCATGGCACTCACCTCAGCGGCCATGGCCGCGGCTGATGCCCGCCATCGTGAGCGCCATGCTCTCCGGCATGGTTGCGGCGTTCATCCTGCAGGAGTTCGCGGTCTTCGCCCGCCATGGACTCATCCAGACATACAGCGGCGCTACTGGGGCGCAGCCCGCGGTGACGGTTCCGACGTCGTCGAGCATCATGGTCTCGTTGGCGTCGTTCTTCGTCTCGACGGCCGTGATCTTCGTGCCCGTCCTCTTGCTGTCGCTGCGTTGGCGCCTGCACGCCGCGGTGCCCGCGGCCATGGCGCTGCTCCCCTCCGTTGCCCTGCAGATCATGGTCGCGCTGCGCGACGCCTGGCTCGTGCCGGTGGCCGTTGTCGGTGCCGTCCTCGTCGGAGTGGTGTGGGCGGTGGTGCGACCCAAGCCGGACCGTCACGCAAGGCTCATGACCGCGATAGGCCTCTCCCCGGTCGTGTTCTGGGCCCCGTACTTCACCGGTGTAGCGCTCCGCGACGGGGCACTCAGCTTCTCCCCCGAAATCTGGGGCGGGACGCTCGTATGGACCGGACTCGAAATGCTCGCCCTCGCCGCGCTCCTGCTCAAGGTGCGAGCCAAAGCAGGCACCCGCCCGGTTTCACCAGCCCGCTGACTTGTCAGCAGCCGATCATGTCGCGGGGCTTGTATCCCCTCACTGGCGGAGTTCGAGAGCGTCGAGCAATCGCTTCACCGAGCCGCCGAGGTTCCAGTCTGTAGCGAGACGCTCAAGTTCAATTCGTGAATCTCCGACGACGGGATGCAACAGCGCTCCCGCCTCTTCAAGGGTGGGCAGCGCGAGGTCGCGCACGACGTTCACAACAATGGGCGCAACCGCCAGGTACTTGGCGGCGGCGTCGAGTTTCGACCTCGCAGGCGCGGACAGTCCGCTGCCTGGATCGATCGCGGCCGCGAGCAACGCGTCGAGTGTGCCGTACTCCGCGAGCAACGACGCCGCGGTCTTTTCGCCGATCCCCGCGACCCCCGGCAGCCCGTCGGAGGCATCGCCGCGCAGCGTCGCAAAGTCGGCGTACTGCTCGGGCAACACACGATACTTGCCCACGACGACGGCGTCGGTTACGATCTCGAGGTTCTTCATGCCTCGCGCCGTGTAGATGACCCGCACCTGGCGGGCGTCGTCGACCACCTGGAACAGATCGCGGTCGCCCGTCACGACGTCGACAGGAAGCTTTGCGTGGCTGGCGTAGGTGCCGATGACATCGTCGGCTTCATGGGCGGCAGCCCCGACGACGGCGATCCCCGCAAGGCGGAGGACCTGCCGGATCAGGGGAACCTGCAGCTGCAGCGCATCCGGAACCACTTCGACGTCGGGAGCACCCTCCACCGTCTCCGCGACCCGCTGCGACTTGTACGACGGGATGAGGTCCACCCGCCATTGCGGACGCCAGTCCTCGTCCCAGCACGCCACGAGATGCGTCGCCCCATAGTCGGTAGTGAGCCGTGCGATCATGTCCAGTAGTCCGCGAACGGCGTTCACCGGAGTGCCGTCGGCGCTGCGGATCGAATCGGGCACACCGAAGAAGGCGCGAAAGTACAGCGAGGCCGTATCGAGGAGCATGAGGCGGTGAGTCATAACCGATCCTTACATCCACAGCCCCAAAAAGGGCAGGTGCTTCCCGGTTTCGCGGAGAAGCACCTGCCCCCTATGAAGACGTGTTACTTCTTGGCGCGGCGGCGAATCACCGCTGTGGATGCTGCGCTGGCGGCCAAAGCGCCTGCGCCGACAAGCGACCACAGGACCAGGTTGGACTCGGCATTCGTGTTGGCGTCGCCGCTTGCTGTGCCAGCGGCGGTAACGCTGGAAACCGCAGCAAGTCCGGAATTGCCCTTGCCGTTGCCGCCGCCATGGTTGCCGCCCCCGTTATTGTTGCCTCCGCCGTTGCCGGAATTCACAACCACGGCTGCCCAGCGCTTGTTGCCGGACGTGGCGCCGACAGCGCCGATCATGTAATTGCCACCGTCCGTGAAGGTAATGGGCGTGGAGAAAGCGCCGGTGCTGTCAGCAATAACGCTGAAGTTGGACGGAGCGGGCCTCCCACCATCCGAAGCCTTCTTGCCGCCGGTCCGCTCGAACGTGATGTTGATGGTTTCGCCGGCGATGTAGCCGCTGCCGGAGAAAGTGATGGTTTCGCCGCGAGCTATGGTTCCGTCAGAAACGGTTCCGTACTCATTGCCCGGCGCCGGGTAGGTAGTGGCTGCTACGGCCGGCGCGGTGCCAGCCAGTGCCATTGTTCCTGCAAGTGCAAGCGCTGCAATAGACTTCTTCATTTGTCCCCCCTGAGACGAATAACGGAATTCACGTGAATAGTGGGGGATATAAATCCCCCTGCGATTGCGTGCTGAAATCCCAAATGTCTAGCCAGCGACGACGGTATCACTCACTGCTGCTTAGGTCGACAACGTGGTGCGGCAGTCGTTCATTTCTTCTCCTTGACCGTTATTTGTGACGTGTCGCGCTGGGTGGCTGCCCAGCTGGCGAGAACTTTCAGGGCGTCCTCCGAGGGGGTCCCGGGATCTGCCGTGTAGACGTTGATGCGCAGTCCCGGATCCGCGGGGAGTTCCAACGCTTCAAAGCTCAGGTCGAGGTCGCCGACGATCGGGTGGTGGAGGTGTTTGCGGCCGGCGCGGTGGTACTTCACGTCATGACGGGCCCACCGCGTGCGGAACTCTTCGCTCCGCGTGGAGATTTCACCGATCAGGTCCGTGAGGTCCTTGTCGTACGGGTTCCTTCCTGCAGTGGAGCGCAGGACTGCGACGATGTCATCCGCTGCGCGTTCCCAGTCGGCGAAGAACTCCCGCGCTTTCGGGTTCAGGAAGGTGAAGCGCGCGCTGTTCGGCGGGGCGGTCATCTCTGCCATCATGTCCAGATAGAGGGCACGGCCCAGTTCGTTGGCGGCAAGGACATCCCCACGGTCGTTGCGGACCCAGGCCGGTGCGGCCGTGATCGCGTCGATGACGCGTTGCACGCTCGGCCGGACCGTCTGCGGGCTGTGCCTGCGCCGTACCCGGGGAGAGGCCGCGGCGGCGCGGGCCAGGTCAAAAAGGTGCGCCGTTTCGGCGTCGTCGAGCTTCAACGCACGCGCGAGGGCTTCGAGGACACTGTCCGAGGCGCCGGAGAGGTTTCCCCGCTCAAGGCGTATGTAGTAGTCGATGCTCATCCCGGCGAGCATCGCGACTTCCTCGCGGCGCAGCCCGGTAACGCGCCGGTTGCCGCCGTAGACGGGAAGCCCGGCCTCGTCCGGCGTGATCCTTGCCCGGCGGGAGGTCAGGAACTTCCGCACGTCCTCGCTGTGTGTCATGGCATCCACGCTACGCCCGGTCGATCGGACGAGGGAGGCACTGGCGTTACCCGGAACGGCCATGACTCCCGGCCGGTAAGGAATCACGGTTGCATGGAGAGCATGAACCCTGAACCCAAAACAGCCTCCCGCCCGGGGGCGATCCTGGCGATCATCCTCCTCAGCTACTTCATGATCCTCCTGGACAACTCGGTCATCTTCACTGCCCTGCCGCGCCTGCAGGCAGAGCTGCGGCTGAGCACCGGCGAGCTCTCCTGGGTCCAGGATGCGTACACGCTGGTCTTCGGGGGCCTGCTGCTCCTCGGAGCCCGGGCGGGAGACTTGCTCGGGCGCCGGCGGGTTTTCGTGGTCGGGCTGGTGGTGTTCTCGATCGCGTCGCTGCTGATCGGCGTCGCGCCGGCGGGCTGGTGGGCGATCGCCGGCCGCGCTGTGCAGGGTATCGGGGCTGCGATCGTCGCGCCCGCCTCCCTGTCCCTGCTCACGGCGAGCTTCCCGGAAGGCAGTGAGCGCACCCGGGCCGTGGCCTTGTACGGTGCGACTGCGGGGATCGGCGCGAGCTTGGGGCTGGTGATCGGCGGGGCGCTCGCCCACTGGATCTCCTGGCGGGCAGGGTTCTTCGTCAACGTACCCATCGGCGCCGCGATGATCGCACTCGCGCCGCGGTTCATCCCGGAATCAGGCCGGGCTCGTGGCCGCTTCGACGGCTTCGGCGCGCTCAGTGCCACCCTGGGTGTCGGCGCTCTCGTGTTCGGCATCATCAACACCGTCGACGCCGGCTGGAACTCGCCGGTCACGGTCACGGCCGTCAGTGCCGGCGTCGTCCTCCTGGTCGTATTCGTGCTGATCGAGCGCACGGCGGCCCAGCCGATCATGCCGCTGCGGCTGTTCGCGAGCCGCCGCCGAACCGGCGCCTATGTCGCCCGCTTTCTGTACTTGGGCGCAATGATCGGGTTCTTTTTCTTCACCACGCAGTTCCTGCAGGAAGTGCTCGGATTCGACCCCCTGCAGGCCGGCCCTCGGATTCCTGCCCATGACCGCAGTGAACTTCGCCGTCGCGATGGGCATCCCGCGGCTCATCGGCAGCTTGCCGGGATCCATTTCGCTCGTGGCCGGCATCCTGATCACTCTTGCCGGGATGTCCTGGCTCAGCCGAGTCGGTGTCGACTCCGCATACCTGACCGGGGTTGCCCTGCCGATGGTCCTCATCGGCGCGGGACAGGGTCTCGCGTTTGCGCCCCTGACCTCGTTCGGCATCATAGGTGCCCCCGCGTCCGACGCCGGCGCGGCATCCGGCCTGGTGAACACCTTCCACCAAGTCGGCACCTGCCTTGGACTTGGCATCGCAGTCGCTGCGGCAGCGACGGTACCGACCACGAGTTCCGCCGTCGCGCACCTGGCCGCCCAGGTCAGCGCCGACCTCACGACGGGCAGCATTCTCCTGCTCCTCGCCCTGGCCGTTACAGCGGCCCTCATCCTGCCCGCAGACGTGGCCGCCCGCCGCGCAGTAACACTCCGTGAAGTTGTGCCGGCGCCGCAGCTCGAAACCGCCCGCTGAATATCCGGACCGCCCATTTCAAAGGGGGGTACTGACGTGCACTCCCACATCCCCGCACATCTGAATACCGTGAAAGGCATGGACATGGAACTTACTCTCAACAACGGCGTCACAATGCCAGCCCTGGGCCTGGGCGTCTTTCAAAGCGCCCCGGAGCAAACGACGGCGGCAGTCGAGGCCGCGCTGGCCACCGGCTACCGGCACATCGACACTGCCGCCGCGTACGGCAACGAGCGGGAAGTCGGCGAAGGCATCCGCCGCTCGGGCCTGGATCGGGCGGAGGTCTTCATCGAGACCAAGGTCTGGGTCAGTGACTATGGCTACGACCAGACCCTGCATGCCTGGGACAAGGCGAGGGGCAAGCTCCGCGTCGACTATCTGGACCTGCTCATCCTGCACCAGCCCGCGCCCGACCGGTTCGAGAAAACCATCGCCGCATACAAAGCACTGGAAACCCTGCTCGCCGACGGGCGCGTGCGGGCGATCGGCGTCAGCAACTTCATGCCCCACCACCTGACGCAACTGCTCGGCTCGACCGACGTCGTCCCGGCCGTGAACCAGATCGAACTTCACCCCTACTTCACCCAGCCGGCCGTCCAAGCCGCCGACGCCGAACACGGCATCCTCACCCAGGCCTGGTCGCCGATCGGAGGGATCACCTTCTACCCAGGATGGGGCGGCCAGGAGCGGCGAAACGTCATGGAAGACCCGGCAATCGCCACCATCGCAGGGACTCACGGCAAGAGTCCGGCCCAGGTCATGCTCCGGTGGCACCTGCAGCAAGGCCGCTCAGCCATCCCGAAATCAACCAACCCGGCACGCATCGCCGAGAACTTCGACCTCTTTGACTTCGAACTCAGTGCGGCCGAACTCGCCGCCATCGACGCGCTCGACACCGGCAACCGCAGCGGTCCGGACCCGGACGAAGCCCGCGAGGAACGCTTCGCCATGGTCATCCCCGAAGCCTAGAACAACATGGCTTAGGCTCGAGCGCCTCGAATTCCTCGGGCAGATTCATGTGGACGGGCGGGTGTTCATCATCCTTTTGCCGTGACCGCAGGGCCAATGTCGGTTGCTTTCTGCCCGTCGTCAAGACCATCCTGTCGATGACCCTGCACGATCCTGGAAACGGCTGCCTCGGAGGCCGCCGAGAAGGGGCCGAACCGCCCCTCAAGGGCCCACCGGGTTTCCTCTTCAATGAGATCGGCGTTGATCCGTGCGCCGGCCATGACGCCCTCGGCCGCCGCGGTGATCACTTGGGCCATCACATTGGAGACATTGCCTGCTGCATAAACACCCTGGACGGCCGTCGCACCCGTGGTGTCGGTCTCGACGAACCGCCCGGCCCCCATAGGGTGCATTTGAGTACTTAGCCCGAGTGATTCCAGAAGCGCGGACCTGGCTTCCATCCGTGTACTGACAGCCAGGGCCTGTATGTCGAAGGAGGAGCCCTGGCGGAGCGTGAGGCCCGTGAGGACGCCGTCGACAGCGTCAACGGAGGCCACTGCGCCGTCGACGACTACTACGGACCGGGCGCTGAGCTTGTCCCACTCTTCGTCGGCGGGTTCCACGGTGTCGTTGAGGAAAAGGGTGATGTTCGGGGACCACTGCCTGAACAACAGTGCCTGATGGACGGACATCGGACCCGTACCCAGCACCCCGATCCGTTTCCCGCGGATTTCCCAGCCATGGCAATAGGGGCAGTGCACAACGCCCTTGCCCCATTGCTCCTGCAGTCCGTCGATGGGTGGCAGCCCGTCAGTCAGACCAGTGGTGACCAGGAGGCGCCTGCACGAGAACCGGCGGGCATCTCCGAGCACCACCTCGAATCCATCAGTGGTGCGCTGTGCCGAAACGGCTTCGCCGTCAATGACAGTTCCTCCGTAGGAGAGCACTTCGTTGCGTCCGATCGACAGGAGTTCCCGGGGGTTCATGCCGTCCCGTGAAAGATAACCGTGCACGCCCGCCGCGGGCGCATTGCGTGGCGTTCCGGAATCGATGACCAGCACCGAGCGCAGCGCGCGGCTCAGCGTCGTGGCCGCGCTAAGTCCCGCAGCGCCGCCCCCGATAATCGCGACGTCATACCGTGTGGTGTCCATACTGATTTTCCCTTCATGGTGTCCTGAAAGTCCGCAGCCAGCGTCCTTGGCTTGTTAGACCAGCTTTCATCTAATGCGGGAACTCTGGCAAACCAATTTGCTGTTATGGCAAACTGTGGGTATGACAAATGAGCTTGATGATGTTCTCGGGGCCGTCGGGCCCCGGCTTCGGGCACTCCGTACGGAACGGGATCTCACCCTCGGAGAGGTGTCCTCGGCGTCCGGAGTATCGGTGAGCACCTTGTCCCGGCTGGAATCCGGCCAACGCAGGCCAAACCTGGAAATCCTGCTGCCCCTGGCAAGGTTGTACGGCGTTCCTCTTGATGATCTGGTCGGCGCCCCGCCCACCGGGGATCCGAGGATTCACCTGCGGCCCATCACCCATGGCGGCATGACGGCTGTTCCCCTCACGCGCCGCCCAGGTGGTTTGCAGGCCTTCAAGATGGTGCTCGCCGGTGATGCCCGTGGGTCCGAGCCCGATCCGCGTGTTCACGAAGGCTACGAATGGCTTTACATCCTCAACGGACGGCTGCGGCTGGTGCTGGGCGACAAAGACTTCGAACTCCGCGCTGGCGAAGCCGCGGAATTCGACACCCGCACACCCCACTGGTTCGCCAGCGCCGACGGAAATACCGTCGAATTCATCAGCTTGTTTGGACAGCAGGGCGAGCGGATGCACGTACGCGCCCGCCCAAGGCCCGCATAGATGTCCGGGGGCTACTTCGGACTCGCCTCACGATCGATCTCGCGGCCGTGACCTTCGGCCCTTCAAGCAAGGCGCTGCTACTGCAAGTGTGGAAGCCGACCCCGGAAAGTCCGGGGCGCGAAGGCGGCAGGCATGGACAGCGTAGTCAATACCACCCATGGCCCCGTGCGCGGCAGCGCAGACCACGGCGTGCACTGTTTTCTTGGCATACCCTTCGGGGCGCCCACATAAGGCGGGAACCGGCTCCGCCCGCCTCGGCCGGTCCAGCCTTGGAAGGAAACCCGCGACGCCACTCACTATGGGCCATCGCCCTTCCAACTGGCTCCACCGGAAGGTGCGGGCACAGAGTGGGATACCGCCCTGACCGGCGAGGACTGCCTGAATCTCAATGTCTGGACACCGGATCCAGGCCGAGCGGGCCTCCCGGTCATGGTCTGGATTCAGGGCGGCGGGTTCGAATTCAGCTCCACGGCGGCGTATGACGGCCGGAACTTTGCCCGGGACGGCGTCGTATGCGTGGTGCTTAACTGGCGGGTAGGCGCCGACGGGTTCCTGGACCTCGGCGACGGGCAAGCCAACGTGGGCCTCCTCGATCAGATCGCTGCCCTGGAGTGGACCCGCGCGAACATCGCAGCTTTCGGCGGTGATCCCGGCAACGTCACTGTCTTCGGCGAGTCAGCCGGTGCAATGAGCATCGGCGTCCTTCTTTCGATGCCCCGAGCCGAGGGGTTGTTCCGGAGGGCCATCCTGCAGAGCGGGGCAGCCCACCACGCGCTATCCTCCGAGACCACCCAACGAATCGGCGGGTTCCTCGCCGAGAAACTGGGAGTCCCGCCAACCCGGAAGGCCCTGGCGGCGGTGCCCGTCCAACGGTTCCTCGCAGCACAGGCGAAGTTGAAGGCGGACCTTATTGCCAATCCGGACCCGGAACGCTGGGGAGCCGACGTGCTCGCCAGCCAGATGCTCTGGCAGCCGACAATCGACGGCGACACGATTCCGCTGCCCCCCATTCAAAGGATCGCCGCCGGCGCTGGATCGATGGCGGATGTGATGGTGGGGACCAACACCGAGGACTGGAAGCTGTTCCTTGCCATCACGGGCGTGATCGGGAAGGTCACGGAGCGGGACCTGGCGGAAAACCGCAGGGTGAACGGCTTCCCGCCCCTGGCCATCTACGGGCTTCCCCCGGAGACCACACTCCGCGAGTATCGCTCCCACTACCCGGACAGTTCACCAGGCGAGCTGCTAGCCGCCGTCGAAACCGACTGGTGGGTAAGGATCCCGGCGATCCGCCTCGCCGACGCCCACGCAATGGCAGCCTCGGCGACTTCGGCGCGGACGTACATGTACGAGTTCGGCTGGGCCGCCCCCGGCCTGGGCGCCGTCCACGCTGTCGAGGTGCCGTTCGTGTTCGACACCCTGGACACGAACTCCAGGCTGTTCGCGCCGCTGCTCGGAACAGACCCGCCCCAGGAACTGGCCGACGCCATGCACGCCGCCTGGGTTTCTTTCGCCACCACCGGCGATCCCGGCTGGCCCGGCTACGAGCCAGAACGCAGGACCACCATGGTCTTCAACACAGGTCCGCGCCTCGTCTTCGACCCCCGCGCCTGGGAGCGCGAACTGTGGAAGGGTTCCCGCTAAGACTCGTCGAAGTGGCTCACTTGGGCGCGATGCATCCGCTTGGCCGCGGACGGTGGCAAGACCTACTGCGGAGCTATCTCCGGGGCGGCCGGCTTGGCTTGGGGGTTGGCCGCGGGACTCATTCCATGGAGTTTGTGGGCCCTCAGGCTGTGCGTACTTGCCCGGTGGTGATGGGCGACGGCCTGAAGCCCTTGACCGCCATCCACACGCCCAGCGACAACTCCCAAACGAAGATCGGCAAGGTTGCGAGTCCCGACCACACCGAGATCCCCTGGTTGATACCGAACATCGTTGAGATCGTCGACGAAAGCAGCAGCGGGCCGCCGATCAGTCCAAGCAGAGGAATGACGCGCGGCACGAGCCCCGAACGGTACATCAGGTACCCGAGCAACAGCCCGCTCACCCCCGGAACCAGGCTCGGCCCGAGAATGAACGTCCAGTCGCGGACCGCCACGAACGCCTGGCCCACGGGAACCAAGGCAGGGTCCGCTCCGCCGTGCTGGCGCAGAGTGACCACAGCCAGGAGGCTGACGACGCCGATCACGATGACCGCGGCTTCAAACATCCGGGCGGTGACGAAGCCGAGCGCGATGCCCTCGTTCTGCCGTTTGACAACAGGAAACAGTGCGACGGCGGTGCCCACGGCGGAAACCGCATTGACGAGATCGAGGAAGCAGCCGAAGATGACGGTCGAGTCGGCGCCGGGGCCCGTGATGTAGTGCGGATCGTTCAGTACGGGGGAAATCAGGAACAGTGCCGGGATCGAACTGACGAAGGTGACCAGGTACAGGATGCCTGCGACCATCGCGGTCTTCCGCAGCGGGTCCATCCGGACACGCTCAGTTGTCGGGGTCGGGGTTGTGGTTTTCATGGTGTGGTCCTTCTTGGGGATGAAGATACGGGTGTTCGGCGCCGGTAGCTCAGTGTTCGACGCCGGCCGGCTGGGTTGCGTGGCCCCGGCTGGGTTGACTGCCAAGAGCGGCAGCGCCAGGTCCCGGAGCTTTTGCAGCAGACCGTGGAGCGCGGCTTGGTCGGCGTTCCGGGTGCGGATGACGGTGGTTCCGTCGCGTTCGTTGGTGAGGCTCAGCCCTTCGAACCAAGCGGCCCAGCGGGAATCAAGATGGCCTTCGACGCGGACCTCGTACTCGACCGGCGCGTCCCGGCCTTCCGATCTCGCGTTCATCGCCCCTCCTTCTGCCTTAGTGGATTTCAGCCGCCTTTGCGGATGACTTCCTTGATGCCTTGAAGGTAGAAGGAGATGTGGTGAGCAGGGATCACCACATCTGGTGATTGTTGTGGTGATCTTTTCGGAAGAAGTGCCGGGCGAACCGCCCGCCTGGATTAGCGCTCGTCGCGGCTCCGCGACAAGAGACCCAGCTCTTCGGCCCGGCGCACGGCCGAGCGGCGGTTGTTCGCGCCGAGCTTGGCATAGATGTTCTTGGTGTGTGTCCGGAGGGTGTTGAGGGAGACGAGCAACTCGCGCGCGATGTCCGGGCCGTCCAGCTCCGAGGAAAGAAGCCGAAGCACTTGCAGCTCGCGTTCACTCAGGGGCTCGACTAAGCGTTGCGGTGCCGGGGTGCTGCGGTCTCGGGTACTACGCGTCTTTGTCCGGGACGACTCCAAGAGCCGGTTTACGTAGTCCGAGGCGCTCCCCTGCTTCTTGAGCGCTTCCAGCAAGTTGGCCATAGCCTCACCCTCATCGACGAACCACGAAACGTAGCCCTCTGGTTCGGCGAGCGCTACCGCGCGTTGCAGCGCTGCCAGCGCCCCGCCGTCGTCCGCTTCTTTTTGGTGGGCAAGTGCCATAAGAACCAGAAGTTCGACGACGGTCCCCGTCCTGCCACCTTCTTCCGCGGCCCGAAGGAGACGGTCAAGCAGGGCGGTGGCCTGTCCTACAGAGTCCTCCGACGGCCCTGCCTTGTGCTGTGCGAGGAGTGCCCTGGCCAAGGTGATGTGTTCGAACTCTTTCAGGTAGGAGAGCTCATCTTCGGCGGAAATGCCGCGCTCACGCGCCCAGCGTAGAGCGTCGGACGTCCTTCCGTGCGAGATCCACATCCGCGCCCGCATGGCCGCGACCGGATGTACCTCCGGAAAGAAGTCGCCGACGTAGAGGCGCTCCGCTTCGGCGAGTTGCTCGAGCGCGCCGCCCACTTCCCCTTCTGCTTGGAGGACCTGGGCCATCGCGACCCGGGAGCGATACGGGTTTTGGGGCAGCCCGGCATCTTCGCCGAGCTTCTGGCTGGTCAGCAGGTGCTGCCTTGCGGCTTCAAGTTCGCCGCGTTCAAGAAGGAGCATGCCCATTCCTACGTGCATGTCGGCGGTTCCGCGGAGCATTTGCGCAGGGTGCCTGCCCGCGATTTTGAGACCCCGCTCATAGATGGCCATTGCGTCGCCGAGCCGGCCTTGGGTAATCCGGATGTCGGCCAGGGCGATTGAGCAACCGAGCATGTCCGAGTGGTGCCCGGCCCGTTCGAGGTTGGAATAGGAATCGGACCAAAGTCCGTACGCTACGCCCAGTTCGCCGTTCGTCCAGTGGCCGATCGCCAACAGCCCGGATGCCGCTCCGCGCTCGAGATGATCGTCTTTCCCGACCAGGCCGAGCGCGGTAGTCGCGTGCGTCATTGCCCCGGCGGTGTCCCCGACTGCGAGCGCCTGCGCTGCACGGTAGATCGCGATCGAACCGGTGAGGTTCCCGTCGTCGCCGCCTTCCGCCGTCGTACTTACCCACTGCTCGGCCTCCTTAAGGCGGGCGTCGACGCCAGTGAGCTCGCCGCTTGCGAGGAGCGCCCCGGCGTAGGCAACGCCCAGCCCGGGCCGCGCTTGTATCAGCTCGCCGGGGAGCGCTTGGAGCCAGCGGCTCAGCGTGGCTTCCTGGCGGTCCTTGCGCATGGCGGGGATCGCGAGCTCGATCAGGTCCGCGGTCCGTTCGAAGTCCTTGCCGGCCATTGAGTGGTGGATAGCTTCCGGGATGTTGCCGTTACGTTCGTGCCAGAGGCTTGCGCGCTTATGCAGTTCGCTAATGCGGACCGGCTGCTCGTCCATCAGTCGCGCCCGTAGCACGTCGGCGAAGAGGTGGTGATAGCGGTACCACCAGCGGCGGTCGTCGAGCGGCACCACGAACAGGTTCCCTCGATCGATCGACTCGAGCATTGCTTTTCCGGTGTTTTGCCCGGTCACGGCGTCGCAAAGCGGACCGTTGAGCCGGTTCAGGATGGAGGTCTGCAGCAGGAAGTTCCGGACGTCGTCGTTCTGGCGCTGGAGTACCTCTTCCGCGAGGTAATCGAAAATGTAGCGGTCATCGCCTGCGAAGCCCGCGATGAAGCCGGCGACGTCCTCCCTTCCCTGCATCGAGAGCGCCGCCAATTGGAGCGCGGCGATCCAGCCCTCGGCCCGGCCTTCGAGGGCGGCAATCTCCTGCGCGGTGAGACTCAGTCCCATCACGCCGTTGAAGTAGGCCGCAGCTTCCTCCGGGGTGAAGCGGAGATCCGCGGCACGGATCTCAAGGAGCCTGCCGCGTGATCGGAGTCGCGGGAGCGGCAAAGCTGGATCTGCGCGGCTCGCGATGACCAGTTGTAGCTGCGCGGGCAGGTTCTCGACGAGAAAGGCCAGACCTTCCTGCACGTCCTGATTCTCCATGACGTGGTAGTCGTCGAGCACCAAAATAAATCTGTCCGTGACGGCCTGCAACTCGTTGATCAGGGTGGTCAGGAAGGCATCAATGCCTGGTTGCGGGGATCGGAGTGTTGCGAGCGCCTTCGCGCCGAGACCGTTCGATGCCTTATCCAGCGCAGCTACAAGGTAGGTCCAGAACAGCGTGGGATCGTTGTCCCGCTGGTCGAGCGAGAGCCAGGCGACCGATCGGCCATGGGCGGTTGCTTCTGCCAGCCATTCGGTCAGCACCGTCGTTTTCCCGAAGCCGGCGGGCGCTGAGACGAGGATCAGCGTTTGCTCGTCGGCCTGGGTCAGACGGTCGCTGAGCCTGGGGCGCCTCACGAGACCGCGTCGTGGCCCGGGGACGTGCAGTTTGGTCTCAAGCAACGGACCTGCCATCACGGACCTCCCTCGACAGCCGGTCACCTTGCCTCTGCCCGGGTGATCCCAGTGTAGTGGCGGTGAGGCTTCGGACTTCTGCTCCTACCAGGTGTCAGGTACCGCCGCAGCGCGTCAAGGTGGCGAATCGGTTACCGGGGATGTGTCCAACGGGGTCCATTCCACGGGTCGTGATTCCGCTCCTAGTAATCCAGGGGGTCAGCCGACGATGCCATCGGCTCGCGGCGGCATCGACTGACCGTGGGGTGCTTCAGTATCCGGTTCCGGGGACTTATTCCTCTACTTCCCCGTGGACCATCCCGGTAGGCTCAGCCCATGGAGAATTCAGAGTCGAGTCCCGATACCGAAGTACTCAGCGTCCATGAGTGCTGGAAGTACCTCCGTTCCGCCTCCGTCGCCAGGGTTGCCGTGGTCAGTGGCGACAGCGCGGAGATCTTTCCCGTCAATTTCCTGCCTGACGAGGGAACCGTGATATTCCGGACCGGACCGGGCACCAAACTGGACGCAGTCCTGGCCGGGCAAAAGATCACCTTGGAGGCCGACGGTTTCAATACCTATGGGACCATCGCTTGGAGCGTCATCGTCAAAGGTCATGCCGAGATCGTCACGAAAGCCGACGACCTTCAGGAGTCAGCAGCAATGGAACTGTCTCCGTGGGAACCTGGCACTAAAGACCATCTGGTCCGGGTCACGCCCGCGGAATTGAGCGGCCGAAGGTTCGTGATCAACGCACCTTCCCAATGACGGGCCCACAGGATTCCTCACCACTGATCCAGCCGCCCCGTCCCATCCTTGACCGCAATGCGAACTCCGAAGCGGGAGTAAGGGACCAAAGACTCTGGGATCCATTCCCCGTGCTTCGCATTCTGGAAGGGTCAAGCCGGTTCGGGCTTGACAAGATTCCAGGACAAGGAGGTCAGGAATGTCGGACTTAATTAGGTGGTTCGATAACCGTCGCTCACCCATTGAGATGATCGAACGGCTTTTCGAAGGTGATGTGGCAGCATCCGGGATCCGGGTCGAACAATTGGTTGAAGGCACTACCCTGGTCGTTCGCGCAGAACTGCCGGGGATCGATCCGGAGAAAGATGTTGAAATCACGCTTGGGGACGGGTTCCTTGAAATAAAGGCTGAGCGGCAAGAGAAGACGGAACAAAAGGACAAGGGCAGCTACCGCTCGGAATTTCGTTACGGCTCCTTTGTCCGCAGGCTGCCTCTGCCGGACACCGTCCAACGGGACGACGTCTCCGCTTCGTACAAGGACGGTGTCCTCGAAGTGAGGGCTCCGATTCCGGAAAGGGTGCAACCCTCCTCCGCGCACAAAATCCCGATAACACGCGAGTAAGACACACGGTCCGGCCGCCCGGCCGGACCGTGCCTCTCCCGGTACGGGCCATGGACCGGGCCGTGACTTTCGGCCCTACAATCCGGAATCGCAACAGGTCACGCTAGCGGGGTACGGAATCACCCTTATCGCGGAGAGGAAAGTCATGGGCGGGGAAGCATCCAGGGCGAGGATCGTTGTTGGTGTTGATGGATCGGAAGCCTCCTTAGAGGCACTGAGGCAGGCCCAGAGCCTTGCGGTGCCGTTGGGAGCGCAAATTGAGGCCGTTGCCTATTGGGAGTTCCCTCAGGTCTATGGCGGATACGTGGCCATGGGCATCGACGACTTCGAGGAAGGCGCCGGACAGGTCCTCAAAGAATCCTTGGCGAAGGTGTTCGGTCCGGAATTGCCGGACAACGTCGTCTCCCGCGTTGTCCGCGGTCACGCACGGGAATCCCTTATTGAAGCTAGCCGGGAAGCCGACATGATCGTTCTCGGCCGGCGTGGCCACGGAGGATTTGGCGGGCTGTTGCTCGGATCGGTGAGTTCTGCCTGCGTTGCCCATGCCCACTGCCCGGTCCTTGTTGTCCATGCTCCGGAAGAGAGCTGAACGATGCGGACGGCGGAGAGAGGAGAGGAGAATCCAATGTCGCTTCCCAACATGGACCCCGGCCGCTTTGACGGTGCCCGGCATATCACGGAGGAGCTTAGCGAGGAGCGGTGTTGGGAGCTGTTGTGCTCACAAGACACAGGCCGCTTCGGCTTCAACTACAAGAACCGAGTGATGATCCTGCCCGTCAGCTACCTCGTCCACGACCGGGCGATCTACTTCCGCACCTCTGCTGCCGGGACCATCGCCGACGCCGTACCTCGCCTGAGTTCATCGTTCGAGATTGATGGGGCACGGCCCGACCGAAGCGAAGGGTGGTCGGTCCTTGTCAGTGGTCCTTCCTCGCACGTGGAGGAGCCTGCGCTGTTGACCTACCTTTGGGGACAGGTAATGGAAGAGCCCTGGGCAGGCGGGGCAAGGAATGACTTCATCCGGATCCACGCGGCGGTAGTGACTGGCCGCCACGTGCACCTAGCCTGAGTCCGGGTCCGGGTCCGGGCGTCGACGGCGCTCGGCTCCGTGAGCAGGAAGGAACCCCGCGCGCTATGTGCTGTTCTTGACCCGGCGTACGCGGGTAATGATCGTCGGACAGGGCAACTGGGAAAGAACGGCATGGGCAGTTGAGCCCAATAGGAGGCGTTTGAAACTTCCACGCCCTCGACTGCCGAGTACCAGCAACTGTGAATTCGACGCAGCTTCAACCAAAGCAGCTGCCGGATCCTTGCCAGTCTCCAGAAGTTGATGAACCACAAGGTCAGGATAATCCTCTGCCAAACCGGCCACCGTTTCCGAAAGTGTGACCCGTTCTTCTTCCAGCATTTGCTCGGCTAAGCTGCCCTCCGACCGTGCCAATTTCACCCTGGGCCGGAACGCGCGGAAAGCGTGTAGCACCGTCAACTCCTGCCCTTCACGGTCTGCTTCCGCGGCTGCGAATGCCACCGCTTGCGTCGACTCCTCCGAACCATCCACCCCGACGAGAACCCCCTGACGGTTGGTCACCCCGCCGTCTCCGACCACGGCCACAGGGCACAGCGCTACCGCAACGATCTGCAGCGCCCGGTCGGTGAGCCGACCTCCGGGCCTGACACGCGTGCCGGAACCAATAACTAAGAGCGACGCCTTCTTGGACCGCTTGCGGAGGGCATACCCGGCGCTCCCTGAGATCAATAGTGTTTGGACATCAACACCAGGTTCCACGCCGGCGGCGTGGGCTTTTGCCTTGCCCAAGAGCTCTTTCGCCGACTTCTTGGCCATCTCGTTGTAAGCAAGGGACTGTGACATCCACCGGTCGTCCACCGCGTGCACGAGGTCCACGGGCAACTTCATTGCCGCGGCCCGGTGCATCGCCCAGGCCACAGCGGCCTCGTTCGCGCCGGAATCGTCAACACCGACAACTATTGGTACCTTCATGGCACATCCGATCTTCGCTGAGGTTGTCTCCGGCCGGTGCCCGGCCGTTGCACGTTCAGTGTCCGTCCGCTCGCCCTCGGCTGTTAGGGCCGGAAGTCCTGCAGGCTCATCCGAGCCACGCCGCTACCCCATCTCCGCCGACCCCATGGACGGGGAAGAGCTCGGACGCCGTCGGATCGCCAGGGAACCCACGCATTTAGATGCCAGGTACGCCCCCGTGCCCATGATGGTGAACCCGATGATTCCCAAAGCCGGGGCGCGGGCCGCGACACCGGTCAGCAGGACAAGGCATCCGGCCAGTGCGGTGAAGATGCCGGACGCCAGGCGCCTCCCGGTAGCCGGCAGGGTCATCGACCTCATCTTTGCCGCGAACTTCGGGTCATCGTGTTCCAGTTCCTGGGCGATCTTTTCCAGGGTCTTCTTTTCATATTCAGAGAGAGCCATCATTGGCCTCCTTTGCCGGCGTGGGTGGAAATTCGGGTGCTAGAGCGGGTTATCGAGCGGGACTGCTTCGAGATGCTCGGGGACCCTGGCGTTCCAGCCGAGTTCGCGTTTGATGCGGCGGCGCAAGGCATCTGAGGCGTCGGGTTCGCCGTGGGTGATATAGGTCATTTGCGGTGCCTGGTTTGCCGTGTGCATCCAACGGATGATTTCGTCGGCGTCGGCGTGCGCGGAGAATCCCTCAAGGTGTATCACCTCGGCCTGGATGGGGACGTCCTGCCCGTAGATTCTGAGTTCCTTCGCCCCGGCGGCAAGATCGGCGCCGCGTGTTCCACCGGCCTGGTAGCCACTGAGGACGATGGCGTTTTTCGGATCCGGACCATAGGCCTCAAGGTGGTGAAGGATCCGTCCCCCCGTGAGCATGCCACTCGCGGAGATGATGATCATGGGCCCTCCCCTCAGGTTGAGAAGTTTGGAATCGTCGGCGGTACGCGTCATGGTGGCCAGCTTGTACATGTCTTCGAACTCGTCCACGAGGAGGCGGTGTTCGCCCGGGTGCTGCCGGTACATGTAGGACGCGTCGATGGCCATGGGGCTGTTCAGATAGATCGGAATGTCCGGAATGAGGCGTTTGCGGCGGAGCCGGGAGAGATGGAGCATGAGGGTTTCTGCGCGACCGACGGCGAACGCGGCGATCATGACGACTCCCCCGCGTTTGGCAACCCGGGACACGACCGCGCCAAGCTCAGCGGCCGGATCCTGATCCGGGTGGCGCCGGTTGCCGTACGTAGATTCAGTGACAAGGATGTCCGTGTCCTCCAAGTCCCGGGGAGGGAACATGAGCGGATCGTCGGCACGGCCCAGGTCTCCCGTGAAGTGTATGGAATGCCCATCGACGTTTACGTGGATCTGGGCGGCACCGAGGATGTGTCCGGCCGGGAGGAAGGTGGCCTCGATGCCATCTCCAACTTCAACCGGAGCATCAAAATCCTGCGGCTCGAATGAGTTCAAGGACCTGACCGCGTCGGCCGCGGTGTAGACCGGAAGCGCGGGAACATGCAACGAGGAGCCCCGATGATCGGCGTAGCGGGCTTCCTCTTCTTGGAGGTGGCCGCTGTCCGGTAGCAGTAGCTTGCATAGTTCACTGGTCCCGTGAGTGGCGTAAACCGGCCCGGTGAAGCCGTCGCGCACAAGCGCGGGAACGTATCCGGTGTGGTCCAGATGGGCGTGGGTGAGCAGCACCGCGTCGATGGAACCAGGGGCAACGGGAAACGGAATCCTGTTTCGGTCGCGGACACGTTTGAAGCCTTGGAAAAGGCCGCAGTCGACAAGGATCCGCGTGTCCCGGGATTCGAGGAGATAGCGGGACCCTGTAACAGTGTCGGTCGCGCCAAAAAACCGCAGGCGCGCCGGGTGATCGCTGTTCATGCTGGTCTCCTCGAGATTGGCAGTGCCGGGCATCCGGCGGTTGCCGGATGCCCGTTCCGGATTTGCGCGGCTAAGGGGCCGGCATCACGTGGTGATGACGGTATTCCTCGGTGCTGGGCTTGATCGCCAAGGCCGTGACGACCAGCGCGACCGCGCCCGGAATCCACGCACTCCAGGCGGCCCCCGTCATGGAGGTGAAGCTTCCAATCCATGGCGCAAGGAGGAGGACCACAGCGAACGCGGCTTGCGCCCATTCGGCAGCCGGCATCCCCGGCATGGCCAGGTTGGTGACCCCGGCGGCGACCAGCAGGACGCCGAGGATGACCATAAACGCTGTGGACGATCCACCTTGACTTGTCCACAGCACCGAGAGCGCGGCATAGGCGCCGGCGGCGATGACCGTCCAGTCCTGCCAACGGGTCCACTTCTTCATCTAGATTGTGCTCCTTTGATCGGTTTGGGTATTTCTGATGGCCGCCCCGGCTGCGCCGGGACGGGGCTCGGGGTGCCTGGTGGCTTCGGGCTCGTGGACGACGAGAACGGGACAATAGGCATGCGCGACGCAGGCCGCGCTGACCGAACCAAGCAGCAGGCCTTTGAATCCGCCGTGGCCGCGCCGTCCGACGACCAGCAAAGACGCGAACCTGCTGGCGTCGACGAGCGACTGCCGGGCGGCGCCGAGGACGAGCCTGGTCCGGACGTTCCGGGGAAGTTCTGGGCCGAAGGCCCGTGTCATAGCGTCATGGAGTATCTCGGATGCCTGGTGGCTGAATCCATCCCGCCCCATCATTTCGTAGGCCTCATGACCCACGGGGAAGTCCCAACAGGTCCAGGCCTCGACGTTTGATCCCAGTGCCGATGCGAGGCGGTGCGCTTGGCGCAGGGCCTCGACGGAGGCATCCGAGCCGTCGACGCCGACGATGATCTTGTCGTGCCCGGTTCGCTTGGCCATGGGGTTCCTTCCCGTTCCCGCGGTTTCTCTAAGAATGGGCAGAAAGTGGCGCCGCCAAACAGGGCCGAAAGTCATGGCCCCGGCTTAGGTCCTTCGGCCCTTGTTTGCCGCCGGCGGGCAATGAACAATGACATAGCCGGGAAAGCATGACGAACCGGCGGGACAGCGGCCACGGGCTGCCGGACAGGAGGATCATGGAACGCCCACTATCGCCCCAAAGCGACGCCCGGGTCCTTGGCGCGCCGCCAATCCGCGTCTATGTCCTTGACGATCATGAGCTTGTCCGCCGGGGGCTGCAGGAACTACTGGAAAGCGAAGGCTTTGTGGTGGTGGGCATGTCCGGTTCCGCGGAGGAAGCGACCCGGCGCATTCCCGCTTTGCGCCCGGACGTATCAGTCCTGGACGCCCGGCTGCCCGATGGCACCGGCATCGAAGTTTGCCGTGAAGTGCGCTCCGTCGATCCCACGCTGAATTGCCTGATTCTGACCAGTTACGACGACGAACAAGCCTTGCGGGGAGCCGTCCTTGCCGGCGCGGCGGGGTACGTCCTGAAGGAAATCGGCGGCACCGACCTGATAGGTGCGCTGCGCCAGGCCGCGCGAGGCGAGTCCTTGTTTGATGCTTCAGTAAAGGCCAAAATCATCCAGGGACTCACGGAACCGCAGCGCGTGGATCCCAGGGTAGCCTCACTGACACCCCAGGAGAGGCGGGTCTTGGATCTCGTCGGACAAGGCCTGACAAACCGGCAAATCGGGGAACTAATGCAGCTCGCCGAAAAAACCGTGAAGAACTATGTGTCCTCGATGTTGGCAAAGCTCGGATTCGAACGCCGCACCCAGGCAGCCGTCTATGTTGCCCATGGAACAGAGACGCCGAGAGGACCGGTTCGCTGACCCACCGGCGGACGTAATCTCGGCGGACGGCAATTTCAGCAGACCGGCACCGACCACACCACGGTAGTGCCCTTCGTCGGGGCGCTGGTCACCTCAAACGAACCACGCAACTCCGATGCCCGCTGTTCCATGTTCACCAGACCGTTTCCGGGGACGGCATCCCT
Source organism: Arthrobacter gyeryongensis (assembly GCF_039543785.1). Classification (NCBI taxonomy): domain Bacteria; kingdom Bacillati; phylum Actinomycetota; class Actinomycetes; order Micrococcales; family Micrococcaceae; genus Arthrobacter; species Arthrobacter gyeryongensis. The sequence continues at coordinate 302,541 of NZ_BAABKK010000024.1, forward strand.
GAAGCCCTTACCGTCGTCTTCGATGATCAAGGTCAGCATGCCGTCTTCCACCGACACTGAAACGCTGATTGCCTGCGCCTCCGAATGACGGACCGCATTGCTGAGGCCTTCGGAGATGACCGCCAGCGCGTTGGTGACTGTTCCGTCGTCGAGCACCGAATCGACGTCCCCGTTGAGCGTCAGGTGGGGGGCGAAGGGCAGGGACCTGGTGGCAGTGCGGACAGTCTGCAGTATCCGGCTGCTCAGCAACTCCTGCTCCCCGGAAGAACGCAACGAGTAGATGGTGTTCCGGAGGTCCCGGATGGTCTCATCCAGCTCCGCCGTGACCGCATCGATCCGGGTCAGGGCAGGTTCACCGGTCGTGAACCGCCGCAAGCTCTGGATGCTGAGTCCGGCAGCGAAAAGGCGTTGGATGACGAGGTCGTGCAGGTCCCGGGCAATGCGGTCCCGGTCCGAGAAAACCACCAACTGTTCACGGAGCCGGTGAATCCGGTCAAGCTCCAGGCCCAAGGCCACGTGCGAGCCAAAGACGGCGCCCATCTCCACATCCGTCTTCGCGAACGGCCCCGTTCCGGGGGCTCGAACCAGAAACAGGAGCCCATGATGGGCACCCTGGGCGCTGAGATCGATCGCCAGGAGCTTTCCGATGGACAAACCGTCGGCCGGTCCAAGGATGTCTCCGGCCTCGTCCATGCAGGCTGGCGTCCCGGTGGCGGCGACTGACCTTATGACGGCGGAATCCATGGGCAGGATGGTCCCCGCGAAATTTGCGCTGCCCGTCCCGGCGGCCCCCGCGACGCCGTACGAACCCACGCCCCCGTCCGGAACGAGGATCAGGGCAAGCTGGGATTCCGATTCCCGGAGCGCCCTATCCGCAATCAGGTCGAGCCCGACATGTTCCGGCTCCGCCGCCCGGTCATCACCGAGCATCCGGCCGGTCACATCCATGCACGCCTCAAGCCACGATGCCCGACGGCGGGCGTCCTCATAGAGCCGGGCATTCTCGATGGCCACGCCGGCAGCAGCAGCCAAGGCCACGGCAAGATCCTCGTCCTCCGGGGTGAAATCCCCACCGCCCTCCTTCTCCGTCAGGTACAGATTTCCGAAGACGACGTCTCGGACCCGCACCGGGACACCAAGGAAAGACTTCATCGGTGGATGGTTTTCAGGGAATCCGTAAGACTTCGGATGTTGGTGTAAATCATGAAGGCGGAGAGGCGCCGGTTCGCTGATCAGCAGGCCGAGGACCCCGTGTCCGGTGGGCAGCGGGCCGATGCGCCGCGCGAGGTCCTCGTCGATGCCGACCGTAACGAAGTGGCTCAATGACTTGTTTTCGCCGATGACGCCCAAGGCGCCGTAGCGGGCATGCAGTAGCCGGCACGCGGACTTGACCACCCGGTCCAGAACGGCTTCCAGGCTCAAGTCTTCGGCGACGGCCACCACCGCTTCCAGAAGTCCCCTCATCTGTTCCTGGGCATCCAGGAGTTCTCCGGCCCTGGCCAAAAAGTCCCTCAGCAGGTCTTCGATCCGGGTTCCCGTGACATGAACGCGATCAGGCCGCACAGGATCTGGAAGAGAGCCGTTCATTTACTGCCTTTCGAGCGGTGCAGCCCACACGGGGCAGGTACCCGTGTCGTGGCAGCTGGCGTATCCGATGCCAGACTACTCCCGAGTCGCGTGTTCGCCCAGACGTCCGTAAGGCGAGGGTCTTTGTGCCCTGTTTCCAGCCCACGCCCGGGCGTAGCCTCTGCGACATGACGAACAAACCATCAACCCCGGAGCCGGAGGTCCTGCAACCTCAACAATGCTGGGAGCTCATGCGCGGCGTCTCAGTGGGACGCCTCGCCGTGTGGGTAGTAGACCATCCGGACATCTTCCCGATCAACTACAAGGTTGACCATGGCACCCTCGTTTTCCGGACCGGAGAAGGAACCAAGCTCCACTCGGCCCTGGGCGAAACACCGGTTGCGCTGGAGGCCGACGGCGTCAGCCCGGACACCGGGGTGGCGTGGAGCGTGGTCGTGAAAGGTCATGCTGTTGCCATCAAGCTGACCCAGGAGGTGCTCGATACGGTCGGGCTGCTGCTTTTCCCCTGGCAAGCGGGCCGCAAAGACCACTTCGTCCGCATCGTCCCGACATCGATTACGGGGCGCCGCTTCACCGTGACCCCTCCCCTGACGTGGTGGAGTCCCCTGGATGACGCAACCCGCGCCGGCCTCGAATGACGGGGTCGCCCGGCGGGTCTAAAGCCCCTAACGACGGCGGACAGCCACCGGTAGCGTCGGGGTCATGAACCCCCAATCAACGGATGCGATCGAAAGACTGAGTCCTGACGAATGCTTTGAGTTGCTTGGCCAAGCAACCGTTGGCAGGCTAGCCGTTATTGTCGAGGACCATCCGGACATTTTCCCCGTGAACTACGTCGTGGACCACGGATCCATCGTCTTCCGCACAGGCATCGGCACTAAATTCTGGAACACGATGCGCCATCCCTGCGCGCTCGAAATCGATGGTTTTGATGCGGGCACCGGGAAGGCTTGGAGCGTCGTCGCCAGAGGGCAGGCGCACCTCATCGTCGACCTGCAGGAAAAGGCCGCAGCCGATGCCCTCCACCTGGATCCCTGGCAGCCGGGCAGCAAGAGCCACTATCTGCGTTTGAGCTTGGATGCTCTCACTGGTCGACGGTTCAAGACCGCCCGGCCCGATATCTGGAACACTCCCCCGTGGGATGCCCGCTCCGAGCTGTTCCACTGACTTTGCTGCCGGCGTCGCCGACGGTACCTCTTGCCATACTTTGATGGAGCATCATGAAAGCACTCGTCTACGGCGGACCCGGACAAAAGTCCTGGACGGACGTCCCGGATCCCCACATCGTCAACCCCACCGACGCGATCGTCCGCATCGATACCACCACAATCTGCGGCCAACATCGGCGTGCACGGAAAATCCGTTGAACTGCGGCTCCAGGACCTCTGGATCCGCAACATCAACATCAGCATGGGCCTCGTCAACACCAACACGACGCCGATGCTCCTCCGGCTGGTGGCCCAGCACAAGATCCCCGCCGAGAAATTCGCGACCCACCACTTCACCCTGGCGCAGATCATCGACGCCTACGACACCTTCTCCAGGGCGGCTGAAACACACGCACTGAAGGTCATTCTCAGCCGGGAATCCCACCACGAGGCAACCCGCAACACCTTCATTTCAACCTCCCTGACGTTCCTTCCCTGAGGAGGCACACCCAAGCGGGCGGCTCCCATGGCCTTGATCCTTCGTTTTCCCCTTGTGGCCTCCACGCTCCTCGCTGGAGCGTGCGTCGGGGTACTGCTGGGCCTCGGTCAAATGCCAGCGGCACAAGCAACAGCGACTATCTATGCACTGGCCGTGGCCGCGTACCGGACCGTGTCCATGATCAGGGATCTCTTCCGGGGACGGTGGGGCATCGACTTGTTGGCAGTGACGGCCATCGCCAGCACCCTCGTGGTCGGGGAATACCTTGCCTCCCTCATCATCGTCCTCATGCTCACGGGAGGAGACGCCCTGGAGGAATTTGCCCACGGCCGGGCTACTCACGAGCTGAAAGCCCTCCTGGAGCGGGCTCCCCGGACTGCGCACCGCGAGACCCCGGGCAACCCTGTGGAAGAGGTTCCCGTGGGGAGCATCCGTTCGGGAGACACACTGTTGGTCAAACCGTCCGAAATCGTCCCGGTAGACGGTCTCTTGCTCTCCCCCGCCGGGACTTTCGATGAATCCTCCCTGACTGGCGAAAGCCTGCCGGTCGAGCACGGCAAGGGCGACACCCTCATGAGTGGGTCAGTCAACGGCGAAGAAGCCGTTCGCATGGTTGCAAGCGCCACCGCTGCAGACTCCCAGTACAGCCGGATCGTGGCCCTTGTCCAAGAGGCCGCGGCGAGCCGCGCCCCCACCGTCAGGCTTGCGGACCGATACGCCGTTCCCTTCACGATATTCGCCTTCCTGCTGGCCGGAATCGCTTGGTACTTCAGTCACGATCCAGAACGGTTTGCCCAGGTGCTCGTCGTTGCGACACCGTGTCCCTTGTTGATCGCAGCACCTGTGGCGTTCCTTGCCGGCACCAGCCGGGCAGCCCACGCGGGGATCATCATCAAGAATGCCGGTACCCTCGAACAACTCGCCCGCGTCAGGACGGCGGTCTTCGACAAGACCGGGACACTCACGCGCGGCCGCCCCGCCCTGCACGCGATACAGGTTTCCGCGACCGCCGCGCAAGGCATGTCAGCCGATCGGATACTGCAACTCGCAGCGTCCGCTGAACAGTCTTCCTCGCATGTGCTGGCAGCCTCCGTGATTGATGCCGCACGGTCCCGCGGCCTCCTTCTGTTGCCCGTCGCCAGCGCCAACGAGCACGCGACCCAGGGTGTCACGGCTGTCTGCGGAAGCCAGACTGTGATGGTGGGCAAAGCTGCCTTCGTCGGCCCAGCCACAAGCGGCTTCGAGAAGGCAGATGTGGCCAGCGGACAGCTTGGGATCTCCGTCGGCGTGGACGGGCGTTTCGCCGGCACGCTCATCATGAGCGACCCTTTGCGGGAAAACGCGGTGGCCACCCTGGCCGAGCTGGGACGCCTCGGCGTGCGGGAAACCATGCTCCTGACCGGTGACACCCGTTCCACCGCGTCACATATCGCGGCCGAAGCCGGGATAACCCGGGTCCTGGCCGATTGCCTGCCTGCCGACAAGGTGGCCGCCGTCGCCGAATTGAACGATCGCCCGGTCCTGATGGTCGGTGATGGAGTCAACGACGCACCCGTCCTCGCCGCGTCCGACGTCGGTGTAGCAATGGGTGCCCGGGGAGCAACCGCGGCCAGCGAATCGGCAGACGTCGTCATCATGCTCGATGACCTATCCAAGGTGGCCGCTGCCGTTGACATCGGCCGGCACACCATCCACATCGCCCGCACCAGCATCTGGACAGGCATTCTCCTCAGCGTGGGGTTGATGGCCGCGGCAGCATACGGCTTCGTCCCGGCGGTGGCCGGGGCCCTCCTGCAGGAGTTGGTGGATCTCGCGACGATCCTGAATGCGCTCCGGGCCTTGGGGCACAGCCGAAAGCCGGGGGTCGATTCGACGGGGCGTGTTCCCCTTGACCGGCTCCGAAAATTGGACCGTGACTTTCGGCCCTAGCCTGTCGGCCGCCCGCCCGACAGGGTGGAGCAATGAACACAGAACCATCGTCGAATCGGATCATTGTGGGTGTGGACGGCTCCGAGTACTCGTCGGCAGCCTTGCGATGGGCCGGGCGGATGACTGAAAGGCTGGACATGCCGCTGGAAGCCATCACTTGTGTCGGCATACCGGACCTCTTTTTCTCTTCGCGCATGGAGCAAGGGATCAGCAAATTCACCGGCGAATTGGAAGAATCCGCGAAGCAATTGGTAGAACAAGCACTGGACCGGGCTTTTGACGCCAATAGACCAGAGCACCTGAGCATCACGGTCAAGTTCGGAGCACCGGCCAAAATCCTTGTCGAGGAGAGCCGGAACGCCCAGCTCCTCATCGTTGGCCGCCACGGGGAGGGCGGGTTCCTGGGCCAGGCCATCGGTTCGGTGAGCCGGGCATGCGCGGCTCACTCACAGTGCCCGGTGCTGCTGGTGGGTCAAGAGGTTGAAAACACTTGATGGCGCGGCACGCCTGGCGGCTATGTTTGTAAGGCGGGGCGGGTTATCAGCGTCGGGCACTGGACATTGAGCAGCACATGCTGAGCCACGGAGCCGACGAGCACGCGGGCACCGCCTCTTCCTTTGCAGCCCATGACCAGCAGCCGTGCACGTGTACTGGCGTCCAGGAGCGCTTCGGCCGGCGCGCGCTCAAGGTCCAGGATCTTGAGTATGACCAAACCCGGGTGCCGCCCCTCCAGGCCGTGGACCGATTTGGACAACAGTGCGTGCCCATCGAGTCCAGGTTCTGCAGGCCCGGTCCCGCCCCCCGATCTCCCGGACGGGGCAGGATCGCGGCCGCTACCGGCATGGACGATGACGAGTTCTTGTCCCATTCGCTGCGCCTCGTCAGCTGCACACTCGACGGCGAGTTCGGCGTCCCAGGAACCATCGACACCAACCACCACGCCGGATGACTCGCGCGTTAAGGGGGCTGGCACAATCGCGACGGCGCAATGGCTGATGACCGCGATCTGAAAGCTGACCGAACCAAATCCTTCGCCGTGGTTGCCGGGGCGTCTATCGGTTCCCACGACGACCATTTCCGCGTCCGCAGAAAGCTTGCGCATAGTCTCGGCGGGCTCTCCGGAACTCAGTGTCGTCACTACCTCCAGGGAGGGAAACCGTGCGGTGACCCGTGCTGTCTCGCCTTTCAGCAGGTCCTTTGCTTGTGCAGTCGCGCCGTCGTGGAGGGCCTTCTCCGGGAACGCCCAAGGTTCCGGAACGGCATGGACGAGGTTGAGCTGAAGACCAAGATCACGGGCCCGTTCGGCAGCCCAGTCCGCGGCAGCACTGCCGACGACGGACCCATCGACACCAACGAGGATCTTTGTCTTCACGAGCGCACGTGCCTTCCTGGAACCAGCAGCAATCTCTTCCCAGTTTCGTCGGCTGCATCGTTGACCTGCAAGGGCCGTAAGACCCTCCCCGCGAGCGCAATTTCCAGGTTATGTTCCTCGAGGGGTATCGCGTTCGGTGGTCGGGTGCCGCGTGGTCTTCGTGAAAGGACGTCAGTGTGCTGATCCTCGTATTGAATCCAGGTTCCTCATCCTTGAAGTACCAGCTACGGCGCCTCGGACCATCCGACGCCGCTCCTGGGATCCTGCTGGAACGGGCCATCGACCCGCAAGAGGGCAGGCTGGATTCCGTCCTCCTTGGCAACGTGTTCGACGAGGTCGACGCGGCAATCCGGGACATTACGGGCAGGGATCGCCCTGACGCAATCGGGCTCAGGGTGGTCCACGGCGGGGATCGCTTCAGTTCTCCGGTCGGTGTTAACCAGACCGTCATGGATGCCATTCAGGAACTAGGCGAGTTTGCGCCGCTCCACAACGCGGCAAGCGTGGCGTGCATGCGTGCCGCGGCCGCCCGTTGGCCGCGCACGCCCCAGGTAGCCGTTTTCGACACGGCCTTTCACCGCACAATTCCCGACCATGCCTCCCGCTACGCCGTTCCGGAGGAGCTATATACGAAATACGGGATCAAGCGCTACGGCTTCCACGGGATCTCCGTCGAGATGGTTTGCCGCGATACGGGGACGTACCTCGGTGTCCCGCCGGGCTCCTTGAATGCGGTGGTGGCGCATCTTGGCAATGGCGCCTCGGTTACCGCTGTACGGGAGGGCCGCAGCGTCGACACGTCGATGGGCATGACCCCTCTGGAGGGGTTGGTCATGGGCACACGCTCCGGTGATCTGGATCCGTCCATTGTCACGCTGCTGCAGCGCCGCGGCCTCGGAGCGGACGAGGTCGACGAGCTCCTCAACCATCGGGCAGGCCTGCTTGGCCTGGCCGGATCAGCCGACATGCGCGCAATCCAAGACGCCGCGCGGCACGGGGACACCCGTGCGATCCTCGCTTCGGACATGGCCGCCTACCGGCTGGCCAAGTACATCGCCGCTTACAACATGGTGGTCGGCGGGGCTGCGGCCTTGGTCCTTACCGGGGGCATCGGCGAACATTCCAGCCGGTTCAGATCCCACGTTATCTCGCGGCTCGAGCCCCTCGGCCTCTTCATCGACGAAGTCAGGAACCGCTCCGCCGAAACCGGCGTCCGCGTCATCAGCACCGACGCATCGGCTTTTCCGGTCCTGGTGGTCCCGAGCGACGAGGAACGGGCCATCGCCGAGGCGACAGCCGCCGTCGTGCTTTCGGACGAATCAGCGATTTGAAGCCTCAACGAAGAGTGACTGATGGACGCCGTGGCACAATCCCGGCAACCGGCGCGCTGAAGCGGGCGGCGCGGCGGGAGATATGGTGGGTATCCGGCCGACGGCGGACAGGCGTCGGAAGCTCCGGCAGCTGCTGCGCGGCCCGGGCGAAGAACCATTGCTTGGCGAATTCCACCAGGACCATGTAGACAACGATCATTCCCAGTAGTGACAGGAAGAACGGCACCGGCAATGGATCGAAGCCCAGCAGGCCCGCCATTGGAGACAGCGGCAGGAAGATCCCCGCGGCCACCACGCCCAAGGATGCACTCAACAGTCCAAGCGAGGGACGGCTTCGCAGGAACGGAACCCGTCGGGTCCGGATGGCGAAAATGATGAGGGTCTGCGTGGCGATGGATTCGATGAACCAGCCTGCCCGGAACTCCCCCGGGACGGCGTTGAAGACGAAAAGCATGAGCGCGAAGGTCGCAAAGTCGAAGATTGAGCTGATTGGCCCGAAAAGGAACATGAAGCGCCGGATGAAGGCGATGTTCCAGTGCGAGGGCGCCAGCAGCTGTTCCTTGTCCACGCGGTCGCCGGGGATGGCCAACTGGCCGCTGTCGTAGAGCAGGTTGTTGAGCAGGATCTGCCCCGGCAGCATAGGCAGGAAGCTCAGCACCACCGACGCCGTGGCGGCGCTGAACATGTTTCCGAAGTTACTGGACGTTCCCATCAGCACGTATTTGATGGTGTTCGCGAAGATCCTCCGACCCTCCATCACGCCCTCGGCCAGGACGCCAAGGTCCTTTTCCAAAAGCACTATGTCGGCGGCGTCTTTGGCGACGTCCGTGGCGCTGTCCACGGAGATCCCGATGTCGGCTTTGTGAAGGGCCAGGGCGTCGTTCACGCCGTCGCCCATGAAACCGACTGCTCCGCCGCTCTGGCGCAGCAGGGTGATGATCCGCGCCTTCTGCTCGGGCGAGACGCGGGCAAAGATGGTGGCTTCCGTGGCGGCGGCGGCCAGCTCGGTGTCGGACAATACGTCGACGTCCGCGCCGGTGAGGGTTCCGCCGGAAATAATGCCGAGTTCGGAGCATACTTTTTCGGCGACTTTGGCGTTGTCCCCAGTGGCGATCTTGACGGAGATGCCCAGCGTGGCCAATTGTTCCAGGGACGCTTTCGCGTTTGCCTTGGGCCGGTCGAGGAAGACGAGGAAGCCGGCCAGGACGAGGTCCCTTTCGTCAGCAGGCGTGATGTTGCTCATCCCCGTGGCTGGGCGGGTAGCCACCGCGACGACGCGCGATCCGGCGTCGAATTGTTCGTCCAGCATGGCCTGCACGTTGGGCGAAGTCGGCCCGCAGAGAGCGAGCACGTCCTCAGGGGAACCCTTGGTGACCAGGCGTGTTGGGCCGCCGGCTTCCCGCACCAGCACGCTGGTGCGGCGGCGTTGATGGTCGAAGTCGATCAGGTCGAGTCGCTCAAAGTGCGCCGGATCAAAGGCGGCGGCCCCGGTGCTTTCCCACAGTGCGGCATCCAGCGGGTTCTGCCCGGCAGTGGATTGCTTGGCCTCGGAGTAGTCGGTTTCGGTGGCCAGCAGACCCAAGGTGAGGAGTTCGGCGTCGGACACTTCCGGGGAGGCGGGCAGCGCGCCGGTGAAGCTGATGCGCCCCTCGGTGAGGGTGCCGGTCTTGTCGGTAACCAGGATGTCCATGTCGCCCAGGTCCTCGATGCAGACCAGTCGTTTGACCAGGACTTTGCGGCGGGCCAGCTGGCGGGTGCCGGTAGCGAGGCTGGTGCTCACGACGGCGGGCAGCAGCTGCGGTGTGATGCCGACGGCAATTGCCAGGGAGAAGAGCAGCGACTCGATCAGCGGGCGGTGCAGCAGCAGGTTCGCGATGAAGATCAGCGTGGTGAGCCCGATAGCCACCTGCAAAAGCAGGAACGAGAACCGCTTCAGCCCAAGCTGGAACTCGGTCTGGGGCTGCCGTTCTCCCAGGCCCAGCGCGATACGGCCGAATTCGGCGCGGGCCCCGGTGGCTACGACGACGCCGGTGCAGCCGCCGGACTGGATGACGGTTCCCATGAAGACGCAGGATGCGAGGTCGCCCAGGGACGACCCGGGCGCCACCGGGGCCGGATCCTTCCCGGCTGGCAGGGACTCCCCCGTCAGGATGCTCTCGTCGCAGAGGAGGTTCTTGGTGCCCAGGAGGCGGATATCGGCGGGGATAATGGCGCCCAGGCTCAGGTGTACGACGTCGCCCGGCACCAGAGCGGTGACGTCCACTTCCTGCGTGGTTCCGTCGCGCAGCACGACGGCGCGGTGGGTTACCCGGGAATGCAAGGCTTCGGAGGCTCGTTCGGCGCGGAATTCATTGGTGAAGCCCAAACCCACGCTGACCAGGAGGATCACGCCGATCACGATCGAATTCGTGGCATCGCCCAGGAAGAGGGAAAGCCCTGCCGTGATGATCAGCAGGATGAGGATGGGGCTGGCGAACTGCCGGCCCAATACCGCCCAACCGTTGGCCCGGTGCGTCCGAACGGCGTTCGGGCCGAGTTCTGCAAGGCGTTCCGCGGCTTCTTTGTTTGTCAGGCCGGCTGGGCTGGAGCCCAGATGTTCGAGCACTTGCTCCGGAGAAAGGCATGCGGCCTCGTTGATCGGCAGCCGCATGCGGTGCCGCTCCTTGACGTTGAGATCTGACATGCCGTATCCGTTCGAATGCGTTGCCTGAGGGAGTCGCCCTTGGGATAAGGGTAAGGCTTGGGAAGGGCGGACGAGTGCCGTGGGTTGGGTTGTGTCGAGCGGTTGGAAATGGCTACGTGGAGTTGTGATAGCAGTCTCGCGGTGGCACAGCCTAGGGCCCTATGGCCCTAACCGCCCCGGCCGTGCATCTGACACCGTGAAGACCAGCACCGTGACGACCAGACAGTCCAGGCGCCAGAAACGCGTGCATTCGGCACGCCGTCGAACCCGGAAGAGGCAAGCCCATGGAAACCGGAACCCCCGTCACCGCAGCGTCAGGCGAAGACTTCGAGCTGTTGAACCGGTATTGGTCCGCGGCCAATTACCTCACGGTGGCCCAGATTTACCTCCAGGAAAACCCTCTGCTGAGAGAGCCGTTGCTCCCGCGCCACATCAAGCCCCGGCTCCTGGGCCACTGGGGAACCAGCCCCGGACTGTCGTTGATCTATGCCCATTTGAACCGCCTGATCAGGCGAACCTCAGCGGAAGTCTTGTTCGTCGCTGGTCCGGGCCACGGCGGTCCCGCCGTCGTCGCCAACGTCTATCTTGAGGGCACCTACTCGGAGATCTATCCCAAAGTGGGGATGGACCTCCAGGGACTCCGGCGCCTTGTCCGGCAATTTTCGACGCCGGGCGGGATCGCGAGCCATGTCGGCCCGGCCACTCCCGGATCAATCCACGAAGGAGGCGAGCTTGGCTACTCCTTGATGCACGCCACAGGCGCGGCCATGGACAACCCTGGACTGATTGTCGCTTGCGTCATCGGCGATGGCGAAGCCGAGACCGGCCCGTTGGAAGCATCATGGAAGGCGCCATCCTTCCTCAATCCGGCCCGGGACGGCGCCGTGCTGCCGATACTCCATCTGAACGGATACAAGATCTCCGGCCCGACCGTCCTGGGCCGCAAATCCGACGAGGACGTCGAAGCGCTGCTCAGTGCCCATGGCTGGGATCCGGTGACCGTCTCCGGCGAGGACCCGGTGCTTGTCCACCGCGCCTTGGCCTCCGCGATGGACGAGTCTTTTGGGCGCATCCGCGAACTGCAATCCAAGGCGCGTAGCCAGGGCGTGCACGGCCCGGCGCGATGGCCTGCCATCATCCTGCGGACGCCAAAAGGGTGGACCGGGCCAGCCATGGTGGACGGGCTTCCCGTCGAAGGAACCTTTCGCTCCCACCAAGTGCCCTTGGCAAACGTTCGCGAGAATCCCGAACACCTGGCGCAGCTTGAGGCCTGGATGCGCTCCTACCAGCCGGTAACTCTCTTCGACGACGCGGGCCGGCTCGTCTCCGAACTGGCCGCGCTAGCTCCGGAGGGAAGTCTTCGCATGGGCGCAGCCCGTGCGGGCCGGGGCTGGACCGGGAACGTCCTTGAGATCCCCGAGCTGGAACAGTACGCGGTACCGGCGTCCCCGCGAGGGTCGATCGTCCACGAAACCACCCGGCCGCTCGGGGAACTGCTTCGGGATGTCTACATCGCTACGGCCTCGGATCCGCGGTTCCGGCTCTTCTGCCCGGACGAAACCAACAGCAACCGGCTCGGCGCTGTCTTCGAGGCCACCGACCGCTGCCTACTGGAACCTGCGCGAGCCGGCGATCATGCCGTGGCCGAAGACCATGTCTCGCCGGGAGGCAGGGTCGTGGAAGTCCTGTCCGAACACCTGTGCCAGGGTTGGCTGGAGGGATACCTCCTCACGGGCCGCCATGGACTGTTCGCCAGCTATGAGGCCTTCGCGATGGTCAGCGCGTCGATGACCGTCCAACACGCCAAATGGCTCCAGCATGCGAGGGAACTTGAATGGCGAGCCCCCGTGCCGAGCCTGAACATTCTCCTGACCTCCACCTGCTGGCGCAACGACCACAACGGATTCAGCCACCAAGGGCCCGGACTGATCGACACGGTGCTGTCCCTGTCGGGCACCGTCACCCGCGTCTACCTGCCACCAGACGCGAATACCCTCCTCGTCACTGCCGACCACATCCTTCGCAGCAAGGACTACGTCAATCTGGTGGTCGTCGACAAACAGCCGCACCCGCAGTACCTGACCTTGGAGGAGGCGAGGCGCCACGCCGCGGCAGGAGCGTCCATCTGGTCTTGGGCCGGGAACGAGCGGCCCGACGGCGCCCGGGCAGTGCCCGACGTCGTCCTGGCCTGTGCAGGGGACATCCCCACCCAGGAGACGCTGGCCGCAGCCTGGTTGCTGCAAGAGCATCTGCCCGGACTTGTGGTCCGCGTTGTCAACGTCATGGATGCCATGGTCCTCCCGCCCCGCGACGCCCACCCCCACGGACTGTCCGGTGAGAAGTTCGAAGAGCTGTTCACGGCAGACGGAGAAGTCATCATGGCCTGGCATGGCTACGCCCGGGCCCTGCACCAACTCCTGCATGGAAGGCCCCGCCCGGAACGGTTCCATGTCCGCGGCTACAACGAACAAGGAACCACAACCACCCCCTTCGACATGGTGGTCCTGAACAAGATGAGCCGCTACCACCTGGTCCTCGAAGCGCTGCGTCGCATTCACCGGCAGCTCGGGGGCGCGGATGAACTGGTGGACTTCTGCCGCAGGCAGTTGGACGCACATGCGCGATACATCCGGGATCACTTCGAAGACCTCCCGGAAATCCGGGACTGGGTCTGGTCGCCGCACCTCACCTAGCGGTCGGGAAAGGAAGCTGCCGTCGAGGAGGAGTGCGGAAAACTGTGACCCAACAACCAGCCGTGAATCATCCCGACACCGACGGGACCCGCTCCCCCGTCGGATCCGGGTTGTCTGGCGCCGAGGTCATGGCCCGGACGGAAGCTGGACTGGCCAACACCGTTTCCGACGCTCCAAGCAGAACGCTGGGGCAAATCTTCCGGGCAAACCTCCTGACGCTGTTCAACGCGATCGTGGGCTGCAGCTTCTGCCTGCTGCTTCTTCTGGGCCAGTGGAAGGATGCGCTCTTCGGACTGGCAGCCGCGGGCAATATCCTCATTGGTGTCGTTCAGGAATACCGGGCCAAAAAGTCATTGGATCGCCTCGCCATTCTCAACGCCTCCCCCGCCCGGGTGGTTCGCGACGGCACGGCGCAGGATATTGACCTGCAAGACGTCGTCCGCGACGACGTGCTTCTGCTGCGAGTCGGCGACCAGGTGCCCGCGGATGCTTCCATCATCGACGGCGAAGGCCTGGAACTTGACGAATCGCTCCTCACCGGCGAATCACATCCTGTGAGCAAGGGACCGGGATCCGAGGTGCCCTCCGGCTCCAGCGTCGTCGCCGGGCACGGCAGGGCCCGGGTGGTCCGCGTCGGCGCCGACTCCTTCGCCAGCAAACTGACCGCCGGGGCCAAACGCTTCTCCATGGTCAACTCCGAGATGCGCAATAGTCTCAACAGGATCCTCCGTTGGATCACCTGGCTTTTGCCGCCTGTCATGATTCTTGTCATCAACGGGCAAATGCAGGCGAGCGGTGGTTGGGAACAAGCCATCACAACCGGAAGCTGGAGGACCGCTTCCGTGGGGGCGGTCGCGAGCGTCATAGCCATGATCCCGCTGGGCCTGGTGCTCCTCTCCAGCGTCGCTTTCGCTGTCGGCGGGTTACGGCTGGCCCGTCAGAAAGTCCTGATCCAAGAGTTAGCGGCCGTGGAAGGCCTCGCTCGCGTGGACGTGTTCTGCCTGGACAAGACCGGGACCCTCACCGAAGGCAAGCTCGTGTTCGACGGCGTCCACGAGGCCGGTGCGTCGCCGAAGCCCGGCTGGAGGCAGGTTCTAGGCTGGTTCGGAACCGACCCGCAGGCCAATGCCACCGCCCGGTGCCTTGCCGGCGCCTTCCCCTCGGGCACCAGCCTTCGCCCGAGCTCGACGGTGCCGTTCTCTTCTGCACGGAAATGGAGTGCCGTCAGCTTCGGCTCAGACCAATTCGTCGGCGGCAGCTGGGTGCTGGGCGCTCCGGAGATTGTCCTTCGAGAAGACACCCCGGACACAGCTCGCGTCGTTGAGGCAGCAGGCCGCTTGGCCTCAATCGGCCTGCGCACCATGGCCCTGGCCTACTTGCCCGGCCCGTTGCCCGTACGGGACGCAGCGGAGGATCAAGCCCCGGACGGTTGTGCCCCCGTATGTCTGCTGACCTTCCGGGAGAGCGTGCGCCCGGACGCTGCAAAGATCCTTGACTATTTCCGTGAGCAGAACGTGGAGGTGAGGATCATCTCCGGCGACGATCCCCGCACCGTTGCCGCCGTCGCCCGCGAGGTCGGACTGGACGCGGAAAACGGGTACGACGCACGGGAATTGCCGGTAGATCCGGACCTGATGCTCGAAGCGCTGGAGAACAACGTGGTATTCGGGCGGGTCACCCCGGAACAGAAGAGGGACATGGTTCTTTCGCTGCAGCGGGGAGGCCATACTGTCGCCATGACCGGGGACGGGGTCAACGACGCACTGGCACTCAAGGAAGCGGACATCGGTATCGCCATGGACTCGGCCGCGCCCGCCACCAAGGCAGTCTCCCGACTTGTTCTTCTGGACGGACGCTTCGACAGGCTTCCCGGCGTGGTCGCGGAAGGCAGGCGGGTCATCGCGAATATTGAATGGGTTTCGGTCCTGTTCCTTAGCAAGACCGCCTACGCCATCGCCCTCTCCGCCACCTTCGGAGCACTCTTGTGGGACTTCCCGTTTCTGCCGCGCCAGCTCTCCGCCACAGACGGCCTCACCATCGGAATTCCGGCGTTCTTCCTTGCGCTCATGCCCAACAACCGCCGCTACGCCCCGGGATTCCTCAAGCGCTCCCTCTCCTTCGCCGGGCCAGCCGGGCTCGTCGTCGCTGCGGCCGTCTTCGCCATCAACCTTTATTCCACGGCTGTCGGCGGCCACACAAGCAGTGCCACCCGCACGGCTTCCGTTCTCACGCTTTCACTTACGGGTCTGTGGATACTGGCAGTCATTTCGCGTCCGCTCAACCTGCGACGCACAACCATCATCGGAGCGATGCACCTGGGCCTGGTCTTTGTGCTGGCAGTGCCCTTCCTCCAAGACTTCTTCGGCTTGGAATGGCCCCGGAACGATCTTCTGCTGACGGCACTTGGAAACGCGCTCGGCGGAATCCTCGCTATCGAAGCCCTTCACCGGTGCCAGAGGCGGCGAAACGCGCGGAAGTAGCCCCGCACCCCGCGTCAGCCCTGCTCACTGCCGGCGCCTTAGAGCAGCCCGGCGAGCCGCGAGTTCTGTTTCGTCGATCTCTCCCCGGGCGAACCGCTCGTTGAGGATGCGCTCGGAATCATCGGGTGGCCCCTGGAGACCCCGTCCGCCCGAGTGGTTCCCCCGCAGCAGGAGGACCACCAAGGTGGCAATGCCACCCCAGACCAGCAACATCATCAGCCCCATGGCGATCCAGCCGCCGATGCCGATGTTTCCACCCCATCCCCACATCATGGCCAATCTCCCTTTGAATTCGATTGCGTACCTGTGTCCAGTGTCGCCCGTTTCCGCCCCCACCCACAGGGCATTTAGTCACACCGCCGGGCCTTTCGGCCCTACAGCAGGAGAAGGTCGCTCAATAGGCTGCAGGGAGTTGCGGGTCTGCATACCCGCGATCGTGTGCCCGGACGATCGAATAGAGCTAGACGAACATAGGAGCAGACATGTCACTCCCCAGCATGGACGCAGGCCGCGTTGACGGCGGACTGCACGTCATGGAAGAACTCAGCCAGGAACAGTGCTGGGATCTCCTGCGCTCAAACACCACCGGCCGTTTCGGCTTTGTCCAGCAAGGCCGCGTGGTGATCCTGCCTGTGAACTATCTGGTCGACGGCCAGTCGATCTACTTCCGCACGGCCGGGGATGGTTCGATTGCGGAGTCAGTCCCGGCGCCTGAATCGTCCTTTCAGATCGACGATTCACGGCCCGATCGCAGCGAGGGTTGGTCTGTGCTCGTCAGCGGGGCTTCGTCCCGTGTTGAGGACCAGGATCTACTGACACGGCTTTGGGGAAAGGTGATGGCCGAGCCATGGGCCGGCGGTGCACGAAACCTCTTCATCCGGATCCAGGCACACAGAGTCACCGGACGCCACGTGCACCTGGAGTGACCCGCATTTGGAGTGAGCCTGGAGCCATTCCACGTTCAAGCATCCTCACGGGCAAGGAGACCATGGACACCGCGGAAGAAATCATCATTGGCTACGACGGGTCCGCCGCAGCTGTCCCGGCAGTCCGTTGGGCTGCCCGTCAGGCGGCTCAGCGGAACTGCGGACTTCACTTGGTCCACAGCACCCTGTGGCCGGCAATCACCCGCGATCTGGGTCCCGTGCCAGGCGTCGAAGGCAGCGGGTTGCGACGCGCGGCCGAGGACATTCTTGCCGAGGGCGTGGCACGGATCCACGAAGCGGTTCCTGGATTGGCTGTCAAGACGACGCTGTTTTATGGGTGGCCGGCCGAACACCTCAGGAAACTCTCTTCCGGCGCCGAATTGTTGGTCGTCGGAACCAGGGGCGCGGGGGGTTTCATGGGACTACTGATCGGCTCCGTCAGCTTGGAACTCGCGGCAACAGCCGATTGCCCCGTCGCTGTCATCCGTGGCGGAGAACACCTGGGCGGTCCAGTTGTAGTCGGCGTCGACTTCGACGACTGGGAGCTACCGCTTCGGCAGGCGTGCAAGCTGGCCGCATTGGCCGGTGCGGCCCTTCGGATGGTGCACGTCCGGAAGAAACACTGGTTTCCGCGCCCTGTCCCTGCAGCGGGCATCTCGGCTCAAGGCCCAGAGGAACCCCGGGTCCAGGCGCTTCTTGATGCCGCGGAGCGGAGCGCCCACGAAACATTTCCGGGCCTTGATCTCGACATAAGATCACCGATCGGCACGTCCATCCCTGGCTCAATTTTGGCGGAGGCTGAAGATGCCTCCATCATCGTCGTCGGGACCCAGGGCCACGGACTCATTCGGGGCACCATCGGTTCGACCGCCCACGCTGTGCTTCATCACGCCACATGCCCGGTCCTACTAGTGCGTCGACCCAGCCCAGGCCCCCGATGAATCAGATATGTCCCGGTGAATCAGATGTGTTCAGTACAAGTCGCCAGGGGCCAGCTCGTCATTCTCCGGTCCCCGGTGAATGCGCCTCCCGGTGATGGACGTCGGGACGATCTCAACGAAAACCCGCTTTTTTGTAGAGGTCAATTGTTGGCGGGGAATCCTTTCAGCGGCTTCAATCTCGGCACCCGACTCAAGTTGCCGTGCCTTGCCTTTGACCACGACGCTCCAGACGGATTGGCTACCGACCCCGTCGGTCTCCAACGCAACTTTGTCATTGATCGTGAGTGCGAACAGCTTCTCCCCGGGATTCGTGCGGAGGAGGATTTTTCCGTCGTGGGCGACGAAGTTGATCGGATAGATCTCCGGTTCGTTGGCGATGCTTAGTGCCAAGCGCCCCAACGTAGAACCCAAAAGGATATTCCAGCATTCTTCTTCGTTCAGGACTTCCACGGGGTTTGCGGTATCCGGTGACATGGTGGGTCCTTTCGATGGTCGGCATTCCAAGCCATTCCAGCATGCGCGCGGCCGGCGTCATCCAATAGGGCCCTTGGACCCGTGTCTATTGGCCGGAAAGCTTGTAGCGTCATTCATAGGAAGGCTTCCCGTAGAAGGTTCGTCTTTCATCGAAAGAGGCCGTGATGCTCGGAATAAGGATGCTCGGAATAAAACAGGCGGATACCGGAATCTATTTCCAGTGGGGTGATTTCCTGATCCAATTCGGCAATCTGTTGGTCATTGCCACGATGGTCGTGCTTTTCATTCTCGCTTTGGTTCTTCCATTTCCGAGTGGAAGGAAACGGAAATGACCGCCGACCACGGCCCGGTTTCGACTGCCGACGACCGTGAACCACGATTCTCCACCTGGACAGGAAGGGCCCGGGGCTGGGCGTTGCGCCGGCTACCGCAGGACAAGCTGCTTCCCGAAGGCCAGCCGAGTTACGTGTCATCCTGGATTTACGTCTTCGGCATGGGCGCCGTTGCCGCGTTCGTCTACATCCTCGCTTCCGGCGCCGTGCTGGCCTTGAACGGACCCACGTGGTTCCATGCCTCGGCCTTTGGGCGTTTCATCAACAGCACCCATCTGTGGAGCGTTGAACTGTTCTTCATGTTCATGGTGATCCACCTCTGGGGCAAATTCTGGATGGCTGCCTGGCGGGGCGGGCGCGTGCTGACCTGGATCACCGGGATGGTCGCGTTCGTCGTCTCAATCGTGACTGCCTTTACCGGATATCTGCTTCAAACCAATTTCGACTCGCAGTGGATTGCCTTCCAAGCCAAAGACGCCCTCAATGCCGTCGGTGTGGGCGCATGGTTCAACGTCGCCGATCTGGGCCAGATACTCATGTGGCACATCACGCTCCTCCCGCTGGCCGTCGCCGTCGTTGTCGCCCTCCATGTTGTTCTCGTTCGGATGCACGGCGTAGTGCCCCCGTTGGAGGCTGCGGAATCTGACGCCCAGCTGCGCCCAGCGGCACCAAATCCGGCTGTCGAGAGCGAGGACACGAAGTGACCAAGTCCCTAGCGTCAACCTCGTGGCGCGCAAGAAACGACATCGCCAGCAGGCCATGGCCCGGCACGACGCGCGAATACGACCTGTTCAAGGAACTTGCTGTCGGGCTGGTGGTTGTTGGCCTGCTTGTCCTGGGACTCTCTGCGGTTTTCAGCTCGCCGGACGAACCCACGGTGACCCTGAAGTCCTGGGCCATGGCCGACCCCGCTGACTTCGTGGCGACAGCCACCACGGAACTCGGGGGCACCAGCGGCACCGCAGGGTATGGACCGCCCTACAACTCGACGCCCGATGCCACTCAAAGGCTCGGCCCGATTGACCTGCAAAGCCTTTCCGGCGTACGGCTTCCGATCGACACAGCGAACGACTTCGTCATCGGACCGCTCCAAACCCTACCGGCGCCTCCGGCGGCGATCGACGAATGGACGAAGGCAAGCGACGCCCAGCACACCGCCTGGACCACCGCGTACGGGGACGCGCTCAGCAAAGCCACGGACAACGACCCGGCGAAGGTTCCGCCCGGCGACTACGGCCCGGTACCGGCCCTCACCGGAGCCCTTCTTGCCATGGCGCAGCAAGGGACCCTTGATCCGGTGCTGAGCGCAAAAGGTTCGTTCTATAACACCGATTACAAAGCCAGCATCTTGTTCCTCGGCGACGGCAGCTACTTCCCCGACCTCGCTGACGCCCAGCATCTGACCGGCGACCAGTGGGGAATGATGAATGAAACCGGCAACTACCCCGGCCAGTCATGGTTGTGGCTCTTCTCGGCCCTCTACCAAGTGGAACCTTTCAAGTCATCGCCTAACGCCGATGTCCTCGTCGTGTTTTCCATGGTGATCCTGACACTCCTCCTGACCCTGGTGCCCTTCATCCCCGGGCTCAGGTCGCTGCCCCGCCGCATCCCCGTGCACCGCCTGATCTGGAGGGACTACTACAAGCACCGCTAGTCCCGCCTGCGATCACTTGAAATTCGCTTCATCGAGTGCAGCCTGCAACGAGTTGAGGTAGCCCTGGCTGGTGTAGGTTGCACCTCCCACAGTGTCCACGTTCGCTGACTGGCTCGATAGCACCTCGGATTTGAGCATCGGCACGGCCTGCTGGTCGATTTCACCGGACAGGGACCCGACGTCGGTGAGCTGCAGCGGTACCACGTCGGCGATCTTGCCGCCGGATATCACGGCCTGGACCTGCACCGTGCCGTATCGGGTCTGGATCCGGCTGCCGTCGAAGGTTCCGTCTTTCGCACCGGAAGCGGCCGGCCCCGCGGGACCGGAGCTGGTGCTTCCCGCCGTCGGGCTGCCCGGTCCGGTTGGCTTTCCGGCGCCCGACGGCGGACTGGCCGCCTTCGCGGTAGTGCCTCCCGGTGCGGAATCCGCTTGGTTGCCGGCCTGCCATCCAATCAGAAGGACGGCGGCGGAAGCGAGGCCGGCAAGTACGGCGCTACGTGCTCTCACCAGCTAAACCTTTCGTAGTGGATCCGGAACCGGGGTACGCCTGCCCGTTTTGCGTCCTCGACCACCAGGTCGGTCCAGTCGCGCGGACCGCACACGAACACGTCGGCGTCCCGGATATGCGGAACGATCGTGGACAGGCTCATTCGATGGCTCGCCTCGCGGGCAGGCAGCCAGCTGTCGTTCCCCCTCTTCGGACGACGCCCCAGAAGGACGTAGAGCGTGGCAGATTTCCTGTTGCACAGTCTCTGAAGTTCCTGGTAGAGGTAGAGCCCTTTTTCGTTCGGCGCCCTGACTATCACCGTCATCTCGCCGGGCCCAAAATCCCCCTGCTCAAGCAGCGAGATGATGGGGGTTATTCCGATGCCGGCTGCGACGGCGACCGCCCGGCGGGTGGTGCGGGCCCGGTCCGTAAAGAGCCCATAGGGCCCCTCGATACTCACCCTGGTGCCAATCCTGAGGGAACCCAGCTCAGCGGTGCCACCTCCCAGCTCACGAACGGTCACTTTCAGGCGAAGGACCCCCGGGGCCGCCGAGAGCGAGAACGGGTGGGCATGCCACCAGAGCCCTCGCGACCAGAAGCGCCAGATGAAGAATTGGCCTCCGCGGACCTTCAGGTCCGCTAGCGAACGTCCAGTCATCTCGATGGAGTACACCCCGGGCGCCTCAGTGACGATGTTGCTGACCCGAAAGTCGTGGCGCAGAGTCCGCAACACGGGAATGATGAACCGATAGATGAGCAGTGCGGCGGCTACCCCGAAATAGAGCGCCAACCAGTAGTAGCGCGCCCACGTTCCATCAGCGAACAGTTGCCCGGTGCTGAACTGGTGCGGCAGCGCAGCCAGCACGGCAGCGTATGCCAGGAAGTGGACAACGTGCCACACTTCGTAGGAAAGCCTCCGCCGGACAAGGACCAGCGAGGTGACCGCCACCACCGCCAGCAATCCATACCCTAGGTAGGCGATTTTCATGTCCGGCAGCGAGATGAACATGTCCCACATTTCTGCGAAGACATTCAATCGCGACGTCAGCGCGTAGCCGATCCACAGCAGAAGCACATGTGAGGAAACGAGGTAGAAAACGGGTTTGCCCATGCGCTGGTGGACCAACAAGGCGCGGTCGTGTCCAAATGCCCGGTCAATGACCGGAAGCCGCGCTGCCAGGAGGAGCTGGATCAGCATCAAATCGGCCCCCACGAGTCCGGCGATGATGCCGACCGCGGTAAAAACGCCCGGGACGGTCTTGAATTCCACCAGTCCGCTATCCGCCAGAAACAGTGCGAGTACAAGGGCCACCGACAACCAGACAATCGTCTCCAACAAGTCGGCCAAACGGGCCCGGCGCAGATAGCGCGCCCGTTGCGGCACCCGCCGCTGACCGGTCGGCCGGCCGGTTGCTCCAGCCCGGGCCGTCATCTAGTCTCTCCCGCGGTGGCACATGGTCTGCTCATTCCGCAATGCTAGGTTCGGGTTCTTAGAACATTCTTCGAAGCCTGGAAACCGCGGCGCGAACCTTGGACCCGGCCGCGGACGAGTTCCCGGGATTTCGTCGGATCGTCGGCAGATGCACAATGATGACCGCTCCGGATGGTTGCGTGCCGATTTCCACCCGGCCGCCGTGCTGCGCGGCCACTTCAGCCACGAGCGCGAGTCCGAGACCGTAGTGGCGCGGCGCGGCGCCGTCCCCTGCCGTGGCGTCTGCAGGCGCTGAGGTTGCAAACCGTTCGAAGGCCCGCATCTTGACATCGTCCGCAAATCCGGGCCCGTCATCGCGCACCGTGATGACAAGCGACCTAACGTCGCTAGAGACACCCACGTCCACGCGTGACCCGGCGAACCGGACGGCGTTGTCCAGCAACGCCACGAATAGCCGGCGCAGCGCCGTCGGTACAGCGGCGATCTCCACGGGGCCGGCTATTCCGCTTCGTTCAACCGTGACGCCGCGGCGCGCGGCCTGGACCGAAAACGACTCGACGACGTCGTCCGCCAGCGCCACGACATCGACGTTCGTGAACTCGGCCTTCCGCGAATCCGCAGAGATGAGCAGGTCTTCGAGCAATCGGGTCAGTGAACGCGAATCTTCGATCATGGCGTCCACATCCGCGTCAATGTTCAGCATCGGTTCCTGCGGCGAAGAGGAAGCCATGCGTCGTTTCAGCATTTGCGCCCGCATACTCAGCAAGGTCAGCGGCGTGCGCAGTTCATGGCTTGCATCTGCGACGAATCGCCGCTGCCGGTCGAGCGCCTCGGCCATGGGCCGCATGGCTCGCCGGGCCAACCACACCGCCAGAAGGCTCGCCACCACCACTGCTCCCCCGCAGGTCAACAACAGGGCCGCGCCCAGCCGGTTCAGTTCCTCCAGGCTCTCATGACGATCGAACACCGCTTGGACTATCCGGCCATCGGAAGCAGCGGTACGGACGATGTACGAGCGGCCCGCTATCGAAACGTCTTCCTCGGCGGCGACCCTGTTGGCCGCGACAGCCTCCATCGCCTTCACATCCGGCAGCCCGGTTGGCATCCCCGGGGACACCGTCAAAGTGCCTTGGTTGGATATCGCCAGCCGGGTTCCGGCGGGGGCGTCCACGATTGAATCTACGTGCTCCGTGGCGGTGGTCAGGAGGCGTTGGGCTGCGCTGGCCTGGCTCGTATTGACAATCAAAAGTACCGATCCGGCAATCGCCACCAGTAACAACACCAGCAAAGCACCGGTCTGCCGGGCCAGCCGCCAGGAGGACCGCTGCAACTCCCCCTCGGCTTGGCCCTTCATGCGAGAGTGCCGATCCTGTAGCCGACGCCATGGATCGTGCGCACGCTGCCCCGTCCCAGCTTCCGCCGGAGGTAATGGACATACGTATCCACCACCCCTGCTTCTTCAGCGTTCGGAAAGACATATTCGAGAATCTCGTCGCGGCCGAACACCCGGTTCGGCCAGCGTGCCAGTTCCTCGAGCAGGGCGCTCTCCCTTTCGGACAGCACCACGACGGAACCATCGGGGCGGATTACGCTGCGTGATTCGAGGTCAAAACGTCCACCCGTGATCCGCAAAGTCGTCGCGGCGGCGATATGCCGGCGTCGTAAGGCACGCAAACGCGCCAAAAGTTCATCGACGTCGAAGGGTTTGGCGAGATAGTCCTCCGCTCCGGCGTCGAGTCCCTCAACCCTGTCTGCAGGATTGCCCAACGCGGAGAGTATGAGGGCCGCGGTCTCGACGCCCTCCCTGCGCAATTTCGTCAACAGGTTCAATCCGTCCATGACGGGAAGGCCCCGGTCCAGAACCAGCACGTCGAATTCCTCGGTCAGGGCAAGGTGGAGACCCTTTTGTCCGTCCGAAGCGCTGGAAACTTCGTAGCCTTCGCCGGCGAACAACTCTTCCAGCATCGCTCGAAGCTGCACGTCGTCCTCGACCAAAAGAACGCGCGGCTTCATCTCATTCATAGTCGGAGTATAGGCGTCGGAGCTGGGGCCAACGGCGTCACTTGCGCAGCCTGAGTGCTTGTGTTGGGCAGAGCGCTACTGCGTCCTGGGCCGCGTATTCCAGGTTCTGGGGGATCGCGATTTCGGACCCGCCGCGGCCCGCCGGGTATCCCCAATCGTCGCGTGTGAGTAGTTCCGGAAGTAGTTCGATGCAAAGGCCCCGGCCGTCGCAACGGGTCCAGTCGATGTGCATTGTCATCTTTCGGCCGGTCATCGCAGCGCCTCGCATCGCCCGTGCAGGTGTGCTTCGACGTCGGAGCCAAAAGCCATCAGGGCGCTGAGCGCAAGCCGGGCTGTCCCGTCTGGATGGGCGCAGCTACCCCGGCCGGTTACCAACGCGGCAAGCCGGCTGATCTCCTGCGGAAGTTTCCCTTTGGTGTCCCCGTAGGCCAGACGCGCAAAGAGGCTCGAGACGGCAGGTAGGCCGTTGGTGCAGGGACCACACTGGCGTGCCGATTGGCCCGCGAGGTAGGTCAGAATGTCAGCAGTGGCTGCGAGGCCACACGACCCCGACCCCAGCATCATGATGATTCCGGCACCGGTCCGGGCACCCACCGGGGCCAACCCTTCCTTTGAGAAGGGTGCGTCGAGCTTGTCCGCCGCGAGCCACGTGCCGTGGTATCCGCCCACGAGGGCTGCACGGACAGAAAGCACATCGACGCCGGTACTCACGAGGATCTCTGTCAGGCGCACACCGGTCGGGATCTCGTAGACCCTTGGTCCGGCCGTGTTGCCGGACAGGGTGATGAGCCGGGTCCCTGGGGCGGAACCGGTTCCAACGCTGCGGAACCAGGCCGAACCGAAGCGGGAGATCAGTGCGAGGTGGCCAAGTGTCTCTACATTGTGGACCAGTGTCGGCCGGCCATTCAGGCCGCTGTTGGTCAGCCGCCCTATTCGATCACGCGGGATAGGCAGGCCGCCGGAGATTGCGCTGACCACCGCCGTTCCTTCTCCGGAGATAAACGTATCGGGCGCTTCGTGCAGGCGTATGCGTGCCTCCCCACGCTCTTTCAAGGCACGGGCGACGGGCGCTAGCTGAGCCGCGCCGGCGTAGAGATGCAGTTCCTTGGCGCCCAGGCTCTGGCCGGCGATCAAGGTGCCATCAATCACCAAATGGGGGGCACTGTGTAGCAGGGCCGCGTCCTTCTGGCTCAACGGTTCGCCTTCCGCACCGTTGGCGATGATCACCGGCCGCCGGCCGTCCACCGGGACTGACGCCAACTTTTGCCAGGCCGCAAATCCGGCCCCTCCACGGCCATCGAGCCCGGACCGCAGCAATTCGTCAATCAACGGCGCACGGTCCATTGCCGGAAGCGGACCAAAGGCTGCCTGGTGGCTGGCGAAATCAGCTGAACCTGCGGCGAACAACCGCGATGTCCCGGCAGGGCCGGCAACCTGGCCGCGGACGCTGATGGTGACTGGATCCGATGTCATCGGGTTTCCTGGCGGCGCACGTTCCGATATTCGACGAAGTCCTCGTGCAGCCTCCACGCGATCGCCCCTGCAACTGCTATCACGCAGGACCCCGCAAGGACGAGGAACCAGGCATCACGACCGTTCGTGCCGTTTCCGATTGCATGAAGCACCGACACGGGCCACATTGCGTAGACCAGCCAGTGCACGGCTTTGAACATCTTGGGACCGATCCTGTTGCGCAGCAAAGCTGTGATCGTCACGACGATCAGGAGATCGAAGGCTATCGTCCCAAGTCCGAGCCAGAAGGGCTTGTATGCGCCCAGGAAGGGAACGAAGAAGTCGACCAGCCTCAGTTGGGCAAAAGGATCAAGGAGCAAGGACACAATATGGACCACGACAAACAGGAGCGAAAAGAGCGAGACATTGCGGTGCACCAACGTGACTGCAAACCGCGGGATCCCCACGACGGTCCGCCCCGACCGGACGCCAATACCCAGCAGGACGGAGAGCGTCAGAAGCACAATAGCCACGACCCCGGAGCCACGGCCCACCGCCCAAAGAGCCTGATCGAACACCGTGTTCATGATCGGCCCGCCATCCCATCCGGAGGCCAGCCACCGAAAGCGGATACTTTGCCTGCGCTGTCAACCAAGCGGGCAGGCATGCCTAGTTCCCTCAACCACGACGGCGCGCGGCGCCCTCGCACCACGCATGCCGTGGAGATTGCATTGGCGTCCGCGCAGCTTTCCGCCGCCACCGTGACCGTCCGCCAAACGGGCTCCGCAGGCAATCCGGTGTGCGGGTCGATGATGTGGTGGACTTGCCGGCCGTCATGGTTCCACCTGCGCTTTTGCGTACTCGACGTGGCCAATGCGTAGCCGGAGCTCAGCCGGACGCACCCGGAAGGATCGCCCGGCAAATCCTGGACCAACACCACCCACCCCTCCGGCGGAGCCTCCCCAGCGGTGGCCAGATCGCCGCCAAGGCTCACCATCGAACCGCAGCCAAGTGTTGACGAAATCCTGTGCGCAGCCCAGTCGGCCGCCAAAGCTTTGCCGATTGCACCAAAGTCGAGCAGGAAGCCTTTGGGCACTTTGAGCCTGTTTCCGGTGAGTACTATCCGGGTCCGCGCCGGGGCCATTGTTGTCACACTCATTGATCCCCGTGTCTCCGCCCCCGGGCTGTGCGGCACATCGAGAAGAGCGAAATCGCGGTCATATCCGAGGCCAAGCAGCGCACTCCCCAGCGCCGGGTCCACGTCCCCGTCGGTCATTTCCGCGGCAGCCAATGCGCTGCGGACGATGGCAGCGAGCACATCGCTGATTTCCCGGCCGTCGGCTAGCTGACTCCCGAGCGTCATGAGCTCCGAATCGTCGCGGAAACGGCTGCACGCCATCTCAACGTCATGGCATACGGCTTTGCTTAGATCGACGGCTTGGCCGAGCATCGATGGTTCGGTGACGATGACACTGGCCTCGGTGCTCCATAGCTCCCAGCGTCGCGCCGCCGTTACCATCAGGATCCTGACGTTCGGCCCTGCGGGGCCGTTGATCCGGGACCGATAGGCTGCACCGGCGAGGTGGATGGGTAGTGGTGGCGCGAGCCATAGTTCGGAGTAATCGACTGCCCGGTGTTACCGGAAGACGTGTTGCCGGAAGACGTACTATCCGAAGACGTAGTGCCTGCCGCGGCGGGTGCCGAGACTGCCGCTCCCACCACCACGGCGCCCACCACGCTCGCGGCCCCCACCCACGATGTCACTTGACGGGCGATCCTGTGGCCACTGTCCCTGGAGTTCATGGCAGCCTCCTTGGCTGGTGCTTGACCGGTGTCGCTGCGTCAATTGTAGGATCGCCAGAGTTAGCCTCGGCTAAGCGTTTCCTGTATAGAAGCTGTGTAGAAATGCTGAACCGTATGCACGAACCGCGCCGGAACACAAGGGCCTTTCGACCATTCAATACTTTGTGAAAACTGCATACGTTTGTGGTCATGGACACCGTCATCCAGACTGTCGACCTGCACAAGAACTTCGGGCGGGTCAAAGCGCTCGACGGCCTCGATCTTGAGGTCCGCGAAGGCGAGATCCACGGCTTTCTCGGGCCCAACGGCGCGGGGAAGACCACCACGCTGCGCATCCTGCTCGGGCTGGGCCGGCCGTCGTCGGGCAGCGCGACGGTCCTGGGCATGCATCCCTGGGCGGACGCCGTCGAACTTCACCGCCGCGTCGCAAGCATCCCGGGAGACGTGAGCCTCTGGCCCAACCTTTCGGGCGGCGAGGCCATCGATCTCCTCTCCCGCCTCCGCGGGGGCGCCGTTGACCACGCCGCGTACAAAGAGCGCAAGCATCAACTGTGCGAGCTCTTCGACTTCGACCCGGGCAAAAAGGGTCGTGCCTACTCGAAGGGAAACCGCCAGAAGGTCGCGCTCATCTCCGCCCTCGTCATAGACGCCGAGCTGTATCTCCTGGACGAGCCCACGAGCGGCCTCGACCCGCTCATGGAGGCCGTCTTCACTCGCGAGATCCGGCGGATCGTACACGAGAACGGCGCAACGGTCCTGCTCTCGAGCCATATCCTCTCCGAGGTCGAGCAACTCGCGGGCCGCGTGAGCATCATCCGCGCAGGCCGGATCGTTGACGGAGGCACGCTCGACGCCCTGCGCCACCTCACCCGCACGGAGATCTCGTTCGCCCAGGACAACGTGGACGCACACGCCCTGGACGGACTATCGCAGGTGCACGACCTCACCGTGGCCGACGGGCGCGTCAAGTTCGGCGCCGATTCGGACCGCGTCCACGAGGTCCTGCCCCTTCTGGGCTCCCTCGGGGTCAAAGGCCTACTGGTCGCGCCCCCGTCGCTCGAAGAGCTCTTCCTGCGCCACTACGGCGACACGGTCGCCCCGCCTACCACAAAGGCAGCGGACGACGGCGGCACCCACCATCGGCGCCACCGCGCCGCAGCGGGAGCCTGAGATGGGCGCGCTGTGGATCCTGTACCGTCAGAGGTTACGCAGGGACCGCTGGCAGGTGATTGTCTGGGTGCTCTCAATCGGAGCCCTCGCGCTGTTCGCCGTCGCGGCCATAGCGAAGACCTTCGGCGACGACGCGACGCGCGCGCAGGTGCTGCAGCTCGCGACCGCGGCTCCCGCGATCCTGGTGCTGCGCGGCCTCCCCCGCGGTCCGGCGCTCGATTCGTTCACGTTCTTCGAAATCTTCGCATTCCTGGGCGTCCTTGCCGGACTCATGAATACGTTCTTGGCCGTCCGGCATACCCGGGCAGAAGAGGAATCGGGCCGGGCCGCGCTCATTTCCGCGACTGCGGCCGGGCGATGGGCGCCACTCGGCGCCACTGTCCTTCACGGCGCCGTGGCTAACGTGCTCGTGGCGGTCGCGACGGCACTCGGCTTCATGGCCGGAGGGCTTGACCCGGACGGCTCGCTTGTAGCCGGCTTCGCGACGGGCGCCGTGGGTTTCGCCTTCCTTGGCGTGGGCCTTTTGGGCGCCGAGTTCTTCAGCACGTCGCGCGGGGCAAACGGCATTTCGTCGGCCCTTGTGATGCTCGCTTACCTGCTACGCGGCTTCGGGGACGCGACGGGACAAGCCGGTCCCGATGGAATGACCATGACGGCCGCATGGCCGAGCTGGATCTCCCCCATCGGCTGGGGCCAGCAAACTTTCGCCTACACAGGCAACCGATGGTGGCCATTGCTCCTTCCCCTCGCACTCTGGGCGGCGTGCACCGCCGTCGTCGTTGCCGTCATGGCTCGCCGTGACGTCGGCGCTAGCGTGCTCGCGGGACGATCCGGGCGCGCTGACGCCCGGCCCTGGCTGCGCGGGAGCTTCTCGCTCGCGCTGCGCTTACAGCAGGGAGCGATCATCGGCTGGTGCATCGGCGGCCTCGCGACGGGCCTTCTCACGGGCTCGCTCGGGTCCGCGATCCAGTCCTCGATCACCTCCAACCCCCAAATCACTGCCGTGCTTCGCGGCATGATCGAGGCGCAGGGCACGTCAATGACCCAGCTCCTCGTCGCGGCGCTGTTCGAGGTAGCCGGAATACTTGCCGCGGCGTGCGGTCTGCAGGCCGTCCTTCGCCTCCGACAGGAGGAGGTGGCCGGAACCGCCGAGCCCGTGGTGTCCGAGGCCGTGGGCCGGATGCGCTGGCTGGGCAGCTTCCTCGGACTCGGCACCGTCTCGGTCGTGCTCGTGATGGCGTTAACCGCCCTCGGGGCATGGGCCTCCCTTGTCGCCTCCGGAGACACCTCAGGCGCCGCGAGCGACGTCTGGCAGACCGCCGTCGACCAGATCCCCGCGGCACTCATCTACCTCGCCCTGCCCGCCGCAGTGTTCGTCATCTGGCCCCGAGCCACCATCCCTGCCGCGTGGGCGCTTCTGGGCGTCGGCGTCGTCCTCGGGGTCTATGGTGGCATCCTCGGCTTTGACCAGAAGATCCGGGACCTCTCGCCGTTCACCCATACTCCCGTTACCACAAGCACCGGGACCGACTGGAGCGGCGGCTTCTGGATGCTCGGCATCGCCGCGGTCCTCACGGCGCTCTCGCTCGCGGCAGTGCGCCGCCGTGAGGTGGGCACGGCGTGACAGACCACGGTACCGCCAGGATGCCCGCGGCCGCCGAGACGTCCGCGGCCGTTCTCACGGCCGCAGGCTTCCCCAAGATGCCCGCCCGTGCCCTCATGGCCCTTGTGGTCTCCAACGACGGCTGGCTGACAGCAGCCGAGCTCTCCGAGAGGCTGGGCGCGAGCGCGGCCGCCGTCTCCGGCGCCGTGCGATACTTGCAGACGGTCGGCTTCGTCCACCGGGTCTCGCAACCCGGCAGCCGGCGCGACCGCTATGCCCTTCCCGACAACGCCTGGTACGTCGCCTCGCTCCGGCAGAACCCCGTCTACGAGCGCCTCGCCGACCTCGCCGACTCCACCGCGTCGAGCCTTCCGGAAGGATCGGCGGCCAAGGCAAGGGTCACCGAGATGGGCGCCTTCTACCGGTTCCTCATGACCCGGCTGCCCGGCCTCCTCGATGAATGGGAACACTCGCGGGTCAGGGTCTAGGCTCCTCTGGCATTGCCTGCGCCTCAAGCTTGGGGCGGATACGGCTGCGGCGGGTTCGGCGGATATGGCGGCGGATATGCTTGCACCAGTCGGTCGAAGCGCTGGCCACCGGGATTGGCCGGTAGGAGCACAAACACGAGGAGCGCGATCCATCCGAGCACCGGGACCAGGGCGAGCAACAAGAACAACGCACTGAGATTCGCGTCGTGGAGGCGCCGCGCGGCCAAGGCGAGCGAAGGCACGATCGTCGCCAGGAACCACAGGCCGCCAAGGGCCGTCGAGGTGCTCGTGTTGCCGTTCCCAGTCGCTCCGGCCGCATTGATGACTCCTGAGACGATGGCTGAAGCGAGGAACCACCACCAATACTCGCTGCGGCTGGCCCGCCCGTGGAAGATTGCGTATTTCTTCCAGAATCGCTTGACGGCTTCGATCGGCGGGGCTCCATAATAAGGCAGCTCAAGCGGGACTCCACCCGGCGGAACATTCTGAGACTGATAGCTGGACATCATTCAAGACCTTCCATGCAGACTTATTCGACACCGGCATGCTAGGCGTGTTCCGGCCTGTCAGAACAGGGCACAAAGCCCCGCCTTGGACGAGGGACCAGCCTAGGATCCGCGGGGGCGTTTTGTCGCTGGGCACGGCGCCCGCAAAAGCTTCGCTTGCAGGACTTCCGGCCCTGCCGGGCCGGGCCAAACGAGCAGAAAATGGTGCGAACAGCACCCGGACTGCGGGAGCCACATTTCATAGAGGCGGACAGAGTCATGAAAAAACCAATCGTTGTCGGCGTCGTTGACACCCAGGCGAGCCGGGCCGCGTTGGCTTGGGCGATGGACCGGGCGGCACGACGGAAACTATCGGTGCTGCTGGTTCACGCGGTCGACACTCGATGGCTCGACGAATCGGACAGTTCGAGCGAGGTGGTCAGATCCGCAGCAAACGAGCTGCTGAGCAAGACGGCAGCATATGCAGGCGAAATGGAGCCGTCGGTCCAGGTAAAGACTTTGCTGTTCTCCGGTAGCCCCGGGCAGGCGCTGAGGAAGCACTCGAAAGGGGCCTCGATGGTTGTCATCGGAACCGGGCATAACTGGCCAGGAGGACCCGTGGCTGACAGGGCGCTGCAAATCGCCGCCGTCGCGCTGTGCCCTGTGGCAGTAGTCGGGGAGCAGGATATGACGGGTCGCCGCGGCATCGTTGTCGGCTCTGACGGTTCCGAAGAATCCACGCAAGCGGTTTCCTTCGCGGCCGAGGAAGCGGACAGGGACAACCAGGAGCTGACAGTAGTTCACGCCGTGCCCGCCCCACCGCTCATTCAGCGCGTCATGCCGGCGGCCGACGTTGCCGAGACCATCTTGGAAGAAGAAAAAATCGTCCTCGCCGAGACCGTCGCCGGTCTGGCCGAAAACTACCCTGACATGGTTGTCCATCAGGTACTGGTGTCCAACAACGAACCGGCGGAAGCACTCCTGGACGCCGCCGCGAACGCCACATTGCTGGTGCTGGGAAGCCGTGGAAGAGGCAGTTTCAAACGCCTCCTCATGGGATCGACGGCCCACACCGTACTCAGGTCCCTGCCCTGCCCAACCGTCGTTTGCCGGGTGCGGCGGGTGAAACTCACGCGCTAAACAGCTAGCCCAGTCACTACCAGCCGCCGGAGTGTGCACCATGCCTGAGAACCCATCAACCGCAGCGGACAAGGATCCGTCATGACCGCCTCCGCCAACGGCCCCCGCCCGGACCATGATCTGCAGCAGGCCGTGCTGAATGAGCTTGACTGGACACCGGAGGTCGATGCGTCCCACATCGGCGTCGCGGCCATGTCTGGAGCCGTGACCCTCACGGGCGAGGTTCCCACGTATTCAGCACTGCTGGCGGCCAGGAAGGCGGCCCTGCGGGTCCGGGGAGTCACGGCCCTCGCCGATGAACTCACCGTCCACTACCTCGGCGGGCCGGTCACTGACACCGACATCGCCGAGGCCGCGCTCAGTG
Source organism: Arthrobacter gyeryongensis (assembly GCF_039543785.1). Taxonomy (NCBI): domain Bacteria; kingdom Bacillati; phylum Actinomycetota; class Actinomycetes; order Micrococcales; family Micrococcaceae; genus Arthrobacter; species Arthrobacter gyeryongensis. Next base: position 335,036 of record NZ_BAABKK010000024.1, read on the forward strand.
CGCTGCGGGCCAACGCGGTCGTGCCCGAGGGCGCGGTCACCTTGGAAGTCCGCAACCACGCCATCACCCTGACGGGAAACGTGGATTGGAACTACGAACGCGAAGCAGCAGCGCACGCCGTCGAGCACCTTCGGGGCGTCCGGTCGGTGCAGAACCTCATTACCCTCAAGGGCCGCGCATCCGCGTTCGATACCAAGACCCGGGTCAAGAACGCGATCGCCCGGCAGGCGGCACTGGACGCTGACAGGATCGTAGTGGCGGTCGACGGGACCGAAGTGACACTCACCGGCAGGGTCGCGAGCTGGAACGAACGCAGAGCAGCGGGCAAAGCCGCCTGGTCCTCACCCCACGTGAGCGCCGTCCACAACCAACTTGACGTGCGCCCGGAATAGAAAAGGGGCAGGGATCCGGGCAGGTTGGTGACCGTGATGCATGAATTCCGGGACCGGGTGGATGCCGGGCGGAGACTGGGACAACGACTGGCCCCGTTGAAGGGGCAGGACGTGGTGGTTCTGGGGTTGCCCCGCGGCGGGGTGCCGGTAGCGTTCGAGGTTGCAAAGGCGCTCGACGCGCCGCTGGACGTCATTGTGGTGCGCAAGCTGGGCGTGCCGTTCCAACCCGAACTGGCAATGGGGCCATCGGGGAAGGAAACGCCCGTGTGCTTGACTCACGCATCATCGCGGCCACGGGGGTCACCCAAGAGGACATGAGCGCCGCCGAACGTCGCGAGCGTGATTTGTTGGAGTCCCGAGTGGTGAGGTACCGCCAGGGCCGGCCCCGGAGGGACCTTCACGGGTGCGCGGCAATCGTAGTGGATGATGGCTGCGCGACCGGGTCCACTGCGCGCGTTGCCTGCCGGGTTGCGCGGCAATTGGGCGCAACCCGGGTGATCTTGGCCGTGCCGGTGGCGCCGGCCCGGCTGCTGTCCTCGCTGACGGAGCCCGACGACGTCGTCTGCCTGGTATCGGCGCAGGACTTCCAGGCGGTCGGCTACCACTACCGTGACTTCGCCCCCACCGGGGACGAAGAGGTGGTGCAACTGCTCGACGCCGCAGAGCAGCGGCTGCCTTCCGTCCGGAATGCGGAGCATGCCGGCGTCGACGAAGAAGTGGAAATCCCCTCCGGTGCCCTCAGACTCCGGGGAACCCTGCACCTGCCAGCTCGGTGCGACGGCCTCGTCGTGTTCGCGCACGGCAGCGGCAGCAGCCGCCACAGCCCCCGCAACAGGTTCGTCGCCTCCGTCCTCCAGGGCGCCGGACTTGGCACACTCCTCTTGGATCTGCTGACCCCGGCCGAGGAAGTCGACCGGGGGAACGTCTTCGACATCGCCCTGCTCGCGCAACGGCTCACGGCAGCAACCCTCTGGCTAGGCAGCAACGATGGCACCTCGAGCAGCCGCATCGGCTATTTCGGCGCCAGCACCGGCGCCGGTGCCGCGCTGTGGGCCGCGGCCGAACCCGAAGCGCGGATAGCCGCGATTGTTTCACGAGGCGGCCGCCCGGACCTTGCTGGCCCGCGGCTGGGCAGCGTGCGCACACCGACCCTGCTGATCGTAGGTGGCGCAGATCCGCAGGTCCTGGCCCTCAACCGCCAGGCCATGGCCATGATGCGCTCCCCGACGCGCTTGGAGATCATCCCGGGAGCCACACACCTCTTCGAAGAACCCGGAACACTCAAACACGCCGCATCACTCGCGGCCAACTGGTTCGTCCACTATCTGCTCCCCGCCCAGGCCGCCGAGTCCATGCCACGGGGGCTGCTCTGAAGAGGCACGTCTCCGCATGACCTTTGGCACTGGCCAATCCTTCAGATCCGGACGATCCTCACGACAGGGCGAATCAGCGGCAGACGGAGGGCAAAGCGGTATGGTCACGGGTATCTACGTCAGTGCTGTCACGCCGGAGTCCGGCAAATCGTTGGTCAGCCTTGGGCTGGCAGACACCCTGCACCGGCATGCAGACAGGGTCGGCTTCTTTCGACCGATCGTCGAAGGCCCCGACGCCGAGCACGATCCCATGATTCTCCTGCTTCGGGAAATGTATGGGCTTGATCCGTCCCTTTGCCTGGGCGGGATCACCCTCCCTGTGGCGCTTGGATTGTTGGGCGCTGGAAGAGGTGATGAAATATTCGGGGATGCGGTGGTGACGTACGGTCAGATCGCGAAGCAGTGCGATGTGGTGATCGTCGAGGGCTCCGGCCTCAGGGGACACGACGCGGCCGCTGAATTCGACCTGAATGCCAAATTTGCCAACAACCTGGGATTGCCCGTGCTGGCGGTGGTCGGCGCAAAAGGGTTGTCGTCCGAAGAAACCGCGGATGCCGTCGATGTAGCGCGCAAGGAGCTTGCTTCCATGCGTTGTTCCCTTCTGTCCGTCATGGTCAATCGGGCCGACGCCAGCGCGGTCGGCGACATCCACGCCGCATTGCGGCCCGGCGTCAGCAGACGTCCCGTCTATGTCATTCCGGAAATAGCGGAGATCTCGCGCCCGACCGTGGGAGACATTTCGGCTGCGCTTCGCTTGAGCCACGTGGGCGGCAGCCCCGAGCTTGACCGCGACGTCGGCCGCGTCACGGTGGCCGCAATGACTGTAGGCAATTTCCTCAGTGGCCTCAGCACCGGAGACTTGGTGATTGTTCCCGGAGACCGGGCAGATGTGATGGTTGCTTGTTTGGCCTCTGCCTTGTCGCCCCAATTCCCCACACCGTGTGCCATGATCCTGACCGAGGGGTTTGGCGCGGACGCCAATGTCCGTCCGCTGTTAAAGCACGCACCGTTTCCGGTATTCACTAGCGAAAAAGGCACGTACACGGCGGCACACCTGACCGCCGGTGTGCGCAGCGAAATCCACGCCGGCCAGCATCGTAAAGTGGCGGCGGCGCTCGGTGCCTGGGCCCGCTGCGTTGACGAGGGCGAGGTTCTGGAGAGACTGTCGTTGCCAAGGCCAACCACGGTCACGCCCTTGCGCTTCCTGCACGAACTCATTGAGCGTGCCCGGGTACAGAAGCGGCGGATCGTCTTGACGGAAGGGGAAGACGCCAGGGTGCTCCGCGCCGCCGAACTCCTGCACCGCAGGGATGTCTGTGAACTGATCATCCTGGGCAACAAAGCCGCAGTGGATGGCTTGGCCGCAGCCCAGGGGATCGATCTTGACGGTCTGGCGGTTATTGATCCGGCCACGTCGGACTTGCGCGAGCGCTTCGCGGAGGAATACCAACGACTACGGGCGCATAAGGGAATGGGATTGGCACGGGCGCGGGAAATCATGCTTGAGGGAGCCTATTTTGGCACGATGATGGTTCAACTGGGCGAGGCGGACGGGATGGTTTCCGGAGCTTCCCACACCACGGCGAATACCATCCGTCCAGCCCTGGAGTTCGTGAAAACCCGGGACGGTGTGCGCACGGTTTCATCGGTGTTCTTCATGCTCTTCCCCGACCGCGTTCTGGTGTATGGCGACTGTGCCGTCATTCCTGAGCCGACGGAGTGGCAGCTTGCCGATATCGCGATTGCATCCGCGGACACCGCCGCGCAGTTTGGCGTGGAGCCCAGGGTCGCCATGCTGTCCTACTCCACCGGCGGATCGGGCACAGGAGGTGCGGTGGACAAAGTGCGACGCGCGACCGCTCTGGTCAAGGAAGCCCGGCCGGACCTTCCCGCTGAGGGCCCAATCCAATACGACGCCGCTGTGGATGCCGCGATTGCCAACTTCAAATTGCCCGCCTCAACCGTGGCCGGCCAAGCAACGGTATTCATTTTCCCCGACCTGAACACCGGCAACAACACCTACAAGGCTGTTGAACAGTCGTCGGGGGCAGTGGCGGTCGGCCCTATCCTGCAAGGTCTCCGCAAGCCGATCAACGATCTCTCCAGGGGTTCAACGGTGGAAGACATCATCAACACAGTCGCCATCACTGCCGTACAGTCTCAGGTCGCAGACCCCTGACCCGGCCGTGGTTAAGGTTTGCCCTCGTTGGGGACGTGAAGGACTCAGAAGTGACTTTCGGCACTACACGCGGGCGCCACGGAACCCCAGTCTTGAAATGGACGCCAACCAGCCCGCGCAAAGTAAGGATGTCTGGCAGCGTCACTGAGAAGGAGCGACCGTATGAAGCTGCGAAGGACGCCGGAATGAAAGGCACAATTGAGGTCTATACCGACAACGCGGGATTCTTCAGGTTCAGGATCAAGGGCGGCAACGGGGAGGTCATTGTCACCAGCGAAGCTTACGGCGGCAAGGACGAAGCTCTAACGAACCTTGATTCAGTGAAGAAAGGCGCCGCTTCTACTCCCGTCGTGGACCTCACAGGATCGTGACACAGCCTGTAAACGCTCCGAGGCTCAGACTTTGCGCGCGCTGGGCAGGCGCCAATGAGTCTACTTTTCTACTTTTCCTCAGCCGGCGTTACCGTTCCCGCGGTGTCGCCGCCGTCGATGACGAACTCGGCCCCGGTGACATACGAAGACTCGTTGGAAGCCAGGTACAGGACGAGGTCCGCGACTTCCCCGGGATGTCCCATCCGGCCCAGCGCCACGTGGCTCATGTCCATCGGCATGCCTGCCGTCATCGGGGTGGAGATCACACCGGGATGGACGGAGTTGACCCTGATGCCATGGCGGCCCAGGTCCAACGCGGCGCTCTTGGTCAGCCCGCGCACGCCGAACTTCGAAGCCGTGTATCCCGGGATTTGCTCATAACCCTGGATCCCGGCGATCGAAGAAATATTGATGATCGACCCGCCCTTGGAGTGCTTCATGGCCGGGATCGCGGCCTTGATCCCGTTGAAAGTCCCGGTCAGGTTGACCCCGATGACGGCATTCCATTGCTCCAGCGTGTAGTCCTCGATCGAGGCGAAGTTCACGATGCCGGCATTGTTCACCAGGATGTTCAGTCCTCCGAAGGTCTCGACGGCGGCACCCACCGCTGCCTCCCAGTCCTGCGGGCTGGTCACGTCGAGGTTGACATAGAGCGCGCCCGAGCCCATCCGCTCCGCGGTCTCCTTTCCCTCTTCGTCCAGGATGTCGCCTATGACGACCCTTGCCCCTTCACCATGGAGCCGGGATGCCACGGCAGCCCCAATGCCGCGTGCACCCCCGCTGACCAGTGCAACCTTGTCAATGACCCGTTCCATGTGATGCTCCTTCGATGGTGACGCCAGCGGACTCCAAGCAAGCTCAGGCTCCGCTGTTGATGGCTTTCATCTAAGACTGGTCCCGCGCTTTGGTCCTCGACAGGGCCGAAAGTCACAGGCCCGTAACCAACTCAGGACGCTGCGGCGGTCACTGGATTTGTTCACTCTGAAGCGGCACTCCGAAATGTTCGCCGCTGGCCACCACATATCCGCCCGCCTGTGCTTCCATAATGCTGCGATCCTTTAAAGGGAAGAATCCAGTTTTTGGAGTAGGGCGATGATCTGATCCGTCCAGGCGTCAATAGCAGTCCAATCACGCAGGTCCCCGAATCGGCCGCCGGCGAGCCGGAAAAGGAAGCGGAGCGGTGTTGGCATCTGGCTGGCCCTGTAGACACCGGAAAAGACTCGGTGGCCACGAAGCGGGACTCTCTCGGACAGGACTCTTGCCAGTCGCTCTTGTTGAATCGCTGCGCCGCGTTGACGAAACGGTTTCGGCAGGGCATCGGCCATCCCAACGCTGAAGGCCCAGACGGATCGTTTGCCCAACTCGGGTCCATTGCGGGAGAGGAACAGCAGGGCCGGGGGCAGCCATGCCTGGTTGTGGATGGCGCTGCCGACCACAATGGCCTCATAGCCGGAGACAGACCCGACCTCCTCAACGGACCGGCAATCGACGTCGCCCAGCGCAACCTCCATGCGGGAAGCCACACGTTGGGCTACTTCCCGGGTGGATCCCAACGCACTTGCATAGGCAACAAGATGGGTCATGGTGAAAGCTCCTGTTCTCAAGCCTCAGGAAGCTGTGGCGGCCTTTTGGCTCAGGGGACGACGAGCACAGGACACGGTGCGTGGTTAATAACCTGGGTCGAGACCGAGCCCAAGTGCAGACCCGGAAACCCGCCGTGTCCACGGGACCCGACGATGATTAGATCCGCGTCCTTGGCGGCGTCGAGTATGGCTGACGCCGCTGAATCACTGTGGACGACCTGCCCAGTGGCCGATATGCCCTCACCGGCAGCAGTTCTCAGTGCGTCAGCCTGCACCGTCTCTGCAATCCGTTCGGGGGAATCCTCGGCAACGATCTCACCGACGGCCGTTTCCAGCAGCGCCGGGTACCAGGACATCGGCGGCTTGCTCCACGCGGTGATCAGGCGAAGCCCGCCGTCGCGCCGGGCCGCCTCGTCCAAGGCCCACTTCAGTGCGTTTTGGGAATGTTTGGAACCGTCAACGCCAACCACAATCATGAATGAACCGTTACTGGTCATCTCATTTTCCTCTCACTTCCCTCGCTGTCGCCCCGCGACTCAGTCACTCTTGCGCAGCCGGGCCTCAGCCATTGCAATGCGCGGGACCGTACGGAGGAAGCTATCCGGGTTGAGTGAGATGGAATCAATTCCTTCTCCGACCAGGAACTCAGCGAACTCGGGAAAGTTACTGGGAGCTTGCCCGCATATTCCGATCCTGATGCCGGACGCGTGGGCCTTGCGGATGACCTCGCGGATCATGGTCATCACGGCCTCGTTCCGTTCGTCAAACAGTGCAGCCAGTTGGGCGGAGTCACGATCAACGCCAAGAACCAGCTGGGTCAAATCGTTGGAACCTACGGAGAAGCCGTCGAACCGGGAAGCAAACTGCTCAGCCAGGACGACGTTGGATGGGATCTCGCACATCATGTAGACCTGAAGCCCGTCGCGTCCGCGGACCAAACCATTATCGGCCATCACAGCCAAGACCCGGTCTGCTTCATCTACAGTCCGGCAGAACGGCACCATCACCATGGCGTTAGTGAAACCGCAGTGTTCGCGGAGCCTCTTGATTGCCCTGCATTCAAGGTCGAAGCCGGGGCGGTACTGCGGATGATAGTAGCGGGACGCGCCCCGCAAGCCGATCATGGGATTCGCCTCCGCTTGCTCGAATACGGACCCTCCGATCAAATGTGCATACTCGTTGGTCTTGAAATCGCTCAACCTCACGATCACTGGAGCCGGGTGGAACGGTGCGGCAAGCTTGGCAAGACCAAGTGCGAGGGTGTCAACAAAGTACTCGGCAGGGTTGTCATAGTCGTTCGCCAGCTCGGTGACAGCGTGGCGTTCCTCGACGTCGGTGAGCCGGTCGGGGAATACCGACGCCATCGGGTGGAGCCTGACCATGTCGTTTATGACAAATTCCATTCGAGCCAGTCCGATCCCCCGCGCGGGCAGGCGCCACCATTTGAACGCCGCGGCAGGGCTCGCGATCGTCAGCATGACGTCGGTTCTCGTTGGTGGAAGAGTCCCGAGGTCGATTTCCTCGGTTTCGCTGGCCAGGATCCCGTCAAAGACATGCCCGGTGTCCCCGTCAGCGCAGGACACAGTGACGGATTGCCCGTCCTCAATCACGGAAGTCGCGTTGGAAGTCCCCACGACTGCAGTGATGCCGAGTTCGCGGCTCACGATGGCTGCATGGCTTGTGGCTCCGCCCCGGTCTGTGATGATGGCCCGGGCCCGTTTCATGACCGGCATCCAGTCAGGATCGGTTTGCTCCGTAACGAGCACGGAGCCGTCGATGAACCGCTCGATGTCCGAGGCCTGCTTGATCACACAAGCTGGCCCCGAGGCGATAGAGTCCCCGATCGCGGCGCCTTCGACCAGAAGGCGCCCCTGTTCGGTCAGGCGATGTGTGACCAGCATTGTGCTGCTCTTGCGGGCCTGGACGGTCTCCGGCCTTGCCTGGACGATGAATAATTCGCCGGATGCTCCGTCTTTGGCCCATTCCATGTCCATGGGACATCCGTAGTGGTTCTCAATCTGGACCGCCCACCGCCCAAGCTGCACGATGTCCGGGTCTTGCAGGACGAATGCTCTTTGTTCGGATTCGCTATTGTCCACCAGGACCGTTCCGCCGTCGTCGCCTGGCCTGTAGACCAACTTCCGCAGCTTGGTGCCTTTGGTCTTCTCGATGATCGGCGAGTAGTCCGGGAAGGCGAGCAACGGCTTGAACACGCCGTATTTGTCCGGATTGACCGAACCTTGGACCACTGTTTCGCCGAGTCCCCAGTTGGCGCTGATGACCGCTACGCGCGGAAAGCCCGTTTCGGTGTCGAGCGAGAACATGACTCCTGAAGCCCCGATGTCAGACCGGACCATCAGCTGGACGCCCACGGACAGTGCCACGCCGGACTCTCCAAAGTTCATCAGCTCGCGGTACGTTATGGCACGGTCGGTGAACAAGGACGCATAGCAGCGCAGGCAAGCGTCCAGCACCTGCTGCTCACCCCTGACATTGAGGAAGGTTTCCTGCTGCCCGGCGAAACTCGCATCCGGAAGATCTTCCGCCGTCGCGCTGCTTCTGACCGCGACGGCGGGGTCCTCACGGCCGGCGCGGGTAGCAAGTTCCTGATACTTTGCCCGGATGCCTTCTTCAAGTTCGGGGGGAATCTTTCCACCAAGTACCAAGGATCGCATGGCCGCGCCTGCGCTTCTCAAGCTCAGCTTCCCTGCTTGATAATCCGAGGCGACCCCGGACAACCTCGGACCCAATTGGTTCCACGCCAGAAAGGTGCGAAATGCGGCAGCTGTGGTCGCGAATCCGTCTGGGACCCGTATTCCCTTACCCACCAGGGCGTGGATCAGTTCGCCCGACGAGGCATTTTTCCCTCCGACTTCCGACACGTCCGTGGCCCTGACATCTTCTAGCCAGACCACGCTGCGTGCATCCACAACGGCACCCCTGCCCGGGTCATTCGACTCCGGCGCGGGTGGCGTCGTTGAGGGGCGACGTCCACCTCATGGGCGGAGTCAGCGTGAATCTCCTGCCTGTCACCGATTCCGGCACGATTCTGATCAGAATGTCCTTCCCGACCCCTTGCCACGGGAACAACGCACGCCGTACCGAATCGAGGGCTTGCCCACCCCCGGTCTCTCTCTGGGCCTTTCCTTTGACCACGACACTCCACGCCATGCCGAACTCCGCGCTCACGCTGTCGGCCTCCAAGGCCAGTGTGGCATCGGCCTCAAGGGCTTCCTGCTTGGTTCCGGATCCCGTCCGGAATAGCAGGGATTCGTTGTCCACTTGGTAGTTCACAGGGAAGACATCCGGATGCCCGTCCACGATGAGCGCCAAACGTCCCACCGATGTTTCCGCGAGCAGCCTCCAGCACTCCGGGGGCTCGAGGATTTCTGCTGCTGGGATATTGTCTTTGCTTGTCATGCTGCCCATGCTAGGGATCCGGTCCAACGCGAAACAGGGCACAAGGACCCCCCTTATCCCTGCCCACGGAATACGGCCCGTGGGTCGTTCACGCTACGCCCGTGCCGGACCGGCCTCTGCCTCGGCCAATCGCGGCCCCAGCTCCAGCGCCAGACGGCGGAGAGCCGGCCAGGCCGAACCGATGTAGAAGAGGGACTCTTCCCTGTAGGGGGCGAAGCCTTGCGCCCAGCGTAGGACCTTCAGGAAAACGCCCCTCCGCACTGGATCGAGGGAGCGGACCGTCTGCTCCACCAGGCTTTCGCGGTCGCGGGTCATCTCCGCCTGCCGTACGCGCACATCCATCCCGGGTTGCTGCACTATGGCCTTCAGGCTCTGCAGGACCGGTATCGGGTCCTCGGCCTGGGTCGGTTCCGCGAAGTCCAGGTTGTAGACCTGGTGGCCGTACCGGTCGAGGTAATGCCGGAGTTCCTCTGCCACGTCGGCTCCCCCGGTGCAGACGCCCAGGGCATCGAGCAGCCGCTGAGCGGGACTGGACCGGGCGATCCGGCGTAGTTCGTCGGACGCACGCAGATGCTCCGCGATGGCCTCGAGCTGCACCTGGGCTTCGAGGGCTTTCGAGGAAAAACCCCGCAGGAAGAGCGAGCTGCTCAGGCCCCGTCCCGGCGTCGTGATGGCCAGGGAGCGGCTGAAGAGCTGCTCGCTGCCCTTCGCGGCAGCCAGGACGAGGGTGGTGCTGCCCCAGTAGCGGGCCTCCGATAGGGCGAGCTCGCGGATCCCATCGAGGAGCCGCTCGTCCGGCGCTTCGGCCAGGTCCAATTCCTTCCATCGTTCCACAGTCTTCAGGTGGCCCGGCAGGACGTCATCCCGCCAGTAGGGGATCGCTTGGACGAAGGTGGCGCGCATTGTCTTGCCGCTGAGAAAGAAGCCCAGGAGTTTCAGCAGGCCCATTCCGTTGATGGTAAAGCTTGCGCATAGGTAGGCGTACCCATTGACCGTGGCGTACGAGGGGAGCCCGGTGTCGGCCACGACACCGGGGTGTATCCCAGCCTCTCCATGTCCATCCGCATGGCGAGCTCCATTCCGTCGCTGAGGTGCAGTTCCTCGAAGAGCGGGGACAAGGGTTCAGGCATGTTTTCAGCCACTTGGCGCCGGATCCATTTCGTCCCCGGCATGGGCGGCTCCCAGCGCACGTCCACAAGCGGGGCGGCCGGCAGGCCCGTCATCGGTCGTGCCTGGAGAGCCAGCACTTTCCGTCGGCGATTGCCCACTCCAGGTCCTTCATTCCGAGCGTCGCCTTCTTCACCGTCAGGATCGCTTTGTCCACCACAAAGGTATCCGGAGTCACCAGGCCCGACACCACCGTCTCCCCCAGGCCGTAGCTGGCGTTGATAACCATCACCCCTCGCTCCCCTGTCGTGGGATCGGCCGTGAACAGCACCCCGGCAACATCCGGGGCCACCATGACCTGGACCACGACCCCCGTGGACACCGATCGCTGGTCGACCCCCATCTTCAGACGGTAGGCGATCGCACGTGCCGTCCAGAGGGAGGCCCAGCAGCGCACCCACCGCCTGTAGCAGCTCCTCCTCTCCGCGCACGTTGAGATAGGTCTCTTGCTGGCCTGCAAAGGACATTCCGGGTAGGTCCTCCGCGGTAGCGGAAGAGCGCACCGCGACCGCCGCGCCTTCGGGCAACCGTGCATAGGCGCATGCGATGGCCTCGGCAATCCCCGACGACATCGGAGCGCCGGTGAAAAGATCGGATCTTGCGGTCGACGCCGCCTCGAGGGACGAAGGCTCCGACGGATCCGCCAGGTCAAGCGTCGCCAGGATCGTAGCTTCGAGGCCGTTGCCGGCCACGAAGCTCCTATACGCCTCACTGGTGAGATGGAAGCCATCCGGCACGGGCAAGCCCCAGCCCGCTAGTCGCGCGAGCGATGCACCCTTGCCGCCGACCTTCTCCAGGGTCGCGCGCGGATCAGCCAAGGAAAGCGTTAACTCCTGCGTCATAGTTCAGCCTCCTGCCAAGGCGGTCCGCTCTGATGCGGTCCACCGTCAAGCTATTCACGAGCATGCTTACGACGGCGGCCATGCGCAGACCCTCGACGGCGACTATTCCTCCCCCTTCCCGCGGTGGAACGCCCTCACGGCTTCGCTCACCGTTGGGTAGAAATGTTCGGAGGAGAAGCGCGAGCCCATGCCGTATTGCAACAACTTGTCTTTGACGGGGCCTTTGAGCTCGGCGAACACCAAGTCCACGCCGCGCCGGTCCAGCCATTCGTCAAGCTCCACCAACTCGTCCAGTGCAGTCGTGTCGATTCCCGTCACGGGTTCTGCTGCCAGCACCACGCGCTCTATGCCGTTCGCCGCCTTGTCCAGTTCGTTGCGCACGAATGACCCCAGCAAGGCTCCGTTGCCAAAGAATAGCGGTGCGTCGAAGCGCAGGATCAACAGGCCAGGGATGCGATCCCCTTCCGGATGGCGGCTCACGTCGTGGTATCCCGGCACCCCGGGCACGTCCACCAGTTCAGTGCGGTAGGGGTCCCAGGCTCGCCGCAGGAAGTCCAGCAGGGCCAAACCGATGGCAACGGCGATGCCCGGGAGGACGCCAAGTATGGTGATCCCCAGAAATGCCGCGAGCATCACCAACGATTCACTGCGGCTCATGCCGATAAGCCGCCTCACACCGGCCGGGTCGGCTATTCCCGCGGCGGCGGCGATGACAATGGCTGCAAGGGTTGCTGCGGGCAGGAACTCGGTGACACCGGGCGCCACGAGCATGAAGCCGAGCACCATAACTGCGCCTACTACCCCTGTGAGCTGGGATTTTGCACCGGACTCGACTGCCACCGGGGTGCGGGACGTACTGGCCGACACGGGGAAGCCACCCAGCAGCCCGCTGGCAGCGTTCGCCACACCCAAGGCTGCCATTTCATGGTTGCCGGATACTTTGCTCCCCTCTGCGGCCGCCAAGGATTGGGACAGTGTTCCAGTATCAACGAAGACGATGAGGGCGATCGCAGCGGCGGCGGGCAAAAGCGCCAGCACGTCGGGCCAGCCAATTCCGCCCAGGGCCGGAGTAGGGAGCCCGTGAGGGAGGGCGCCGGTGACCTTCAAACGATCGTGGAATCCCAGCAGGGCTACTGCCAGGCAGGCCACGACAACCGCAATAAGCACACCCGGAACCTTCCATCTCAGCCAGCGGGGAATCCAGATGAGCGCCAGCGAGATCACGCCGAACAGCAGCGCCGTCACATTGGATTCGCCGGCAAACACCTTCGGCACGGCGGCGAAGAGTTTTTCCCAAGGGGTGCCGCCTGCCACGGAAATCCCCAGGAAGGTGGGAAGCTGGGACACAGCTACCAGCAATGCGATGCCGTTGAGATACCCGAGCCGGATGGGCTTCGACAACAGTCCCGTGACGATTCCCAGCCTCAGCACTGCCCCGAACAGCAAAATGCCGCCGATCAGCATGGCCAGGAGGCCCGCCAGTGCAACCGATTTCTGCTCGCTGTCTCTGGCCAAGGGAACCAAGGCCGCAGCGATCATAGGGGCAAGTGAGGAATCCGGCCCCAGCACCAGCACACGCGATGGCCCGAACAGTGCGTAGGCAATCAAGGGCACTACCGTCGCGTACAGGCCGTTCACCGGTGGAAGACCGGCGGCCTGGGCATAAGCCATTCCCGCAGGGACCAAGATCGCGAAGAGAGCGGCACCGGCTACCAGATCGTGGCGCAACCACTCGATCCTGTAGCCGCGCAGGGCTGGCGGGACCGCCCAGAATGGATACGTTCCGGATCGGCGCATATTCCGATCATGTCCCATCATGCGCTTGCCCGCCATGCATGATCGGTGGCTGCGCTGATGCCGAAGCTCAACGGAAATCCCGGCAATCAGCTTGGGACACGCCACCACGGGCCTACCGTCGAATCAGGTGTTTCTCTATCAAGATGGCGCCGTGCTGCAAATCGATGTCGCCGGCAGCCAATGCCACCACAAGATCGAAGCCCTCGTCGGAGTTGAAGCCGTGCGGTAGCCGTTGGTCCACAGCAGCAGGACCATGAGCGTCCGGTTTCCCGCTTATCCAGAGTCTGTGAGACTGCGAATCGCGGCGATAAATGGCGGGTTTTTCGCGGCGCTACTCAATGTTTCCCTCGGCCCGGACCCTGATCCCGTGGAGCATCCGCAGGGACATGACGAAGCTGGCAACTTCCACCGTCTCGACCACGAACCGGGCCCACCACTGCCGATAGGCGGCGGCCAATGGCCCAGCTTGATTGCGGTAACGCAGGCCCCCTAGGGCGTGGTGCTAAACACTGTATCGTCGCGGCGGTGGCTTTCGTGCGGCCTGGATCCAAGGTCGGCCACGTTGCGCTCCTCTGCGGCGGTTGTCGAATCCAGGTCTCACAGGAGCACGACAGGTTTCCTCTGTATCGTCCTGCGGATGTGTGCACAACGGAAACCCACCGCGGTCACGGATGATGTGCCGAGCAGGCGACACAGCACGAAACGGGCGAAAGCGGAGACCGTGGCCATCTTCGCCGTCTTCGCCCTCTACGCGGCCTTCCTACTGAAGCTGCTTCTCTTCTCTCGTGCACCGGGTTCGGAGAGATCGATCAATCTCATCCCGTTCGCAAGTATCGCGGAATACGCGTTTAGCCACTCTCCCGGGACCGAGAGAGTAGCGTTCGCCAACGTCGTCGGGAACATCCTGATCTTCATCCCGCTCGGAGTCTACGCATCATGGCTCAGACATCGGGCGGCCGCACGGCCGACCATGTTCACGGTCGCCTCGGTCAGCGTCGCCGTGGAGATCATCCAGGGCGTGTTTGCGGTTGGAGCATCGGACATCGACGACGTGATTCTGAACTGCGTCGGAGGACTCATCGGAATGCTCGCATTCTGGCTGCTCTCCGCAATCCTGCGCAAGCGATCCCGGGAACGGACCGCGATGGCCGTGTTTTCAGTGCTTTCGATGCCCGTCTGGGTCTACTTCTTCTTTATCATCCGACTACGCATGTGAATACAACCCATAATCTTGCCTCCCAGAAGAGCGGCCCTAGGGTTGCTAGACCCCGTTGAAGCCCCCGGATGCGGTTGTCTAGTGCGGTGGGTAATCGTATTGATATCTAAGAAACCACCATGTTGCATCAGATGCAGGATTCGGACCAGGGCGCAGCCTCCACGTTCCCGTTTTAGAGATCCAACACCGCAGCGGTTATTGACGTGACTCCGAAATCATGCGTTTAATGCAGGAATAATGCATCAGGGGGTTGCGTTTTGGGTTCGGATCAAGTCTTTCATGGGTCGGCTTCCCTGCTGCTCGTTCCAGGGGTGGCCTACCTTGATGAGGAGGAAGCTGTATTTTCCGCGATGCTTGAGGACTGGAGCGCTCAGCGTCTCGGTGGCCGGAATCTGAAACCTGCGGGGGTGCGGTCATGCCTGAACGTCGTCCAGCGGTTTCGTGATGCCTCCGGGACCTTTCCCTGGCACTGGTCGGCTGCATTGTTCGATGAATGGATGCAGGACCTCGTCTCCGTCAGGCGCTTGGCTCCCTCGACCATCAGGGGATACCAGAACACGGTCGCCCAATTCTGCGATTTCATATGTTCCCCGCACTACGACTGGGTCCGGGAGTGCGAGAGGTTGATCTGCGACTGGCCTCTGGGCGCAAGGGAACGTTCATCGCTTACCGGGACGCCACCTTGTTCAAGGCGGCTTATGCCTGGGGGTTGCGTGCGAGCGAGGCCGCGGGACTGGACGTGACGGACTTCTATCGAAACCCCCATGCCCCGGAGTTCGGTCCTTTCGGGATGCTGCTGGTCAGGAATGGCAAGTCCTCCAGCGGAGGAGCTCCGAAACGAAGGTCCGTGGCCACCCTGCACGGGTGGACGGCCGATGCGGTGCGGGACTATGTGGAAAACATTTGGCCGCTGGTGCGGGACGAATCCTCGAACGCTCTTTGGCTCTCCGAGCGTGGTCGACGGCTGCGCGCTGACGATGTAAGCAGGAGGTTCGCCGAGTACCGTGATGAACTCGCACTGGACCAGGTCCTGTCTCCGCACGCTTTACGGCACAGCTACGTCACGCACCTGACCGAGGACGGCGTGGACCCGATGTTCATTCAACGGCAGGTCGGTCATGCATATCAGTCCACGACGGCGATCTACACCGCGGTCAGCGGGGATTTCGCGAACAAAATGATGCGGAAGGCCGTCTCGGGTCTCCTTGCGGCCGCCGGCGCTGGGAAGGTTGAGCAATGAATTCCCTGGACTACGAGTGGAGGCTGCGGGAAGTAATGGCCACCAGGGGGCTCTTCAGCACCACGAAGCTGATTCCACTGCTGAATGAGCGCGGCGTGCATCTGTCAGCCAGCCAGGTCTACCGGTTGGCCACCGAGAAGCCCGAGCGGCTGAATCTGCAGGTGCTCGTTGCGCTAATGGATGCCTTGAACTGTTCGGCGGATGACCTGATCGGCAAAGTCCAGGTGCCTGCTGCGCGGCTCCCATCCGACCGTGGCTAGCGGATGTCCTTGCGCGCGCGTCGAGCCGATGCCTGTTGTCTTGGGTTACTGCATCGGCCTTGGGGCGACAATTTTCCTTCCACGCCGGAATCGAGGACCATATGATGATCGCCATGGACATGGCCTCTGGAAGTGGCGCAGTTGGCGAGCTTTATTGCGTCATCGTTGGTTTTGACAATCAGAAGTTCAGGGCCACGGCACCATTTATCGAGCTTGTGGCCGCCCCTGAGAGACTAGAGTTTCGGGCACGTTTGGGTCTGGGGCGGTTTATGGGTCCATGGCGCGTCGAGCGTGGCGAAGTCAAGACGATCTATCGTGTGCGTGGACTGATTTGGGACGGCGTTGGCATCCAGGGACATGGCGCTCTCCGCTGGATTGCCTTCCCGTTCACTGTCGAACCGGTTCTGCTCACCCTTGAAGAGATGGGCTACCCCGTGGATTGGCTCTCCAGTTCTCGGAGCTAACCCAATCCGGCGTTGCGCTGGGCGGTGGTTTGTTTACTTGTTCTACGGCGCCGGGACCGACTGTGGCGATGCAGATACCATCGGTTCGTATCTGTCGACAAGAACCAACGAGAGCCCCTGCCCCCGGGCAATCACAAGAAGTTACTGCGTGGATGGACTTCAATGGGGCGCAGTACGGGATAGTGGTTGGGCCCCCGTTGGCAGTCCAGCGTCTATGCGATAGCTAGTTGATTTTCCTGCGTCCAGTTCTC